>NZ_JANFQH010000021.1:0-67906 GCF_024436295.1 Megasphaera sp. SC8-1 | reverse complement strand
CAATGAAATTCCTTTAGATATATTGCAATTAAAATAGGCCATTAATTCACTTATTGAATAAGCCAAACGACTCATATATGAGAATCCCCCTTCTCATATATGAGTCATTTGGCTATCATTCAATATAAATTTTTCTACCAACAAAAAATCTAAAAACCTCTTTCTCTACACAAAGAATCAATTTCACGCCATCCCATATGACGCATAAAATTGGCTGCATAATCTACTTTTTTTTGCTCTATTAACAATGTGTATATGCCAAGCCTTTTTATTCTTTTTCCTAAATGAGTTCCTTTTTTATTTTCCTCTGCAATCATTCCCATGTAAAGAATTGAAAAAATGATATCTAAAAGTTCCGAATCTTCTTGATAAGTATATGCTATCATCGAAATTTTTTGTAATACAGACAGTTCAGCTACTTTACCGGTTAAATTATATATCTGTATAAAGTCTCCATATATCCTTTTGTAACCATATTTATTAGCATATTCTTTCAATATTGTAAAATAATCTGAATCTTTAGGCGAATACCTTCGGCCATTTCTATTCGTTAAATATACACACCAATCATCAAAATATCCGGTATCAAATGATAGATATGTTCCATTAGAAAATTCTTTAATTTTTCTTTCCATAAAAAATCGCCTTCTTAATAATTGGTTTCCCCATTTCCCCTACTCCCAGTCATCATACTGGCTGTCGTCATCGGGGTTATCCCAATTCCCGTCGTAATCGCGTTCGGCCCGTTCTCGTTCTTTGTTCCGTTCGTGGAGTTCGTGCAGGATAAGGCCTGTGCCGACGGCTGACAGGAAAGCCGCATCGTCGGCATCGAGTCGATATTTCGTCTTTACGGGTTCCTGGGCCGACTGGATTTTTTCTTTTTCAGCTGCTGCTGTCTTTTCCCGTTCTTTTTGTTCGTCCCGTTTCTGGCCGCTCCGCCGCAGGCCACAGATGATGACAAAGGTCGTCAGGGTCGCCGCGATGACGGCTTTCAAGGGGTCCGTGACGCCGAGCCACATATAGAGTTTGGCAGTGCCTGTGAGCAGTAAAAATAAGAAGATGATCAATCGAGCTGGCATAGCCCTCACCTCGTATCGTAAAAAACATAGTTCCTATGCTTTTATTATATCATGACTCGCCCATTCTGAAACGTTTAACAAATTCCATCCCCATTACAAGCCTGTCTTTTTATGGTAAAATGGGGACAACGTCACAATATTTTATCACCAAGGGGGATTTCGATTTATGCTCAATCAAGTTTCTGTATTCGCTGAAAATACTAAAGGCGCTTTGCGCAAGATGACGTCGGTCCTGGCCGATGCCAATATCAATATCTACACGATGCTGGCCAATGACAGCGCCGAATTCGGCATCATCCGTCTCATCGTCACCGACCCGGAACTGGCTGTTGCCAAATTACAGGAAGCCGGCTACCAGTGTCATGCAGACAAAGTCGTCGCCGTCGAAATGGGCGATACGCCGGGCTGCCTGGACAAGATTCTCGACAATCTCCGCCAGGCCAACATCTCCATCGATTATTTGTACATTTCCTATAATCGCCAGGCCGGCACACCGGTCGCCGTCTTCAAGACCCGCGAAATGGAAACGGAAACGTTCCTCCGCGGGAAAGGGTACACCTTGTTGGATACATTTTAAAAAAAAGGCGCTGTCGCACGTGCGACAGCGCTTTTTTAGTGGCTAGTGGTTAGTGGGTGGTCTTAAATTCAAAGAAAAGCGGGCCGCCTTATCAGGACGGCCCCTACGTTGCGTCCATAAGGCCGCTACGAACCACTAATTACAATAATTCTGCCATGTCGTAGATGAGGCGTTCCGATTTTTCCCAGCCCAGGCAGGGGTCGGTAATAGATTTACCGTAGGTCCCTTCGCTGATTTTCTGATTGCCATCTTCGATGTAGCTTTCAATCATCAAACCCTTGACCAGTTGTTTAATGTCAGCCGAGTGCTTGCGGCTATGGATGACGTCTTTGGCAATGCGTATCTGTTCCAGGTATTTCTTGCCCGAGTTGGCATGGTTGGCGTCGACGATGACGGCCGGATAGGCCAGGTCACGCTTACCATAGGCTTCGTACAGGCGCTGGAGGTTTTCATAATGATAGTTGGGCATACTGTTGCCGAAACTATCGACGTAACCGCGCAGGATGGCATGAGCCAGCGGGTTCCCCTTTGTGCGGACTTCCCAGCCGCGGAAGAGGAAGTCCTGTGTATGCTGAGCCGCTTCGATGGAGTTGAGCATGACCGAAATATCACCAGATGTCGGGTTCTTCATGCCCACAGGGATACCGACCCCACTGGCAATCATGCGATGGAATTGGTCTTCGACAGACCGGGCGCCGACGGCCGCATAGGACAAGAGGTCCGACAGGTAGCGGAAGATTTCCGGATAGAGGACTTCTTCGGCACAGGTAAAGCCCGTTTCGCGGACGACGCGGGCATTCATTTCACGGATGGCGATGATGCCGCCCAGCATGTCTTCCTTGCCTTCCGGGTCGGGCTGGTGGAGCATGCCTTTGTAGCCGACGCCGATAGTACGCGGTTTGCTGGTATAGACGCGCGGAATGATGAAAATTTTATCTTTGACCTGTTCCTGGACTTTGACCAGGCGGTGGATATAATCGAGGACGGCCGGTTCGTTATCGGCCGAGCAGGGCCCGATGATGAGCAGGAAACGGTCATCTTTTCCTGTCAGGATGTCCTTGATTTCTTCATCCCGTTTCGCCTTGATGGCTTTGACCTTGTCGTCGATGGGAAATTGTTCCATCAATTCCTGCGGTTCCGGTAATTTACGGATGTATTCCATTTGCATTTCCATTGTTATCTTCCCCCTGAATAAAAGTGATGTTGGTCACATTATATCACAGGTCAGGCGCTTTCCCTATAGGGAAAATCAGCCCAGGCGAACAGTAAACGTTATACGTTGGGCTTTATACGACACATTGATTTTACCGTCCATGAGTTTCGTCAATTCTTCGGCCATAGACAGGCCGATGCCATAGCCGGCTTTTTGGCTGTTATGGGACGTATCGCCGCGGTAGAAGCGTTCAAAGAAGCGGGAATAGTCGACATTGGCCCCATCGGCATAGGTATTGGTCACGGCGACGACAGCCCCCCTTCCCAGGCGGGGACGGCGCAGGGAAACTTGGATGTCCCCGTGGTCATCGCAGTACTTGACGGCATTGTCGACGAGGATATTGACCAGTTCATACAGGCATTTGCTGTCGCCTTTGACATGGATGCCATCGGCAATATCAGTATGCAAGGTCTTTTCCGCATCAACAGCCAGCTGCTGGAAGGATTCGGCGACAGACCGGACCGTGGCCGACAAGTCGACATCGGTAATGACTAAATCGACTTGCGAGCGTTCGCCCATCTTGGACAGCATGATCAGGTCCTGGATAAGATTGGACAGGCGGCGGACCTGCTTGAGGATGCTGTCTGTCCACTGACTCTGGCCGTTGAGCATCTCGATGGCTTCGGCATTGGCTGAAATGATGGCAATCGGCGTCTTGAGCTCATGGCCGGCGTTGGTGATGAATCGTTTCTGGTTCTCCATGTTGCGGACGAAAGGCCGGATAGCGACGTTGCACATGGCCGCCAGGATGAGGACGTAGAGGACGACACAGCCCAGGCCGAACCAGAGGGAATAGCGCATGAACGAAGAGACTGCGGCGACGTCGCGCGTGCAGTCCAGGATGACGATGAGGAAACTACCGTCGTCGTCAGGCATGATCATATAGGCATAACTGGCCCGCCCTTTCTTGAAGAATCCCTGGTTCTCCCCACTTTTCCTGGCTTCGGCAACGGTCGTCCGGGCGTACTCGATGGCTTCCTTTTCAGAAAACGAGGCGATATGCTGGATATCGATATGCTGCGCATAGCCATTGGCATTGACGAGGACGCTGAAAAAGCGTATCTGATAGGCGAATTCCGGCGTTTCTTCCGTCCATGACGGGTCGCTGAAAAAACTGCCGTCATCGCCGCCGATTTTCTGGGGCACAGCGCCGTCGTTGTGGATGATGTAGGTCAAGACCGACATGACCTGCTGATGCATACGCATGTAGGCAATGGTATTGATGAGGCCCAGGGCGCCGCCGAGGACGACGAGGACGCCGATTGTCGCCATGATGATGAATTTACGGCGCAGGCGTTTGATCATATTCATGGTCTAGACCTCCGCAGACGCTTCTTTCAAAGTCAGGACATAGTCCTGCCCTCTTTCGCCGACGATTTCGACATCGGCCTGGACGGCTTCGAGTTTTTCCCGTAAATAAGAGACATAAATAAAGACGATGCTATCGTCGACATCATCTTCGTCGCCCCATACATTGTCAAAAATCTGAGCTGTCGACAAGGTTTTGCCAACATTAGCCATAAAGAATCTCATGAGCTTCGTTTCCTTATTGGCCAGGCGGATGGAGTTGCGGCAGGCCAGTTCCTGTTCTTCCACGTCGAGTTCGACATTGCCGACGGTGAGTTTCGACGGTGTAAAGGCCGTCGACCGCCGCGTCAGAGAGCGCAGGCGGGCCAAAAGTTCCCCCATGGCGAAGGGCTTGGTCAGATAATCATCAGCACCGGCATCGAGGCCGGTAATGCGGTCGTCGATTTCGGCTTTGGCCGTCAGCATGATGACCGGCGTCATATTCCCTTTTTCACGGATTTCCTTCAAGGCCTGGACGCCGTCCTTCTTGGGCATCATGATATCGAAGATCATGCAGTCATACGACTGGGACAGGGCCTTATCGACGGCAGCCTGGCCATCATAGACGGCGTCCACTTCGTACCCGGAATGGGTCAGGATTGCCACTAAGGCAGCGGACATTTCTTTTTCATCTTCAGCTAAGAGAAGGCGCATGACAATTCCCCCTTATTCTTGTGCATGGATCAAATTGCGGATAGTCTGCATGGACACGTCGCACGATGCCAGTTCATCGGCACAGCGCTTGAGTTCCCGGACGATGAGTTCCGGATTCTTGATGTCATGCTTGTATTTCATCTGGTGTTCCAGGCTGGCCCAGGAATCCATGGCAATCGTGCGCAGCTGGACTTCAGCGTAAAAATGGCCCGGATTGGCGCCAGTCACGTCTTCATAAGGTTCTTCCAGTTCCAAAATGACGTGGTAACTGCGGTAGCCATTGGGTTTGACGTGGCGGATATAATCTTTTTCTTCGACGATGCGGACGCCGTCCAGGCTTTTGAGGAAATCAATGGCCCTGTAAATATCATCGAGGAAGCAGCAGACGATGCGGATACCGATGGCATCGCGGATATCGTGGAGCGCCGAGTAAGCCGTCTGCGGCAGGCCCTTGCGGTCGCATTTCTCCCGCATGCTGTTTTCCGACTTGATGCGGTAAATCAGATGTTCATAAGCGGCTTCGCCCGTCTTTTTCTTCATATCATCACTATAAGCCTGGATACGGCCGATAATATCATTCAGCGTCGCGTCCAAAGCCGGTCCATAGGAACCGTAGATAGAATCCATAATAGTATCACCTCATTCTATAAGTGTTGGAATGTAGGAATATTATAGCATAGAAAAAGGCTTGTCGCACGGCGACAAGCCTTTTTAGTGGTTAGCCACGAGCCACGAACCACTAATCTTTCTTATTCGTTAAATAGTACGAAATGCGGCTCAGGCCGATGGACAGGTCTTCGCGGAAGACGAAGATGCCGTCTGGTACGGTCAGGCGCAGCGGTGCAAAGGACAGGATGCCCCGGATGCCGGCAGCGACCATCTGGTCGGCGACCTGCTGGGCAACGGCTGCCGGCGTCGTAATGATGCCGATCTGGATGCCTTCGCGCTGAATGACTTCGCCCATTTCGGAAATCGGCGTGACTTCGACGCCGCCGACGTTCTGGCCGATGATACGGTGATCGACGTCGAACAAGCCTGTCGTGCGGAAGCCCAGGCGGCCGAAAGTCTTATAGTTCGCCAAGGCCCAGCCGAGATGGCCGATGCCGGCGATGCCGATTTTCCAATGCTGCTGCAGACCGATGATTTCTACGATCTGCTGGCATAATTCGCTGACGTAATAGCCTACGCCCTTTTTCCCAAAAGCGCCGAAGCAGGTCAGGTCTTTACGGATCTGTTCCGGTGTAATGCCGAGTCGTTCCCCTAATTTTTCGGATGAGATAATATCGATTCCCGCATCTTGCAATAACAGCAAGTCCCTGTAGTACAGCGGCAATCGTTCGATGACAGCATCCGATATTGCCTTTTTCTGTCTCATGGATAATACCCTCCAACTATGTCCCAAGCTATTCCCTATAGCTATAAGTCATCTTATCTAGTGATAATAGTCACAAGCTTATTATATATCATTGTGAATTATTTCGCAAACTATTTTTGCTGTTTTTTTCACATTCTTCGCCGTACATATTGGCGAAAAGGGCGCTCATGAGCCAAAAGGTAAGTGAAATCTGGGTACTAAATAAATCGTAGTCGCTCATACCGCTGATGGCCAGGGACAAGACGGCGGCAGCCAGGCTCATGGCCAGGGAACGGTCAAAGGTATGTTCCTTATGGCTGCGCAAATAGCCGATGGCATACCAGGCATTGCCGAAGAAGAACCATAAGCCGAAAAAAAAGCCAGCCAGGCCCGTTTCAGCCAGGATGTTGAGGTACATATTATGGGCGTGGAAGATGACGATGCCCGCTTCCTGAATCAATTCATTATATACCGGATAGACGTGCTTGAAAGCGCCCCAGCCGATACCCAGGACGGGATGGTCGACGAACATGGCAATAGCCGCTTCCCACATGTCCATGCGCATGGACACGGACGTATCCGCTTCGCTGTGGCTGAAAATGGACATCAGGCGGTCGGCGACGCCACCGTGATAAAAGGCCAGGATCAAAGGACCTGCCAAAAAGAGGAGCCATACCCGTTTATCCCAGAAGAGGCCGAAGAAAAAGACCAGGGCGCAGACGCTGAGCCAGGCACCACGTGAATAGGTCAGGACCAGGCACAAGGCCAGGATGGCAAAAAAGGCCAGGTACATGACATGATGCCAGCGGTGGCGGGTACAGATCATCATCGACGCCGCCGCACTCATGATGATCAGCAGGAAGGCAGACAATAAGTTGGGGTTGTACAATGTCGAATACATGCGGCGCCGCAGCATGGGAAAGGCTGAATTATCGACCCATTCGGCTTCGTGGAGGGTCAGCATATGGGCATACTGGTACAGGCCGTACAGGGCGACGATGAAAGCACTGAGGAGGAGCGTCGAAAAGAGCAGGCGCCGCTCCCAGGAATGACGGACGAACAAGAGGATACCATAGTAGAGCACGACGTATTGCAAGACCGTGAAGACGTAAAAAGCCGTTCCCAAGAGGAAGTGTGGCGAGCCCACGAGGGACAGGAAGGCGGCCAGGGCAAAACCGGCTGCCGGCAGGGACAGCGGCGACTGGCGCAAGGTCAGTTTAGGATATTTTTTACAATAATAAAGCCCCAGTCCCAGGGCAATGATGAAAAAGCCTTCCATGATGAACAAGTTCAAAGGCATAAAAAAAACAGTCCCTGCCATGGCATAGACGACGCGCAGCCGTGCCCGCTCGGCTGGCGTACTGCCAGTCCGTATTATCCGCTTCATAACGTTCGCTCCTTACGTTCCGTGTAAAATATATGTATCATTTTACCATAACAAGGCGCAAAGGCGCAATGAAAAGGGCTTGTCGCACGGCGACAAGCCCTTTTTGAGTTTGAGGTTTGAAGTTGTCAAATATCACAATTCCATACAATATCTATCCCGGAAGTATTTCCGGACTTCTCCCTGGATGTACAGGGAGCCGACGATGCACAGGACCTGGTCCGGTTGGACTGCGGCCAGGGCTTTATCCAGGCCTTCGGCGATGGTGCCGGCCCAGTCGGCTTTACACGGCAGCATGGCCGCCATGGCTTTCGGGTCAGCCGAGCGAGGCGTCGGTGCCGGCGCGCAGATGACGTAATCGTCGTCGTGGAAGAGTTCCCGTACCATCTGGCTGTAATCTTTATCGGCCAGGACGGAGAACAGGAAGACCCGCTTCCGCGAGGCAAAGACATCTTCATAGGTCTTGCAGAAGGTATCGATACCGGCCGGATTATGGGCCCCGTCGAGGACGACGTCGATATCTCCGGCCTTGAAGACCTGGAAGCGGCCTGGCCACTGGACGTGACGGATGCCGTTTTCCAGGACCGTCCGGGTCAGTTTCTTTTCATGGCGGGCCAGGATGAGCAGGGTCATGAGCGCAGCGGCACAATTCGTCCGCTGGTGTTTTCCCAAAAGCGGCAGGACCGTCGTAATGGCAAAGCCGTACTTTTCGCGGACCGTCACCATCTGCCCCGTTGCCGGGTCTTCCGGCCCGGCATTGCCGACGACGTCGAAACTGTGGTCCAGGGCGTAGAGGCGGCTGTGCTTTTCATAGGCCTTGCGGGCGATGACCTTCAAAGCGGCCCCATCAGCCGTCGTGACGACAGGGACACCTTCTTTGATGATGCCCGCCTTCTGTTCGGCAATGGCTTCGATCGTATTGCCACAGTATTTCATGTGATCCATGGCGACATTGGTAATGACCGATACGACGGGGACGATGACGTTCGTCGAATCGAGGAGGCCGCCCAGGCCGACTTCGATGACGGCGTAATCGACGCCGATGTAGTCGAAATACCAGAAAGCGGCAGCCGTAATCATTTCAAATTCCGTCGGCCCTTCCCCGCCGGCAGCGACCATGGCCGTCACGGCGTCTTTGACGACGGCTACGGCTTTGGCGAAGTCGTCACGGGAAATATCGTGATGGTCGATATGGATCCGTTCCGTGTAATCTTCCAGATGAGGCGACGTGTAGCGGCCCGTCCGGAAGCCGGCTTCCGTCAGGACGGAAGCGATCATGGCCGTCACCGAGCCCTTGCCATTGGTCCCGGTGATGTGAATGGTCTTATAGTTATTCTGGGGATTGCCCAGGCGTTCCAGTAAAGCCTGGATACGCCCGAGTCCCAGCTGGATGCCAAAGACATTGGCTGATTCCAGATAGTCGATTGCTTGTTCGTAGGTCATAACTGCCTCTTAGAGTTTGGCCAAATCTTCCATGCGTTTGGTCAGAGCAGCCATCTTTTCCTGGTAATCGGCGAGCTTGCCCTTTTCTTTTTCGACGACCGCTGCCGGTGCTTTCGACAGGAAGCCCTGGTTGGACAATTTCTTGTCGAGGCGGGCGATTTCCTTCTGGAGCTTTTCCTGTTCCTTCTGGACACGGGCCGTTTCTTTTTCTACGTCGATGAGGTCTTTGAGCTGTAAGTAGACTTCAATGCCCGGGACGACGGCGACGACGGCATTTTCCGGTTTAGCATCGCCGGCAGCCAGGAGAGTTACTTTATCGGCAAAGGCCAGAGTATGGAAGTAATCTTCGTAGGTCTTCAAAGTCTGAGCCATGTCTTCCGTAGCCGGGGCCAGGATGACCGGAGCCTTTTTGCCCATGGGGACGTTCGATTCAGCACGGAGGTTACGGATGCCCTTGATGGCTTCCATCATGGTATTCATGGTAGCGGCATCGGACGGGAAATTCCATTTATCCTGCGTCTTCGGCCAGGGAGCGACGATGATGCTTTCGCCTTCATGAGGCAGGTGCTGCCAGAGATGTTCCGTAACAAAAGGCATGAAAGGATGGAGCATTTCCAGGGTATGCGTCAGGACATAGACCAGGACGTACTGGACCGTATGCTTGTCCCGTTCGCTTTCAGCTTGGTAAAGGCGTTTCTTGGCCAGTTCGATGTACCAGTCGCAGTAGGAATTCCAGATGAAGTTGTAAACGGCATCGGCAGCGTCGCCGAGTTCAAATTTATCGAGGTCTTCCGTGACTTTCGTGACGGTTTCATTGAAGGACGTGAGGATCCAGCGGTCAGCCAAGGTCAGGTCTTTATCTTCAGGAACGAAGGTTTCGTCGAAATCGCCGAGGTTCATGATGACGAATTTAGAAGCGTTCCAGATTTTATTGGCAAAGTTGCGGTTTGCTTCGACGCGTTCCATGTAGAAGCGCATGTCATTCCCCGGTGTGTTGCCCGTAACCAAAGTGAAACGCAATGCGTCGGCGCCATACTGTTCGCAGACGCCCAGGGGATCGATGCCATTGCCCAAAGATTTACTCATCTTGCGGCCCTGGCTATCGCGGACCAAGCCGTGGATGAAAACGTTCTTGAAAGGAATATCTTTCATGAATTCACAGGTCATGAACATCATGCGGGCAACCCAGAAGAAGATGATGTCATAGCCCGTGACCAGGACGCTGGTCGGGAAGAACTGCTGGAGATCCGGCGTCTTATCAGGCCAGCCCATTGTCGAGAAAGGCCAGAGGGCCGAGCTGAACCACGTATCGAGGACGTCCGGGTCGCGGTGGATATGTTTGCTGTGGCAGTGCTGACATTCCGTAATGTCTTCACGGCTGACAGACGACTTGCCGCAGTCGTCGCAGTACCAGACAGGGATCTGATGGCCCCACCAGAGCTGGCGGCTGATGCACCAGTCGTGGACATCTTCCAGCCAATGGTTGTAAATCTTGACGAAACGATCCGGGATGAATTTCGTGTGGCCATCTTCGACGGCTTTGAGGGCTGCTTCGGTCAGCGGTTTCATCTTGACGAACCACTGCTTGGTGACGAAGGGTTCGACCGTCGTCTTGCAGCGCGAGCAATGGCCGACGGCATGGGTCAATTCTTCGATATGATCGAGGAGGCCCAATTCTTTCAAGTCAGCGACGACGGCTTTACGGCAATCTTCACGGGTCATGCCGTTGTATTTCGCACCGGCTTTTTCGTTCATCGTACCGTCGAGGTTCATAATCATGATGGATTCCAGGTTGTGGCGCTGGCCCATTTCAAAGTCGTTCGGGTCGTGAGCCGGCGTAATCTTGACGGCGCCAGTACCAAAGCCGATATCGACGTAATCGTCAGCAATGACTTCGACTTCGCGGTCGACGAGGGGGACGACGACTTTCTTGCCGATGTACTTCTTCATGCGATCATCAGCCGGGTTGACGGCAACAGCCGTATCGCCCATGATTGTTTCCGGACGAGTCGTGGCAATCATGATATAGTCGTCTTCACCGACAACGGGGTATTTGATGTACCACAAATGGCCTTGCACGTCGGAATGGTCAACTTCGATGTCCGACAGGGCCGTATGGCAGTGCGGGCACCAGTTGGTAATGCGCTGGCCCTGATAGATGAGGCCTTTTTCATAAAGCGTGACGAAGACTTCGCGGACGGCGCGGGCACAGGTATCATCCATGGTGAAGCGCTTGCGGCTCCAGTCGCAGGAAGAACCGAGGCGGCGGACCTGTTTTTCGATGCGGCTGCCGTACTGTTCCTTCCAGGCCCAGACGCGTTTGAGAAATTCTTCACGGCCGATGTCATAGCGGCTCTTGCCTTCTTCCTTGGCCAGCTGCTGTTCGACCTTTACCTGCGTAGCGATGCCGGCATGGTCTGTGCCAGGGATCCAGGCGACGTTATAGCCTTCCATGCGCTTGAAGCGGACGAGGATATCCTGCAGGGTATTGTCCAGGGCATGGCCCATGTGAAGCTGGCCCGTGACGTTCGGCGGCGGCATGACGATGCTGAACGGTTCTTTGCTCGGATCCGGATCCTGATGGAAGTAGCCATTCTTTTCCCAAAAATCATACCAGGACATTTCAATGTCGTTCGGTGCGTAAGCGCCTAACTGTTCCTTATTCCATTTCATCTGTGTTTTCCCTCCAAAACAAAAAAAGAGCATTCCCTCGCCTAAGGGTATTCCTTAGGACGAAAGAATGCTGAATCTTCCGCGGTACCACCTAATTTGCCGCTTGCGCGACCGCTTCATGGCACAGGTAACGTCTGCTGGACGGGCAGGCCTTTCCTCCTGCCGGCTCCCGGGTGACGCGCCCTACCCTCTTTGGATGCCCTCGCACCATTTCTGGCATCTCGCTGACAAAAAGAAGTAAAGCTTCTTCCGCTCATCGCCTTTATGTGATAAACATTGTAGCAATTTTACCTGGGCCTGTCAAGGTATCTCCGCGTAAAATCAATAGACCCCTTGTTTGAATAAAGTCATCATTTCCATGGTCAGGCTGGCTTTTTCCGTGTCTTCCGGAATGTCCTGGCGATCGATCCAGCTGGCCGTGGCCAGTTCACCGTGGTCGACTTTCAACGTATCATCGCCGTCGAGGTCGCAGAAGAAGCCAAAGAGGAGCGTATCCGTAAAGCACCAGGGCTGGCTCTTGTAGAACTGCAGATTCTTGACCTTGATGCCCACTTCTTCCATGACTTCCCGATGAACCGTCTCTTCGATGGTTTCGCCGACTTCGGCAAAGCCAGCCAGCAAGGCGATATTCTTATATTCCCGGCCGGCGTACTTCGAGACCAGGAGTTTATCGCCGTGACGGACGGCGACGATGACGGCCGGGCAGATGCGGGGATAGATCATGGTATGGCAATGGTCGCAGTGCACCATGCGTTCACTCTCGCTGTGTGCCATGGGACGGCCGCAGTGGCCGCAGAAAATGTGGTTGCTGTACCAGTTATGCAGGGATAACCCGGCGATGCCGGCAAAGGCCAGGTAACGCGGCCGGGCAGCGCGCATGAAATTGATAGAGACGTAAGCAAAGCCATCCCGTTCCGGCAGGGCTTCCTTAGCCAGGTAGAACTGGGCCTTGTCTTCGGCAAAAAGCCAGCGGAACTGGTCTGTATCCACGTCGGCATAATCGCGATAGACCGGGTAGGTAAACTCTTTTTCCCCAGTAATCCGGACCAGGACCTTGCGGCCCTGATAAGACAGAAGAATACCATCCTGCGCCAGTGGCACAGGGTGGTATTCGACATGGTACGTGTGATTTCCAATGTCTTGTATCATTCGACGAGTTTCGCTCCTTCATTGCTGCATTTCAGGATGTGGCCCGTAGCGGCGATGCCGTGGTCGTTGAAGCAATCGATCATGGCATCCATGATCTGTACTTCCTGATTCGTGGCAAAGGCGATGAGTGTCGAGCCGGACCCGCTGATGGTGGCGCCCAGGGCACCGGCTTCGACAGCCTTCTGGATGACCCGGTCACCACTGGGGATGAGGCGGATGCGGTAGGGCACATGCAGTTTATCCTGCAGGCCGTAGGCGATGCGGTCATACTGTTTCGTGAACAGCGAAGATACGAGGAAGCTGACGCGGCTGACATTGAAGACAGCGCTCTGGTAGTCGATGGTCTTAGGCAGGGCCTTGCGGGCTTCTTCCGTCGAAACTTCGACTTCCGGACTGACTGCGATAAAAGACAGGTCATTGTCGATGGGAATGGAATTGGTCAAGGTCTTGCCGTCGACCATAATAGAAACGGACAAGCCGCCGTAAATGGCAGGAGCCACGTTATCGGGATGGCCTTCGAGGACCGTCGCCATGGTCAGCATATCTTCGCGGGTCATCTTATTACCTGTCAGAGCATTGCCGATGAGGATGCCGCCGACGAGGGCTGCCGAACTGCTGCCCAGGCCGCGGGACGGCGGGATGGCATTGACCAGGCGCAGCGTACCTCCTTTGGGCAAAGGCTGGCGGTTCTTGATGGCCACGGCCTTCATGGCCTGGCCGACCATGTTGTCATTGAAGTCGCGCGGCAGGGTATTGACTCCCAGGCCTTCGACTTCAACGGTAATCGTATCTTTATCCGGTTCTTCCGTAAAATAAATGTCATTGTACAAAGTCAGCGCAATCCCGACGGCATCAAAGCCGGAGCCGACGTTGGCCGACGTGGCCGGGATCTGTGCGTGCAGCGTTTTTGTCATTTCTTACACCTCGATTACACGAATGGCATTCGCAATCTTGCGAACGCACGATAACTCTTCGATCTTCTGGAGCGAAGCCTGGACCAGACCGGCTGCCGATTTGTCGATGAGGATGACGATTTCAGCGATTTCTGCCGTTTCGTCTTTCTGGATGAGGGAACGGATGCTGATATTGTTCTCTGCCAGGACCTTGGAGACGGCTGCCAAAACGCCGGGAGCGTTGTTGACAATCATGCGGATGTAGTACGGCGAAGCGATGTCGGCCTGAGGCTTCAATTTTGCTTCGTGCCAGACATAGCCCCGTTTGCCGGTCATCTGCAGGTTACGGTGAAGGATGACGTTCATGACATCGCTGACAACGGCGCTGGCCGTCGGCAGGGAACCGGCCCCCTGGCCGTAGAACATGACGTCGCCGACACAGTTGCCGCGGACGCAGACGGCGTTGTAGGCACCGTCGACGTTGGCCAGCGGATGGCCTTTGCGGATAAAGGACGGATGGACGTTGAGGGAAATGCCGTCTTCATCCTGGCGGGCAATGGCCAGGAGCTTGATGACATAGCCCATTTCCGTGGCATGTTCAATATCTTCTTTGGCAATGTTTTCAATGCCTTCTACGTGGACATCGTTGAAGGTCACAGCCGAATGGAAGCCCAGCGTGGCCAGGATAGCGATCTTGCGGGCTGCATCGTAACCGCTGACATCGTTCGTCGGGTCCGCTTCGGCATAGCCTTTTTCCTGGGCTTCTTTGAGGACGTCTTCATAGGACGAGCCGTGGGCCGTCATGTTGGACAAGATGAAGTTCGTCGTGCCGTTCATGATACCGATGATTTCTTCGATACGGTTGCTGTTGAGCGACGAATACATGGGACGGACGATAGGGATACCGCCGGCGACGCTGGCTTCGAACTGGAAGTCCACGTTGTGCTGCTGGGACAATTTCAGCAGCGGAATACCGTAATCGGCGATGAGGTCCTTATTGGCGCTGATGACGCTCTTGCCGCGCAGGAAGCACTGTTCGATGCAGTCCTTGGCAAAGTCGGCACTGCCCATGACTTCGACGACGATTTCGATTTCATCGTCGTCGATGATGTCGTTGAAATCCGTCGTGAGCTGGATGGAATCGGGTAAGTCTTCCATCTGTTCATACTTATTCAAATCGCGGATGAGGACCCGCTTGATGTTGATTTTCGTATCGAGCTGTTCTTCAATGAGCGGACCATTCATGGCCAGTAAGTCGACGACCCCTTTCCCGACCGTACCGCATCCTAACAAGGCAATGGAAACATTTTTCATGAGCCTACTCCCCCTTTTTTATCTTACGCTTGTCCGATGATATCTACTTTGCTGACACCGGACAGCTTTTCCAACGTTTTGATCAATTCATCGACAGGAACGGTCATATCCTTAGTTTCGATGGATAAGCTGACATCAGCCATTCCCTGCAAGGGAATCCCCTGGTTGATGGTCAGGATACTGCCGTTATTGGCAGCGACCGTGTTGAGTACTTGCGACAATTCCCCGGGCCGGTCGAAGATCATGACCGACAGGGTAACGATTTTCCCCTGCGTAACATCGTAAAAAGGAAAGACATAGTCCTTATATTTATAGTACGCACTGCGGCTCAAATCCATCATGCGGACGGCTTCGTTGATCGTGCGCGTCTGATGATGCTTGAGGATTTCTTTGACCTTGATGGTCTTCTTAATTGCCTCAGGCAAAATGTCTTCGCGGACCAGGTAAAATTTATGGTTGCTGTCTTCTTTCACTCGGCTTCCTCCCTTTCGAGAAAATATTGATACGTCGCCATAAGGCCTGGCATGAGTTTCATCTTCGGCCGCCAGCGAAGCGTTTCGATGGCCTTGCCATTAGCCAGGGACGACCGGAAAATATCACCCTTCCGGGCTTCTCCATAAGAAACGGCCACACCGGCATGAGAGAAATACAAGAGGATTTCTTTCAGCGCATTGATAGTCGTCTCGATTTGCGTGCTGATGTTATAAATCCCTGACGGCACTTTGCCGTCCATAGCGGCGATATTAGCGCGGGCTACGTCTTTGACGTAGACAAAGTCGCGGGACTGTTCGCCGTCGCCGAAAATCGTCAAGTCTTCGCCACGGGCCAAGGCTCTGGCAAAGAGACCGACGACGCCGCCTTCACCGCCATTGCCTTGGCGTTCGCCATATACGTTGGCATAGCGCAGGATAGCATAGGGCAGGCCGAACAGGCTGCCATAGAGCTGGATATACTTTTCTGCAGCCACTTTGGTCAGGCCGTAGAACGACGCCGGTGCCAGCGGTTCCGATTCGCCCAAGGGCACTTTGGGATTATCACCGTAGACGGCAGCTGACGACGAATAGATGAATTTCTGCACGCCCTGACGGCGGCACTGTTCCAGGACGTTGATCAGGCCGAGGACATTCAGTTCCGCATCTTCCCGGGGATGGGCCAGGGAGTACGAGACCTGCGTCTGGGCGGCTTCATGGAAGACGACGTCGAAATGGCCTTCTCCAAAGAGGACCTTCAATGCCGCTTCATCGCGGATATCGCCTTGAACGAACCGGGCCTGTTCCGGGACCTGGTCCCGGCAGCCCGTACTCAGGTTGTCGAAGACCGTCACGTCGTGGCCGGCTTCCAGCAAGGCATCGACGAGGTGGGAACCGATGAAACCGGCCCCACCGGTAACTAAGATATGCAAAGATAAGACCTCCAATCCCTACGGCAGGTCACCGTAAGTAATGAGTTCAATCTGTTTGGCTTCCAGCTGACGGCGGATTTCCGGCGACAGCAGGGCCTGAAATTCATCCTGCCAATGATAGCCCCAGGCAAAGGACTGGCTGAGGACAGCCGTACTCCGTCCTGGATGCATCATGATTTCATGAGTCCCAAAAGGCAGCCTGTCGATGAGATAGTGCAGATTGCTTTCTGTCATATGGCCACCGTCGACCATACCCCAGAAAAAATCGGTCGTCGTGAAGTGCAGGCGCCGGACCGAAGTCATGGCCTTCCGGGACAGATAGGTCAGGCCGTCGCGGCCGGCAATGCGCACGGGATTGGCCGACAGTACCTTATAGGAATACGCTTCCCTGGGGATGCGCAGGCGGTGGATGCCGTATTTCATCATCAGTGACTGGACAATGGACCAGATCTGCGGCAGGACGTGCAGGTGCTGGTGACTGTCCAGGTGGTCGATGGGAAGGCCCGTCGCCATGATCTTTTCCATCTGGGCATCGAGCTCCCGGTAGACCTGGCCGTAATCGAGTTTCCCCTGGCAGGCCCGCTTGATGACTTCCGTATAACTTTCCGGCAGCAGGCCGTCGGACTGGACCAGGGTCGGTACTTCCTTGGCCGACAAGACCGTCGGCAGGGACCCGACCAGGCTGAGATGGATGCCGATGCCCAGTTTCGGACACTTCCGGGCCAGGTCGACGGCCTGGTCAAAAGCCGGGCCGTTGGCCAGCAGGGATGTACTGGTCAGGACACCCTGTCCGCAGGCTTCGATGACGGCCTGATTGACTTCTGTATGGATGCCGAAATCATCGGCATTAATGATGACTCTATTCATCTTGCAAACTCCCCGTCCTTCCAGGACGTACTACATAATGAGCTTAATGACTATTATACATGGACAATCGTATTTTGACAATATCCTTTGCCCATTCTATTCCCTAAATTGCCGGTACGCCGCTTCCTTCACTTTACGCTGCCACTCCTTCAAGGGCGTCCCTGTTTCAGTGGCAGCGGCCCGGCAATCATCGTATTCAGCGGAAATGTTGACGACCTTGCCGCCATAGCGGCAGACCTTGCAGTGCAGGTCGCGGCCGTCGACGCGGACCGTCGTGATGAGCCGGTCACAGGCCAGGCGGGTCACAGGGAAAAAGCGGACGCCGATGGACGTCGTCTCCCTGACGATGACGCCGATGAGGGGGTCGATGAGTTCCTGCCGGCACAAGACGCAGAGCATGGACGCCATGCGCCCTTTCTTCATCATCATGGGCATGGCCCAGACGTCGTTGGCTCCCTGTTCCAGGATGAGGGAAAAGACGTATTCCATATTCTGCGGATTCATGTCGTCGATATTGGCTTCCAGCTGCCATAACGTTTCCATCATCTCACCTCAATCGATTCATCGTATCGGCCAGGCGGCCGGCGCCAAACCCGTTATCGATATTGACGACGGACACGCCGGCAGCACAGCTGTTGAGCATAGCCAGCAGGGCCGACAGGCCGTGGAAATTGGCGCCATAGCCGATACTGGTCGGCACGGCGATGACCGGCTTATCGACCAGGCCGCCGACGACACTGGCCAGGGCCCCTTCCATGCCAGCGACGACGATGTTGACATTGGCCCGGCGGATATCATCAACGCGAGCCAGAAGGCGGTGGATGCCGGCGACACCGACGTCGTAAATGCGTTCGACGCGGTTGCCCATGATTTCTGCCGTCAGTGCCGCTTCTTCGGCAATGGGGATATCACTCGTCCCAGCGGTGATGACCGAAATGAGGCGGTCGCCATTGACGACGTTCTTGTCCTTATGCTGATAGACCATACGGGCCAATTCGTCATATTGGGCAGCAGGATGGCGTCCGACCAGGGCATCGTAAACGGCCTTATCAGCCCGCGTGCCGATGACATTATCATACTTATCCATGAGGACGTCCAGAATCTGTACCGACTGGCCGACGGTCTTGCCGGCACAGTAGACGACTTCCGGGAAGCCGCAGCGCGCTTCACGCTGCAAGTCCAGTTTTGCAAAACCCAAATCGAGGGTCTCTTTCTTGTCTTCCATGATTACTCCTTAAAACCATTCTTTTCCCATGCCTTATACAAGACGATGCCGACCGACATGGACAAGTTCAGCGATTCCGTATCCAGCCGCATGGGAATGGTCAGTACGTCATCACAGCAGGCCAGGAACGGTTCCGGCAGGCCGTTGCCTTCATTGCCGAAGGCCAGGATGACGGGCTGGCTGTAATCGGCATCGACATAAGAGATACTGCCTTCCGGCGCCGTGCCGTAGACCTGGCGGTCTTCATCGGCACAGAACTGGTCCAGCTGTTCGTCTGTCACATCCTGGACAACAGGGACCTTGAAGATGGCCCCCATGGCACTGCGGATCGTCTTATCGTTGTAGACGTCAACACTGCCTTCACTGAGCAGGACGGCACCGGCGTTGGCAGCGGCAGCCGTGCGCAGGATCGTCCCCAGATTGCCCGGATCCTGGATGGAACGCAGGTAAAGGACGGCTTTTTCCGGCGCAATGGCCGGCAGGCTGTCGAAAGTATAGGCAAAGAAAGGCAGCATGGCCGCCAGTCCCTGCGGCGTCTTCGTGTCTTTCAGTTTATCATAGACGCTGTCGGTGACGGCATAAAACGTCCAGCCCAGTTCGATGCCTTTGGCATAGAGGGCTTCAAATCCATCCAGGCCCCGCCCCTTTTCCGAGACGAAGCAGATGGCATCGGGAATGTTCATGGCCGCCGCGTCGGCGATGACCCGCAGGCCTTCGACAAAGACGCGCTGATGGGCCTGACGGCCTTTCTTTTGCTTCAGGGAACAGGCCATCTTGACCCACTGGTTGTCGCGGGACGTAATTTCGTTCATAGTTCCTCCTATCTACCCGCCGTGCGGATAAAAAAAGGGACCTCGCATGATAGTCAAAGCTTTCATGCGACAGTCCCTCTCGTATAAGCCATGGTTACTGCTGATCCGGCTTGTCATCCTGGTGTCCGTTGTTCTTGAGCAGGCTTTCGCGGTTCTGCTGGATGCTGGACAAGGTCTTTTCCAATGTCGATTCAACGTATTTAAGGACATCGCCGGCATAGGTAATGGAGCTGTTCTTCAGCTGTTCCGACGAATCGTTAGCGTTCTGGATGATCTGGTTGGCATGTTCCTGTGCCTGGCGGACCAGTTCACTTTCTTCTGTCAATTTGGCAATATAATCCTTGGCCTGGGCGACCATGCTTTCGGCATGATGCTGGGCATCGGAAATAATCTTATCTTTTTCAGCCAAAACCTTCTTGGCCTGTTCCAATTCGGCCGGCATGGATTCTTTCAAGTCATCGATGATCTGAAGGATTTCTTCTTCTTCGACCATCTTTTTATTGGAAAAGGGCATCTTCGATGCGTTCATTACCAAGCTTTCCAAATCTTCTAACAGTTTATCCGAATTCATGTATTCTCCACTCCTAAGCATTGTACTTGTCTGCAAACTTCTCTTTCAGTTTCTTTTCGACATAATCGGGAACCATGTCATCGAGCTTGCCGCCGAAGCAGGCCAGTTCACGGATACCCGTCGAGCTGATATAGGAATACTGGGTACTCGTCATGATAAATACCGTTTCGATACGCGGTTCTACCTTCTTCATGAGCAGGGCCCGCTGGAATTCGTATTCAAAATCGCTCAGGGCCCGCAGGCCGCGGATGATGATAGTCGCACCGTGTTCAATGGCATATTGGTTGAGCAGGCCATGGAAGCTGACGACTTCGATGTTCGGGATGTGTTTCGTCGTTTCCCGCAACATTTCCTCCCGCTCTGCCATCGAGAACAAGGGTTTCTTCGACGGATTCTCAAAGACAGCGACGATGAGCTTGTCGACAAGCTGGCTCCCCCGTTCAAAAATATCAATGTGTCCATTGGTGACAGGATCAAAACTGCCGGGACAAATACCGATTCGCACTTTTTAGACTCCTTCCTGACGACGGCGGATAAAAGCGATCCGCGTGTCTTTCCCATAGGATTTTTCTCTGATGACCTCATACAATGGGCTCTCCGTTATACCTTCGTTCCGGCTGTATTCCATCAGGATCAGTCCTCCCGGAGCCAGCAAATCGTATTCACCTATCAACGCGATTGTATCGTTCACCAAATTTTTATTATACGGCGGGTCCGCAAAGATGTAATCAAATTTGCGCCCCTGCAGCCGTGCCAGGGCTTTCGCCGAATTAAGGCGCAGCACTTCGACGCAGTCTGCAAAGCCGCAGAGGGCTGCATTCTGACGGATGAGCTGCTGTGTGTAGTGGTCGATAAAGACGGCCGACGCCGCACCGCGGCTCAGCGCTTCCAGCCCCAAGGCACCCGTACCGGCAAAGATATCGAGGACAGCGGCACCACGCAAGCCGCCGCTGCTTTCCAGGATGTTGAAAAGACTTTCCCGTGTACGGTCCAGTGTCGGCCGGGTCAGCATGCCCTTCGGGGACTTCAGGACCCGCCCTCTGGCACTGCCAGATATGATTCTCATAGGATCACCTGCTCGTACATAGTTAATTATACACGTTTTTTAGTACATATCAATCTATTTTTTCTTAATTCGTTCGACCTTCAGTTCCTTGCCGTGCAGGAGGCGGATGATATTATCTTTATGGCGCACGACGACCAGCAGAGCTGCCAGCAGGCCGAAAATCGTCAGCGGCAGGGGTTCGTTGAAAAAGTACATGGTAATGGGGACCAAGATGGCCGCTACGATGGAACCGAGGGAGACGATGCGCGTCAAGGCGACGATGACAGCCCAGACGCAGAAGACGATGAGCGTTTCCCACGGAGCCAGGAACAAGATGATGCCCAGGCCGGTGGCGACGCCCTTTCCGCCTTTGAACTTGAGGAAAATCGAACATGAATGGCCGATGATGGCCAGCAGGCCGCCGACAATCATGAAGTAAATCTGCGTATCTGCACTGCCAAGGCCCATCTGGCTGGCGACCTGGCCGAGGTAGACGCCGAGCATCCCCTTGGCGACATCGCAGATGAGGACCAGCAGGCCGCCGACAGCGCCGAAGACGCGGTAGGCATTGGTCGCCCCCGTATTATGGCTGCCGTATTCCCTGGGGTCCGTATGATACAAGGTCTTGCCGATGACCAGGCCGCTCGGGAAAGACCCGGCGATATAGGCCAGCACCAGGCAGAGGATGCCGAGCATCATAAGCTTTCACCGTCCTTTTTCCCGCGCAGGATGAGCCGGATCGGTGTCCCTTCGAAGCCGAAGGTTTCACGCAGGCGGTTTTCCAGGAAGCGCAGGTACGAAAAATGCATGAGCTGCGGTTCATTGACGAAGAGGATGAACGTCGGCGGCTGGACCGAAGCCTGGGTCATGTAGTAAATCTTGAGCAGCTTGCCGCCCTTGGCCGGCGGCGGATTGGTCAGCTGAGCATCTTCGATGAGTTCGTTGAGGACGCTCGTCGACACGCGCATGTGCTGCTGTTCCGATACGAACTTGACCATATCGGCCAGGCGGTTGATGCGCTGCTTGGTCAGGGCCGAGGCGAAGAGGATGGGCGCATACTGGAGGAAGGCCAGTTCGCGGCGGATATCTTCTTCGAATTTATGGCTTGTCTTGCTATCCTTTTCGATGAGGTCCCATTTATTGACGACGATGATGCAGCCCTTGCCTGCTTCATGGACGTAGCCGGCGATCTTCGTGTCCTGTTCGGTCACGCCTTCTGTAGCATCGATGACCAGGACGGCGATGTCCGACCGGTCGACGGCGCGCAGGGCCCGGACGACACTATAGCGTTCGACAGGCAAGTCGATCTTGGCTTTGCGGCGCATGCCGGCCGTATCGATGAGGACGAAATCCGTCCCTTCATAGGACCAGTGGGTGTCGATGGAATCGCGCGTCGTCCCGGGGACGTTGCTGACGATGACCCGGTCCTGCCCTAAGAGGGCATTGGTCAGGGACGACTTGCCGACATTCGGCCGGCCGACGAGGGCGATGTGGATGGCTTCATCGTCATCGTCTATAGCCGGGACTTTCTTGATATACTTCAGGACTTCATCGAGGAGGTCGCCGAGGTTCATCAAGTTGACAGCCGAGACGCCGATAGGGTCGCCTAAACCGAGGCTGTAAAATTCGTAGATGTTCATTTCTTGTTCGACGCTGTCGATTTTGTTGACGACGAGGATGACCGGCTTGCCGCACGAGCGGAGGATGTGGGCAATTTCTTCATCCTGAGGCTGGACACCGACTTTACCGTCGACAACGTAGAGGATGACGTCGGCTTCGCGGATGGCCAGTTCAGCCTGATACCGCATGCTGGTGAAGATATGGTTATCCGAATCGACAAATTCGATGCCGCCCGTATCGATCATGGTAAATTCCTGGCCGAGCCATTCGGCGTCGAAATAAATGCGGTCGCGTGTTACGCCGGGGATGTCTTCGACGATAGAAATGCGCTTCTTGACGATGGCATTGAAAAGCGTCGATTTACCGACGTTCGGGCGCCCGACGACAGCGACTAGGGGTTTGTACATGGCAGAATCCTTTCTATAGACGAAAAAAGGATAACCGGTACAGCCCGGCTATCCCCTTTTTGTGAAACCTTAGTTGTTTTCTTCTTCTTTATCCTGGTTATCGAGGTAGTTGCGAACTTCCTGTTCTTCTTCATCTTTCTGAATGGCCAAGACGCTGAGAGAAATCTTTTTCTTATCCGTATCGATGCCGATGATCTTGACGTTCATGACATCACCGATGTTGACCAGGTCTTTGACAGCGACGCCGCGTTTTTCCGTCAATTCGGAAATGTGGAGCAGGCCCTGCAATTCCGGATCGATGGCCAGGATAGCGCCGAAGGGCAGGAGCTTCTTGACTTCGCCTTTGACGATATCGCCGACTTCAAATTTTTCGATAGCAGCGATCCAGGGGTTCTTCTGGAGAGCTTTCAAGGACAAGGAAATGCGGTTCCGTTCCTGGTCGAATTTCTGAACGAGGACCTGGAGTTTTTCACCCGTATGGAGAACGGCATCGACAGAGCTGATGCGTTTCCAGGAAATGTCGGAAATATGGAGCAGGCCTTCTACGCCGCCGAGGTCGATGAATGCACCGTAGGGCATGATCTTAACGACAGTGCCTTCGAGGACAGCGCCTTCTTCAATGTGCTTGAGGGCTTCTTCGCGTTTTGCTTCGCGTTCTGCTTCAAGAACAGCTTTGCGGGAAAGGACGAGGCGGTTCTTGTGTTCGTCGATGTCGATGACTTTGACCTGGAAGGTCTGGCCTACGAGATAGTCCAAAGATTTAACGAATTTGATATCGCCCTGGGAAAGGGGAATGAAACCACGCAGGGATTTGATGGAAACGACAAGACCAGCCTTGTTCGTTTCTTTACCTGTACATTCGACGAGCTGGTCGTTTTCAAAAGCTTCGCGGACTTCTTTCCAGTCTTCGACTTTTTTCATCTTGACGAGGGAAACGACGATAGCTCCTTCTTCTTTAATGTTGTTGGCGATTTCGACAGTCAGTTCGTCGCCGACTTTGACAAAGTCACTTGCTTTTTCCGGAGCGGGAACAGCCATTTCCTTTTTCGGCAGGATTGCTTCTGCTTTCGTACCGATGGAAACATAGGCAGCATCATCATTCACAGAAATAACCGTGCCTTTGACCACGTCACCTTTCTTTGGATTTTCTTCATAGTCATACTTGTCCAACAATTCTTCACTCATTACTTCTGTGCCTTCAGCTTGCAAATTTTCCATAATCTTAACAACCTCCTGTATTATCCAATCCGGCGTGGAAGCGCCGGCTGTAATGCCTATATGATTCATACCACGGAACCAGGCCGTATCCAATTCGGCTGCTGTTTCGATGTGGTATGTCGGGCAATCCTGTTCACGGCATACCTGCGCGAGGCGGCCTGTGTTGGCGCTGTTCTTTCCGCCAATGACGATCATGGCGTCCACATGGCCTGCCAGTTCTATCGCTGCCTGCTGACGCTGCTGCGTCGCCGTGCATATGGTCATATGCACATCGAGATGATTGGTCTTTCGTTGCAGGATAGCGGCGATACGCTTGAATTGCTCTTGAGAGAACGTCGTCTGGACGACGACTCCCATAGAATCGCAAAAGGGAATTTTTTCAGCTTCTTCTTCCCTATCTATTATAATAGCACGATTTGCCCCCCATTGTGAAATGCTAATTACTTCAGGATGGGATTTTTCTCCTACTATTATGAGATTTTCGCCCTTTTCGACGATATTTTTAGCGTCTTGTTGGGCTTTTTTGACGTGTGGACACGTCGCATCTATGACTTTTAGTTCTTTTTGAACGGCCTGGTCATAGACATCCGGGCCGACACCGTGGGAGCGGATCAGGACGACAGCCCCCTTGTCGACCTCATCCAACGAGTCGACCGGCGACACGCCATGGGCGGCTAAACGCCCGACAACTTGCGGATTGTGGATGATGGGTCCCAGAGTATGAGTCCCCTTTTCCGCCTTGCCTGCCAGCTCGACAGCCCGGCGTACGCCATAACAAAAGCCACAGGCCGCAGCGAGAGTTACTTTCATTTAGTATCCCCTTTATACTGATTTTGCATAGATATGATAATATCGCGGATTTTGTCGGAAAAACCTTTGACTAAATCGCGATCCGATGCCTTTCCTGCCGGTGCCGGCACGGGTTTTCCAAAGATGACCCGGACGGGACCGGTTTTTTTCGGCAAAAATTCCGAATTGACGATCGCCGCCGGCAGGACCGGAACGCCGGCCTTGATGGCGATACCGGCAAAGCCTTCATGGAAAGGGCCGACTTTGCCGCCCCGCGTCCGCTTCCCTTCCGGGAAAATCCCCAGGACCTCGCCGCTCTTCAAGACCCGGAAGGACTCGATGACGGCTTTGCGGTCGATGTGACCGCGATGGACCGGGAAGGTATGGACATAGCGCAGGAACCAGCCCATGAGAGGATTGCGGAACAATTCCTCTTTGGCCATGAAATGGATCAAGTGACGGCGCATGGCCGTCCCCAGCAGGGGCGGATCAAAATTGCTGGCATGATTGCAGACGACGATGAATGGCCCTTTTTCCGGGATATTCTCTTCGCCGATGACTTCCATGCCCAAGGCGCCATACGTAGCGAGGTTGAAAATCTTGCGGATCATGCCGTATGTAAAGGTATGCATCAGCCTCGCTCCTTCATCAGGCCGAGGATGACGTCGGCGGTCTGCTCTAAATCGAGGTCGCTGTTATCGACGACGATGGCATCGTCGGCCTTCTTCAGCGGCGACACGGCCCGGTGCGAGTCCATATCGTCGCGGGCAGCGATGCTGGCAGCGATGTCTTCATACGTTTCGCTGCCGCCCTTGGCCTGGACTTCCAGGTAGCGGCGGCGGGCCCGGGAATCGACAGAAGCCGTCAGGAAAATCTTGAGGTCCGCCTGGGGCAGGACGACTGTCCCGATATCGCGGCCGTCGAGGATGACACCACCCTCTTGGGCCATGGCCTGTTGTAATTTTACCAGTTTTTCCCGTACTACGGCAAGGGCTGCGACGGCAGAAACATGAGAAGATACGCGCTGGGTCCGGATGGCTTCGGTCACTTCCGTCGAACCGACGTAGACGCGGCACAGATCAGCCTGCGGTTCCAGGCGGATATCAATAGTATCGACCAGGTCGCGGACCGCTTTTTCGTCCGAAAGGTCGATGCCTTTTTCCAGGACAGCCCAGGTAAAGGCGCGGTACATAGCCCCTGTATCGATATACAAATAGTGGACCCGATTGGCCAGGACCTTGGCGACACTGCTTTTCCCGGCTCCGGCCGGCCCATCGATGGCAACCGTTAATTTTCGCATGGTATGCACTCCTTTGTAGCAGCCGCCGTTCCGGCTACGAAGCCCGTCGAAAAGGCTGCTTGCAGATTATAGCCGCCTGTAAAGGCGTCGATGTCGATGACTTCTCCGGCAAAATAGAGATGGGGGACAAGTTTCGACTCCATCGTCTTGGGATTGATCTCCTTGACCGATATGCCGCCGGCCGTGACGATGGCTTCCTCAATAGGACGCGTGCCCGTCACCGTCAGAGACAAGGCCTTGAGAGTATCGGCCAGATCCTGCCGCTGTTCCCGGGAAATCTGATTGACCGGACAGTCCCGGGCGATGCCGGCCTGGTCGAGGACGATGGGGATGAGCCGCTGTGGCAGGAGATCCTTCAAGGCGTTCGCTGCTTCCTTGCGGATGTACTTCTCAAAGTCCCGCCGCAGCCGGGCATCGAGCTTTTCCTTTGACAAGGCCGGCTTGAGGTCGAGGCGCAGCTGCATGGGGAAGGTGCAGGCCTTCTTATGGGCCGCGGCCATACTGAGCATGAGGATGATCGGCCCGGATACGCCGAAATGGGTAAAGAGCATTTCTCCGAAATACGAAGCCATCTTCTTGCCCCGCTTCCACAGCGAGCCTTCCACATTGCGCAGGGACAGCCCCGACAAGGTATGCGGCCAGGTTTCAGCCGTCGTAAAGGGGATGAGGGCCGGCTTCAGTTCCGTCACGCTATGGCCCAGGCTGCGGGCAAAGTCATAGCCGTCGCCCGTCGAGCCGGTGACGGGATAGGACATGCCGCCTGTCGTGATGATACAGGCGTCGCCTTCATAATTTCCGGAGGCGGCGCTGACGACCATGCGGCTGCCCCAGGCCTTGACGGCGTGGACGGCATCGCTCAGATGGAGGTCGACGCCTTTATGGCATAGCTTACGGTATAAGAGCTTGCGCACTTCGATGGCACTGTCGGACTGGGGGAAAATACGGCCGCCCCGTTCTTCCTTGGTGGCCAGTCCCCAGGCATTCAGCTTGTCGAGCAGGTCCTGGTTGGTGAACTGTTCATAAGCGCTGTAGAGGAACTTGCCGTGTCCCGGCGTATGGGCGATGAAATCGGCCATGGTGCAGGAATTGGTCAGATTGCAGCGGCCCTTGCCGGTAATGCCCAGCTTTTTGCCAACAATATCATTTTTTTCAAATAAATGTACCCTGGCCCCTGCTTCTGCCGCGGCCAGCGCAGCCATGATGCCGGCCGCGCCAGCACCAATGACGAGTATTTCCTTCATAGGCACTCCTGTTTATTTATATTTATAGAGTTCAGCCACTTCTTCGCGGGTCAGCTTGCGATAGGCCCCGCGCTTGACGCCGCTCAGGGTCAGGAACGCATACTGGACGCGGCGCAGGTTGTGGACCTGGTAACCGAAAAATTCAAACATGCGGCGGACCTGGCGGTTGCGGCCTTCGTGGATGGTGATTTCCACACTGGTCAGATTGGTCTTCGGGTCATAGCCGATGTAATAGACATCGGCCGGTGCCGTCATGCCGTCCTTCAGTTCGACGCCGTCAGCCAGGTGCTGCAGGACCGAATCGGCAATGCGCCCTTTGACCTTGACTTCATACGTCTTGTCGACGAGGCGGCTGGGATGCATGAGGATATTGGCCAGTTCGCCATCATTGGTCATGATCAGCAGGCCTTCCGTGTTCTGGTCCAGGCGGCCGACGGCATAGATGCGGTCCTTTTCTTTCCTGAAATAATCCATGACCGTCGCCCGCCCCTGGTCGTCGCTCGAAGTCGTAATGACGCCCTTGGGCTTATTGAACAGGTAATAATGCTTCGGCTGCGCTTCCAGGGTCTTGCCGTCGACGGCAATGCGGTCCTTATCGGGATCGACTTTCGTCCCCAGTTCGCGGACGATGACGCCGTTCACGCGGACGCGCCCTTCTAATATCATCTTTTCCGAAGCGCGCCGTGAAGCGACACCGCAGTTACTCATCACTTTCTGTAACCGTTCTTCCATCAGTTGCATCCTCCGTAATATCTGCCGGCATGTGGCCGGCTAAATCGGCCAGGGAATCCATGCCGATACATTCTAAAA
Source organism: Megasphaera sp. SC8-1 (assembly GCF_024436295.1). Lineage (NCBI taxonomy): Bacteria > Bacillati > Bacillota > Negativicutes > Veillonellales > Veillonellaceae > Megasphaera > Megasphaera sp. SC8-1. Next base: position 39,519 of record NZ_JANFQH010000021.1, on the reverse strand, counting down.
AATAAGCGGACGTACCGTATAAAATCGGCCGGCCCGGACTGTCCTTGCGCCCCAGTTCCACGACCAGTCCCTGCTGGACCAGCGACGTCAGGACCCGTTCCGACGAAACGCCGCGCAGCTTTTCGATTTCAGCCCGCGTAATGGGCTGCTTGAAGGCTACGATGGACAGGACTTCCAAAGCCATGGAAGACAATTCCGTCGTCCCTGTCCGCACCCATTGCAGGGCCTCATGGAGGTCCGGCCGCGTGACCAGTTGATAGCCGCCGGCTACACGGATGAGGACCAGGCCCCGCCGCTGGCTGCTGAGCAGATGCTGCAGGCGGCTGGCTGTTTCTTCCGTTTCGGCCTGGGTCCAGCCCGTATGGGCACAGATGGCTGTCACCGTCATGGGGTCGCCGCTCAGAAAGAGCAGGGCTTCCAGCAGAGCCGTCGGCTCTAGGGTATCAGTTTGGCGTGTATCGTAAGGCAACGGTATTCCCATCCTCTCCTTCAGCAACAGTAGCGCATTGACCGACCTTCAGCAATTCCAGGACGGCCAGGAAGGTGACGACCAGTTCGACCCGGGACCGGCAGGTCCGGAAAAGGCCTTCGACGGTCATCGTCCCCTGATTCCGCCGCAGGGCAAAGGTGACGCGGCGCATACATTCTTCGACGCTGTAGATTTCCTTCTGTATCCGGATCTCTACGGCCTCCGGCTCAGGCAGGGCCTGGCAGACTTTATGGAAAGCCTGGTAGAGGGCCTCTGTGTCGATGTGGCCGGCAAAACGGGCCTCATAGGGCATGGCCGTCGGCAAGCGTCCCAGCATCAGGCTGCGGACGTCCCACAAATGTCCCATAGCCTGGGACAAGGCTTTCATCTTCTTGTATTCGACGAGCTGCCGGACCAGCGCTTCCTGCGGGTCTTCTTCTTCCTCTTCCGTCAGTTTCGGCTGTTTGGGCAGGAGAAGGCGCGACTTGATCTGTAAGAGCGTCGCTGCCATGACGAAGAACTTGCTGGCGTAATCGACATCAAACGTGTCGATGTCTGCGACGTAGGCATTGAACTGGTCCGTGATCTCGACGATCGGTATGTTATAAATATCGACTTTGTTCTTTTCGATGAGATAGAGCAACAGGTCCAGGGGACCTTCAAAATCCGATACTTTATACTTGTATTCTGTCATGATTCATTATAACTCATTTTCCCATGAATGTGAATTTAACTGGATTGCGAAAAGGAGCTGTCCTAAGACAGCTCCTTTGTTTTGCAAGGGACTCGTCGGCCACGGCCAACATCGCTTACACGCTCGTTGTTTTTTTGGTGCCGGGGACCGGAATCGAACCGGTACGGATATCTCTATCCGACGGATTTTAAGTCCGTTGCGTCTGCCAGTTCCGCCACCTCGGCATGACGAAAGATGAAAATATGGAGGCGGCACCCAGAATCGAACTGGGGATGAAGGTTTTGCAGACCTCTGCCTTACCGCTTGGCTATGCCGCCATATATGGAGCGGAAAACGAGGCTCGAACTCGCGACCCCCACCTTGGCAAGGTGGTGCTCTACCACTGAGCTACTTCCGCATTTGTGGTGCTCAGGGACGGAATTGAACCGCCGACACGGGGATTTTCAGTCCCCTGCTCTACCGACTGAGCTACCTGAGCAATTGGCGACCCCGATCAGATTTGAACTGACGATCTTCGCCGTGACAGGGCGACATGTTAAACCGCTACACCACGGGGCCACTTTCTTTCGTTCTTTCGAGGCCGCTTCGGTATTTCTTAGTGCCTCGAACAAAAACTATTTTACTACAAGAAAAGGGTTTTGGCAAGTACTTTTTTTATTTTTTTCAAACTTTTTTTGACGGCTAAAAAAGAGACGCCCCGCAATGGCCGAAACCACTACGCGACGCCTCTCTATAGTTCAAAAAAGGTTATTTTGCATAATCCACCATCCGCGTTTCACGGATGACGACGACTTTGATCTGGCCTGGGTATTCCAGTTCCGCTTCGATGCGTTTGACAATGTCATGGACCAGCAGGACGCAGTCCGATTCATCCAGCTTGTCCGGTTTGACCATGACCCGGATTTCTCGGCCAGCCTGGATGGCAAAGCAGTCTTCGACGCCATCGAAGGATTCGGCGATTTCTTCGAGCTTCGTCAGGCGCTTCAGATAGTTTTCCAGCGTTTCCCGGCGGGCACCCGGACGGGCAGCCGAAACGGCATCTGCCGCCGATACCAGGACGGCTTCGACGCTGTGCGGCTCTTCATCACCGTGATGGGCAGCAATGCAGTTGACGACCAGCTTGGATTCGCCATATTTCTTGGCGATTTCCGTCCCAATCGAAACATGGGTCCCTTCCAGCTCGTGGTCCAGGGCTTTGCCGATATCATGGATCAGCCCGGCCCGTTTGGCCAGGTTTTCATCGACGCCCAGTTCAGCTGCCATGATGCCGGCCAGCTGAGAGACTTCGATGGAATGGCGCAGGACATTCTGGCCATAACTGGTACGATAGCGCAGGCGGCCGAGGATCTTGATGAGTTCAGGATGCAAACCGTGGACGCCCGTTTCATACGTCGCCTGTTCGCCAGCTTCGCGGATTTTCTGATTGACTTCTTTGCGGGCCTTTTCGACCATTTCTTCGATGCGTGCCGGATGGATACGGCCATCGGCAATCAGTTTTTCCAAGGCAATGCGGGCGATTTCGCGGCGGATCGGGTCAAAGCACGACAAGATGACCGCTTCCGGCGTATCGTCGATGATGAGATCGACGCCGGTCAGCGTTTCAATAGCCCGGATATTGCGCCCTTCGCGGCCGATGATACGGCCTTTCATTTCATCGTTCGGCAGAGACACGACAGATACCGTCGTTTCGGCGACGTGGTCGGCAGCACAGCGCTGGATAGCCATGGAAATGATTTCCCTGGCCTTGCCTTCGGCTTCTTCCTTGGCCTGTTCTTCCAGGCTCTTGATCATCTGTGCCGTTTCGTGCTTCACTTCGGTCTGGACGTTGTTCAGGAGCAATTCCTTGGCATCTTCATATGTCAAGCCGGAAATCCGTTCCAGTTCAGCCATCTTCTGTTCATGAAGGGCTTCGATTCTTTCCTGCATCTGCGTAACTTCATCTTCTTTACGCTGCAGGGCATCTTCTTTCTTCTCCATGGAATCGGATTTCTTGTCCAAATGTTCTTCTTTCTGCAACAGGCGCCGTTCAAAGCGCTGCAATTCATTGCGGCGTTCCTTGTGTTCCCGTTCTGCGTCGTTGCGCATCTTGTGGACTTCTTCTTTCCCTTCCAGGACGAGTTCCTTCTTGCGGGCTTCAGCGTTCTGCTGGGCCGTCGCAATGATGCGCTGCGCTTCGACTTCAGCCTGGCCGATCTTGCCTTCGGCGATTTTCTTGCGGTAAAGATACCCGGTGCCACCGCCGATGAGACCGCAGGCGACTGCTGCAGCAATAATCGTTAGCATAGTAATGGATTCACCTCCCCTTTCACAAAAAAAAGCCGAACTCCCAGTCCGGCTTTTTTTATGAGTATGTAAAATTTACTTCATGTTCAAAAAACCTACAATTATGCAAAATATAGACCAGTATATCAAACCGGCTCTCTTAATTGTAAATTTTTTTTATATCAATGTCAAGATAGACTTGACGTTTCCGGCACCTTGTAATCACCCATCGTCCTCTTCATCGCCACCGGTGAAGTCTTCCAGGATGTCCCCTATGACAGACGGCGAAAAGCCGCGGTACTGCAAAAAGCGGGCTGCCTTGCGGGCTTCATCGGCACGATAGGAAAATTTCCGCCCTGCCAGAACCTGAGCCAGGGCGTACTCATCAGGCCGCTCGACGTCTTCCGGTACGGGCAGGCCGCGGCGGCGCAGGCGGTTGGCGATGTACAGGTGGCCGTACTGCCCTTTGCGGGCATAATAGCGGTACACGTCGCCGGCCAGACGCTGGTCGTCGAGGAAATGTTCTTCCTTCAGGGCGGCGACGACTTCGTCCAGGACGGCGTCAGCGGCACCGCGGCGGCGCAGCTTGTCCCGCAGTTCCCTTTCGCTGAGAAAGCGGACATTCAGGAGCTGCAAGGCCTTTTCATAGGCTTCGCGGTACTCCATTTACGCTTCGTCGCTACCGGCTGCCGGCGTATCCGGCGTTTCCAGTGCTGCCGTATCCTCTTCTTCCATGGCTTCGTCGAATTTTTCCGGTTCCGCTGCCAGCGTATCGCGGATGATCTTTTCGACTTCGTCTGTGATTTCAGGATGTTCCTTCATGAATATCTTGACGTTTTCCTTGCCCTGGCCCAGGCGTTCGCCTTTATAAGAATACCAGGTGCCGCTCTTTTCGATGATATCCATGGACGTGCCCAGGTCGAGGACGGTGCCTTCGCGGGAAATTCCCGTGCCGTACATGATGTCGAATTCGCAGTGTTTGAAAGGCGGTGCCACTTTATTCTTGACGACTTTGACCCGCGCCCGGTTGCCGATGACGTCGCCACCGGATTTGATGGCTTCGCCCTTGCGGATTTCCATGCGGATCGACGCGTAGAACTTCAGGGCCCGGCCGCCTGTCGTCGTTTCGGGATTGCCGAACATGACGCCGACTTTTTCACGCAGCTGGTTGATGAAGATGACAATGGCCTTGGACTTGGAAATGATGCCTGTCAGTTTGCGCAGGGCCTGACTCATGAGACGGGCCTGGAGGCCAACATGGGAATCGCCCATTTCCCCTTCGATTTCCGCTTTCGGGACCAGGGCGGCTACGGAGTCGACGACGATGATGTCGACAGCGCCGCTGCGGACGAGTTCTTCCGTGATTTCCAGGGCTTGTTCGCCATTATCCGGCTGGGAAATGAGCAGTTCATTCGTGTCGACGCCGAGGTGGCGGGCATAGACCGGATCCAGGGCGTGTTCGGCATCGATGAAAGCGGCAATGCCGCCGCTCTTCTGGGCCGAAGCGATAGCATGCAGGGCCAGTGTCGTCTTGCCCGACGATTCAGGGCCATAGATTTCGATGACGCGGCCTCGGGGATAGCCGCCGACGCCGACGGCCAGGTCGACGGCCAGGGAACCCGATGAGATGACTTCCAGGTTCATCTTGTCGGCGACGTCGCCAAGGCGCATGATGGCACCTTTGCCAAAATCCTTTTCAATCTTGCGCATTGCATTTTCAAGTGCTGTCTGTTTTGCGTCCAACTTCATTCCTCCTAACTAGGCTTTCTTTGTATGATTCACTACATAGTGTACTAAATAATAGATGGCCCGCAGGGCAGCCCGCCGTTTAACTTCGGCCCGGCCGCCGTGATAGACGTCGCGGTGGGTCACGGTCCCCCAGGGGCCGCTGATGCCCGTATAGACCAGACCGACGGGCTGGTCCGGCGTACCTCCGCCGGGACCGGCGATACCCGTCGTACTGACGGCCAGATTCGTCCCATACAGGCGCCGGCTGCCATCGGCCATTTCGGCCGCCGTCTGGGCACTGACAGCCGTATACGTTTCCAGCGTATCATGCGAAACGCCGAGTATCTTTTCTTTCATCTCATTGCAGTACGTCCCGGCAGAACCGCGGAAATAATCGGAAGCGCCAGGGACATCGGTGATGAGCGAACCGACGAGTCCGCCCGTACACGATTCGGCAGCACTGACGGAATAGCCGCCCTGACGGACGACGTTCCCCAGGACATGGGCCATCGTGTCGTCATCAAAGGTGACGATCTGTCCGGCCAGCCGGCGGCGGACTTCCTGTTCCAAGGGAGCCAGCAGTTCCCGGGCCTGGTCTTCGCGGTCAGCCCGGGCTGTCAGGCGGACTTCGACGAAGCCCGGCCGGGCATACATGGCCAAGGTCGGGTTCGATTGCCCCTGGACCAGATCCATGAGCTGTTCTTCAATAAAAGCTTCGCCCAAGTCGTAAATCTTGATGTACCGCGAAGCGATGCATCCCTGGCTGCCAAAGGTCTGGAGCAGCCACGGTTTCAGACGGTTTTCATACATCCAGCGCATCTCTGTCGGCGGCCCCGGCAGGTGGACCAGGGTCTTGCCGCCTTGCTGCATGGCCACGCCCGGTGCCGTCCCGGCGCCGTTATCGAAGAGTACCGCTCCTTGCGGGACCATGGCCTGGCGCTTCTGGTTCTCGGTCATGGCCGCGCCGCCATGATGGATGCAGACCCATTGGCGGACCGACTCGGCAATAGCGTCGTCATAGACGAGGGGCATCCCCATGAGGCGGGCGCCGATGATTTTGGTCATGTCGCCCTGGGTCGGTCCGAGACCGCCCGTCGTGATGACCAGGTCGACGCGGGACAGAGCCACTTTCAGCGCTTCTTCCATGCGCTGCGGGTTGTCGCCGACAGTCGTATGATAAATGACAGAATAGCCTATTTCATTGAGTTTCTTCGATAAGTAAGCGGAATTATAATTGGTAATTTCACCTAATAACAATTCGGAACCTGTCGTAACCAGTTCCACTAACATACGCCATCACCTCGGTTAATCGATCCGTTCGGCTACGAGATCGTAAGCAAAGCCCTGGGCAATGCGGACGGGAATCATATCGCCTGGCTGCACGCCCTGGGCATCTTCCAGATAGGTCAGGCCATCGACATCGGGAGCCTGGATTTCAATGCGCCCGACGGCCTGACGGATACCCTTTTCTTCTTCTACTTTTTCGACGAGCATCGTATGGACAGAGCCTTCCAGTTCCTGGTTGCGGATTTCCGATACCTTGGCCTGGATGGCCATGAGCTGGTGATACCGTTCTTCCTTGACTTCTTCCGGTATCTGATCGTCCATAAGGGCGGCCGGCGTCCCGTCTTCCTGAGAATAAGTGAAGACGCCGACGTCGTCAAATTCCGTTTCCTTGACAAATTCACAGAGTTCCTGAAATTCTTCTTCCGTTTCGCCGGGGAAGCCGACGATGAACGTCGAGCGCAGGGTCAGCTTGCGGCCGTGGCTGCAGAGCTTCTTCATGAGACGGCGCACATCCTCTTCCGAATCGCGCCGGTTCATGCGCTGCAGGACGGTCTGGGAAATATGCTGGAGCGGCAGATCGACATAGGGACAGATTTTTTCTTCCTTGACGATGAGATCCATCAATTCGTCCGTAAAGTAATGGGGATAGAGATAGAACAGGCGGATCCAGCGGATGCCATCGATTTTCACCAGCTGGCGCAGCAATTCCGGCAGCAGGGAGTGCCCGGCCAGGTCGACGCCATAACTCGTCGTATCCTGGGCGATGAGGTTGATTTCTTTGACGCCGTCAGCAGCCAGCTGCTGTACTTCGGCTACGACAGAGTCGACAGGACGGCTGTACAGCTTGCCCCGTACATGGGGGATGATGCAGAAAGAGCAGCCGTTGTTGCAGCCTTCGCCGATCTTGACATAGGCACTGTATTTCGGCGTCGTCCGCAGGCGGCTCGTATTCTGGTTATAGAGATGACTGACGTCATCCATGTAGCAGGCTTTGCGGCCTTTCTTGACCGTATCGATGGCTTCCCAGATGCGGTCCCACGAACCGGTCCCCAACAAGGCATCGATTTCCGGCATTTCTTTCATCAGGTCCTGTTTATACTGCTGGCTCAGGCAGCCCGTGACGATGAGGATCTTACATTTCCCTTCTGTCTTGTAGCGGGCGGCCTGCAATATCGTATCAATGGATTCCTGCTTGGCTTTTTCAATGAACGTACACGTATTGACGATGATGATATCCGCCTGGGACAGGTCTTCCGTAATCTCCATATGGCGGTCACGAAGGATGCCCAGCATGACTTCCGTATCAATAAGGTTTTTGGAGCAGCCTAAGCTGACAAATCCGATTTTTTCCATGTATCTTTACTTTTCCTTTCCGAAGCGAACTGATTTGATCCACCAGGCCTGCAAATCGCGGCGGCCTTGATCAGAATATTGTTTTTTTACGGGGAATAAAGCGATTTCCTGGCCTTTGGCATCGACTTCCGCCTTAGCCGGCGGCAGGGCATCGCTCAAAAAAATGTGTTTTTGCCACAAGACGGCATTGGCATTGGACGAATAGAGCCAGTCGATGAAGGCATTCGTCAATTCACCGTCTTCGCACCAGTTGGTAACGGCCACCCCGGTCAGCCAATATGACGTGCCGTCCCGGGGATAGAGAATATAGATAGGCGCCCCGTCATGGCGGTACTGCCGGGCGACGGCGGCGTCGGCTACGCCCATATCAGCTTCGCCGCTGGCTACGCGGCGGACGTTGGCCGACATCGATTTCGAATAGGACGCTACATGGCCCTGGAGGGAGCGCAGGTAGCGTTCACTGTCTTCAATGCCTCTCATTTCTACGAAAGAACAGAGAAATTCGCCAGCCATGTCCATAGACGCCAGGTCCGGGAAGGCCAGGACCATTTCGGGATCCGTCAGGAGGTCGTCCCAGGTGCGGATCTGCATGCCCCGCCGTTCATAATAAGACTGGCTGACGATGAAGACCATCGGGTTATACCACAGGCCATTCCACAGCTGTTCCGGGTCCTTCATGGACGGCAGCACCTTATCGGTGACGGGCGACGCATAGGGCTGGAGGATGCCGTTTTTCTTCTGTTCCCGCAGATTGTCTTCCGACACGATGAGGATATCCGGCTTGACGCCGCTGTCCGTTTTCAGGGCCTGGCGGATATCGCCGTCGCTCTTGGAATAAATCTGGACGCGCAGATGTTTCTGTTCATAAAAAAGCTGAGCCAGTCCGTCGTTGACATCCTGAGGCAGGTCGGAAAAGACGACGAGATGGCGTTCCGCTTCATAAGCCCGCTGAGCCTCTTCCTGCTGGCGCTTCGTCAAAATCGGGCCGCACAAGCTGAGGAGCAGGATGACGAAAAGGCTGAGGACAATAAAAGGCACGAATTTCTTCATTAGATTCACCTGAATTTTCTAGTCTTAGCCGTTCCCCTTCCCTGCCTGCGGGATGGGGCAGCAGGACGGCCGGCTTTATCAGGCCGCCGTCCTGCCTGATGGCGCCGCGGCGCAATAAGGCATTTCGGGCCATAACCGATGAGGTCCCGCCGGCCGGCCAGGCACAGGGCCTTATAGACAATATCATAATTGGCCGGGTTCTTATACTGCATGAGGGCCCGCTGCATCTGTTTTTCTTCCGGCCGGCGGGCGACGTAGACCTTTTCCCCCGTCAAGGGATTGAGGCCGGTATAATACATGGCCGTCGACAGGCTCCCCGGCGTCGGGATGAAGTCCTGCACCTGTTCCGGCTGCATATGCATGTCCCGCAGAAATTCAGCCAGGGCCACGGCATCCTTCAGGGTACAGCCGGGATGGCTGGACATGAAATACGGGACGAGGTACTGTTTCTTTCCCAGTTCCCGGTTGGCCTCATCGAACCAGTCCTTGAACTTCAGGAAAGCCTGGACGTCGGCCTTTCCCATGAGGTCCGTCACGTGTTTGACGACGTGTTCCGGAGCCACTTTCAGCTGACCGCTGACGTGGTACTGGCAGAGTTCCTTGACGAAGGCCTTGTTGTGATCGGCCAGGACATAGTCATAGCGCAGGCCCGAACGGACGAAGACCTTCTTGACGCCCTTGACGCTGCGGATTTCCCGCAAGAGCTTGACATAATCATCATGGGACGTATCGAGGTTCGGGCAGGTCTCACTGCCGATGCAGTGGCGGTTGCGGCAGGCGCCGTCCTTGAGCTGCTTGGCACAGGCAACGTGACGGAAGTTCGCCGTCGGGCCGCCGACGTCATGGATATAGCCCTTGAAGCCCGGCAAATGGGTCATGCGCTCCGTTTCCCGGACGAGCGATTCATGGCTGCGATGCTGGATGATACGCCCTTGATGGCTGGCGATGGCACAGAAATGGCAGTGGCCGAAACAGCCGCGTTGGCTGGTCAGGCTGAACTGCACTTCATGGAGAGCCGGTACGCCGCCGGCGGCATCGTAATCGGGATGCCAGCGCCGCTGGAAGGGCAGTTCGTAAATGGCATCCATCTCTTCCGTCGTCAAGGGCAGGGTCGGCGGCGTCTGGACGACGAAGCGGTTCTCTGACGGCTGGATGAGAGTCTTGCCGTAAAAGGGGTCCTGCTCTTCATACTGCATCTTGAAGGCCCTGGCAAAAGCCAGTTTATCGGCCTTGACCTCTTCATAGGACGGGCAGACGACGGTCTTATCCGAAATGGGCGGCCTGCTGGTCACGTAGCAGATACCGCGGATATCGTACATTTCAGCGACCGTCTTGCCTTCGGCCAGGGCGTCGGCGATTTCGACTACGGAATGTTCCCCCATACCATAGCTGAGGATGTCAGCCTTACTGTCCAGGAGGATAGAATGACGCACTTTATTGGACCAATAATCGTAGTGGGCAAAACGGCGCAGGCTGGCTTCAATGCCGCCGATGATGATGGGCACGTCTTTATAAGCTTCCCGCATGCGGTTGGCATAGACAATCGTCGCCCGTTCCGGCCGACGGCCGGCTTCTCCGCCGGGTGAATAACTGTCGTGGCTGCGGAATTTCTTGGCCGCCGTCTTTTCATTGAGCATGGAATCCAGATTGCCTGCCGTAATCAAGGCAGCCAGCCGCGGCCGTCCCAATTGCTTGAACGGTTCGTCACTGTGCCAGTCGGGCTGGGAAATGATTCCGACACGATAGCCCCGGCTTTCCAATACGCGGCCGATGAGGGCTGCGGCAAAACCGGGGTGATCGACATAGGCATCGCCATTGATGTAGACAAAATCGAGTTGGTCCCAGCCGCGGCGTTCCATGTCTTCCCGGCTGGTTACTAAAAATTTCTCGCGCATATTGCTCCTTATTTAAATTAAAATCCAAATGATGAGCAGCAGGAAAATGATGATACCGGCAATGATAGTGATTTCCGGCCATTTCCCCTGGCGCTGCTTCTTCTTTTTAGTACTATCTTTACGGATTTTCTTCTTTTTCACGGGCATAATAGTCCGCACTTCCGGCTGCGGGGTCCGCTCTTCGACGTTTTCCTTATATTCCCGGGCCAGGGCAACGCCGTCCAGTTCCAGGAAATTGCCATAGTTGCGGAGGAAACCTTTGACGAAGACGGCACCGGGGATGGCATCGTATTCGTCTTTTTCCAGGGCTTCCAGGTATTCCCGCTTTATATTGAGGGCATAAGACACATCCTGCAGCGTCAGCCCCTGTTGTTCTCTTGCCAGTCGCAATACTTCGCCAATCGAAGATTCATTCACGGTTATTCCTCTCCCTACTCTCTATAATCGTATCTTTTATTATATAACAGATACGGCAAAGGGTACAGGGGGTCAGCTCAAATACTTCTGCTGGACCTCATCGGCCGTCATGAGGATTTCCCGCGGCTTGCTGCCGTTATTGGGGCCGACGATGTGCATGGCTTCCATCATGTCGATCATGCGGGCTGCCCGCGTATAGCCGACGCGGAAGCGGCGCTGGAGCATGGACGTCGATGCCTGCCCCGTTTCCAGGACCATGTCGATGGCCTGGCGCATGAGGTCGTCTTCAAAGAAATCGACGCTGTCTTCGGGATTTTCCGACTGGGCCTTCTGGACAGCTTCATCATACTGAGGACCGCCCTGGGCTTTGATAAATTCTACCATCTCATCGATTTCCGAATCAGAAATGAAGGCCCCTTGGACGCGGAGCGGCTTGGATGCGCCAAGGGGATAGAAGAGCATGTCACCCTTGCCGATCAGTTTTTCGGCACCGGCCATGTCGAGGATGGTCCGCGAATCGACCTGGCTGGAAACGGCAAAGGCGATACGGCTGGGGACATTGGCCTTGATGAGGCCGGTCAGGACATCGACAGACGGCCGCTGTGTAGCCAGGACGAGGTGCATCCCGCAGGCCCGCGCTTTCTGACCCAGGCGGATGATCGACTTTTCGACGTCGTCCGATGCCGTCATCATGAGGTCTGCCAATTCGTCGATGATGATGACGATGAAAGGCATGGCATCTTCCGGATGGAGTTCATTATACCGGGAAATATCCCGCGTATGAGTGATGGCGAAGCGCTTGTAGCGGTCGTCCATTTCCCGGACAGCCCAGCGCAGGACGCTGGCGGCTTTCTTCGGATCCGTGACGACTGGCGTCAGCAGGTGAGGAATACCGTTGTAATTCGATAATTCGACGACCTTCGGATCGATGAGGATGAGCTTGACGTCTTCCGGCCGCTGTTTAAAGAGGATGCTGGCGATGAAGGTGTTGATGCAGACACTCTTGCCGGAACCGGTCGAGCCGGCTACCAGGAGGTGAGGCATCTTGGTCAGGTCGGCGACGATGGGATTGCCGGCAATATCCTTGCCCAGGCAGACCGGGACGCCGCCAGCGGCCTTGCGGAACGTATCCGTGTCGATGACGTCGCGCAGATTGACGCCGGTCAGCTTCTTGTTCGGCACTTCGATGCCGACGGCAGCTTTGCCGGGAATCGGCGCTTCGATACGGATATCCGTCGCAGCCAGTTTCAAGGCCAGGTCGTCGGCGAGATGGACGATTTTGCTGACCTTGACGCCAGCCGCCGGTTCCAGTTCATAGCGCGTAATGGACGGCCCCTGGCTGGCATTGAGTATCTTGGCGTCGATATTGAAGCTCTGCAGCGTTTCCTGGAGGATGCGGGCATTTTCCCGGACTTCATCGCTCAGGCCGACGGCGTGCTGCGGACCCGGTTTCAACATGCTCACCGGCGGCAGATGGTACGTCTTTTCACCGGCGGCTTTGGGAACGGCACTGCTCCCTTCTTCGCTCGTATCGACGGCGACGCTGCTCTTTTCGACTTCGATGGGTTTGAGGTCGTCCATGTCATGACGAAGGACATCCGTTTCCTGCGCCAGCGGCGTTTTTACTGGGGCGGCAGGCTGGACATCGTGGGCCGTCGGTTCCGTATCGCCGACGATGGTTTCATGGATCTGGCTGAGCTTTTGCGGTTCCGGTGAAGATTCTGCTTCTTCAAAACCGTCGCTGGCCCAGTCATACGGGACGTCTTCTTCGATGGGGCTGGCGTCGAAACGGACTTCTTCCACGCCGTTGCCCAGGTCGCGGGCGTCGGATATGGTTGTCGCTGCGGGATGGTCCGAGTTCTCGGGATGATTGTCGATTACGGGATTCCCACAAGCGGGACGCCCTAACGGGTCGTCCCCTACAACCGCCTGCAAATCGAAGATGCGGCGGCGTTCGTGCCACTGTTTCAAGGACTGGGATGCGTCCTGCAGGCCTTCGACGGCCTTGCCCGATACTTTGGCCGCTTCCTGTCCGGCCTTATCGGCTACGACAGCCACAGGCTTAGAAATAGACCAATTCTTCCAGACCAGGAAGGTGACGATGCAGGCGCCGGTAATAGCCATGACAGCCCCAAAAAATCCGAGAAACCGGCGCAGGACCGAGGCCATGACAGCCCCGACGACACCGCCGCCGACGGACAGACTGTGCGGCAGAAATTCCGTCCCCTCCGGAATGACCAATAAATGGACCAATCCCAGGAGGAGGACATAGATCCAAGTCCCGACGGCCCAGGATTTCGTAACCGGGCAGGCCTTGCGGATGACGATATACTTCAGTCCCAGGACGATGAGGGACAAACTGACGACAATCCGGCCCAGGCCGAAAATATACGCTAAGATATCATCGACGCTGTGACCGATGCGGCCTGTATCGACGCCGATGAAACCGACCGTCGCAAAAAGGCCTACGAGAATACAACAGATACCAATGATTTCATATTTCAAAAGCGGCGATGTCCCTGCCTTCCTGGCAGTCTTCGCCTTCTGACGCGTACCAGCAGTCCGCTTGGAACGGCTGGTTTTACGAGTCTTTCCTTTCGCCAAAACATTTCACCTTCTACTAATAGATTACTTGCCGCCGCGGCGTTTGTGCCAGGCAGCCGTCATAGATTGTTCCTGCCCGTAAGGCCGTTCCTTGTAATACGACGCCTCTTTCAAGGCATCTGGCAGATACTGCTGGGCCACCCATCCCCCATCGAAATCATGGGGATACCGATAGGTCAGACCATTGCCCAGAGCGGCTGCGCCGCTGTAATGGCTGTCGCGCAGATAATCGGGCACATCACCGCAGTCTTTGTGGCGGACATCGGCCAGAGCCGCATCGATGGCCAGATAGGCACTATTGCTCTTCGGCGCACAGGCCACGTAAATGACGGCTTCTGACAAGATGATGCGTCCCTCCGGCCAGCCGACGAACTGGACGGCCTGGGCAGCGGCATTGGCAATGACCAGGGCCTGAGGATCGGCCAGTCCGACGTCTTCGGCTGCACAGATGACCAGGCGGCGGGCAATGAAGGACGGCTGTTCGCCGGCTTCGATCATACGGGCCAGGTAGTGCAGGGCCGCATCGGGGTCGGAGCCGCGCATGCTTTTGATGAAAGCCGACACCGTATCGTAATGGGCATCGCCTTTTTTATCATACGTATAGACTTTATGACCGGCTACCTTTTCAATGGCGTCGTGCGTGATATGGCCGCCAGCCGGTACGACCAGGCAGACCTGTTCCAGCAGGTTCAGGCCGACGCGGGCATCGCGGTCAGCCAGACGGGCCAAGGTCCCTAGCATCTCATCGCTGGCGGAAATCCCCAGCGAACCCAGGCCTTTCTCCCTGTCCGTCAGGGCCCGCCGCAGGACGGCTGTGACGGCCTGTTCCGACAGGGGTTTCAATTGGATGACGCGCAGGCGCGACAATAAGGGGCGGTTGACTTCGAAATAAGGATTTTCCGTCGTCGCCCCGATGAGGATGACCGTCCCGTCTTCGACATACGGCAACAGGACGTCTTGCTGACTTTTATTGAAGCGGTGGATTTCATCGATGAAGAGGATCGTCCGCCTTTGATATAGATGGATGGCATCCTGCGCAGCGGCAATGACCTTGCGAAGTTCTGCCGTGCCTGCCGTGACTGCGTTGAGTGTTACGAAACGGCTGTCCGTTTCATTGGCAATGACATGGGCCAGTGTCGTCTTGCCGACACCGGAAGGACCGTAAAACAACAGGGACGGAATGGTGTCCTTTTCGATGAGGGTCCGCAAAAAACTACCGGGCCCGATGAGGTCGTCCTGGCCATAGATGTCATCCAGAGATTCCGGCCGCATGCGGACGGCCAGCGGTGCATAGCCCTGGCCGCTCCGTTCATCAGCCATAGAAAATAAATCGTCTCCGCTCATTTGTTTGCTCTCCAGACTAAATAGAACGCCGCTAAGTCTCCTCAGCGGCGGACAAGTAACTAAATTCTCAAATAAGAAAAGAGCCCCACCATGCCGTTTATAAACCGAGTTTTGAGCCTGCCTAAGCAGGTGGGTGTTCTCCTATAAAGGTCGACAGTCCAGTGAAGGCATTGCCTAACGATATAGAGCCCGAACTCCCAATGTAAAAAGTGTTGGTTCAAAACATCGAGACCATTTACGCACACAGTAGGGTTTCTTCTTGTTCTTAGTATAATAAAATACGCAAGAAAAATCAAGCCTTGACAAATAGAAAAGGTGCTCCTGCATAAGCAGAAGCACCTTTTCGTGGTTCGTGGTTCGTTTGGCGTTTGGCGAAGTGGCACACAAATACCGTTTTTGGATGTCCACAGGACTCAGGCGGGCCGCCGCTATGGCGGCCCCTACGATCCACGAGCCACGAGCCACGAGCCACGATTATTTCACGACTTTCTTTACAGCGGCTACGACGTTTTCAGTGGTGAAACCGAATTTCTTGAATAAAACGCCAGCCGGAGCGGACGCACCAAAGGATTTCATAGAAACCGTCGTTCCGTCGAGGCCAACGTATTTACCCCAACCGAAGTCCGAAGCGGCTTCGACAGCGACGCGGGCGCGGACGGCTTTCGGGAGGACCTGTTCTTTATAGGCTTCGTCCTGCTGTTCAAAGAGTTCCAGGCAGGGCATGCTGACGACACGGACGTCGACACCTTCTTTAGCCAGTTCGTCTTTGGCGTTGACGGCCAGTTCGACTTCCGAACCACTGGCCATGATGATGGCATCGGGAACGGCTTTCTTGGCATCGGCGATGACGTAAGCCCCTTTCAAGGCTTCTTTGCTGCTGCCGGCGAGCTGCGGCAGGTTCTGACGAGTCAGGACGAGGGCCGTCGGCGTCTTCTGGCTGGTAGCAGCCAGGTACCAGCCGGCAGCCGTTTCCGTAGCGTCAGCCGGACGGAAGACGTTGACATTGGGAAGGGAGCGGAGCATGGCCAGCTGTTCGATCGGTTCATGTGTCGGACCGTCTTCGCCGACGCCGATGCTGTCGTGCGTGAGGACGTAGGTCGTCGGCAGGCTCATGAGGGCAGCCAGGCGGATCATGGGTTTCATATAATCGCTGAAGACGAAGAACGTACCGGCATACGGACGGACGCCACCGTGGAGGGCCAGGCCGTTGGTGATGGCACCCATGGCCAGTTCGCGGACGCCGAAGTGGACGTTGCGGCCGCTGTAATCGGCTTTGCTGAAGAAGCCTTCGTCTTTCATTTCCGTCTTGTTCGACGGAGCCAGGTCGGCACTGCCGCCGAAGAGCTGGGGCATGATGTCCTTCAGACGATTGATCATCGTGCCGGACAAGCTGCGCGTAGCCTGCGGCTTATCTTCATAAGCCCAGAAAGCTTCATTATTCAAGAGAGCCTTGGCATCGACATCGCTGTGGAAGGCATCCCATTTGGCCTTCATTTCCGGGAATTTAGCAGCGTAGTCGGCAAAGAGTTTCTGCCAGTCCGCTTCGGCTGCGCCGGCTTTCTGGCTCAATTCAGCATAATGCGCATAGACTTCGTCGGGAATGTAGAACGTTTCCTGCGGTTTCGGCCAGCCCAGGTTTTCTTTCATGGCGACGATGTTTTCTTCACCCAACGGCGAGCCATGAGCGGCAGCCGAACCCTGTTTAGCCGGGCAGCCATAGCCGATCTGGGTCTTGATGGTGATGAACGACGGATGTTCTTTATCGGCTTTTGCTTCTTCGATAGCTTTGCCGATGGCGTCGAGATCCGTGCCGTCTTCGACGGTGATCGTCTGGAAGCCGAAAGCAGCCATGCGGGCCTGGACATTTTCGGTAAAGGCGATGTCCGTGTTGCCTTCGATGGAAATGTTGTTGCTATCGTAGAGGACGATGAGTTTGGACAGGCCTAACGTCCCGGCCAAAGAGAAAGCTTCCGAAGAAATACCTTCCATCAAGCAGCCGTCGCCGCAGAGGGCGAAGGTGTAGTGGTCGACGACGGGATAGCCCGGTTTATTGAAAACAGATGCCAAGTGAGCTTCTGCCATAGCCATGCCGACAGCCATGCCCAAGCCGGCACCGAGGGGGCCTGTCGTCGCTTCGACGCCCGTCGTGTGGCCGTATTCCGGATGCCCCGGAGTCAAGGAGCCGTCTTGACGGAACTGTTTAATATCGTCCATGGTCAGGCCGTAGCCGTAGAAATGGAGCAGCGAATACAGCAGCATCGAGCCGTGGCCCGCCGACAGGATGAAGCGGTCGCGGTTCGCCCATTTCGGGTCCTTTGCGTTGTGGTTCATGTGGTTTGCCCAGAGTTCGTATGCAATGGGAGCTGCGCCGAGGGGCAGGCCGGGATGGCCGGAATTTGCCTTCTGGATGGCGTCAGCTGACAATACACGAATGGCATTTACACAAGTCGTATCAATGGTGCTCATTAGTCAAATCGCTCCTTTTTATGTAATCGAAGATAAATAGACATTCACCTTATTATGTAAAAAAAGGACCCCTTCTGTCAATGGCAAAAGGGGATTTTGAGAGAATTTTATATATGCTATAATAAAGCAGTTTATGAATTTTTCGAGAAAGGATAGACTCATGACGAAAAAATACTTTTTCTTCGATATCGACGGGACCCTGGGGCTGGGGATTTCCAGCATCATCCCGGCCGATACGCTGTACTGCCTGCGCCGCCTCGTCCAGGAAGGCCATTTCATCGCCATCGCTTCGGGCCGCCTGCAGCACGACACGCAGACCTTTGCCGACCGCTATGGCATACCGGCCGTCGTCGCCGACGGCGGCAACAGCCTGTCCCTGGACGGCAAAGTCCTGGAAATGACCGGCCTGCCCCTGGAGAACTGTAAAGCCCTCCTGCGCGACTTGACGGCCCGCCACTACCCTTGGGCCGTCGTCACCGATAATACCATCAACCGTTATACGCCTTATGTCGATTTCCCTCACGACGACCCGAGGAACTACATGGAAACCGTCGTCCGCCCAGTCGACATCGAGAGCCTGACGGCCGTCTATAAAATCATGTACGCCCGGCCGCAGCGGCCCGAAGATGAAGTGCCTGCCTACGGATTGCCCCACTTGGAATACATCGACCACACGTACCTCATCGAACCGACGGACAAGAGCCGCGGTATCCTGCGCATGCTGGATCTCGTCGGCGGCAGGCCGGAAGACGCCGTCGTCTTTGGCGACGGCCTGAACGACATTTCCATGTTCCGTAAGCCCTTCTTCTCCATCGCCATGGGCAATGGCCGGGATGAATTGAAAGCCCGCGCCGACTACGTCACCGGCGACAACGACAAGGGCGGCATCCTGGAAGCCTGCAAAAAATTCGGCTGGCTGTAAGGGATAGTCCATAGTTTGTAGTTTGTAATTTGTAGTTTTTAGTTGTGACCGGCGCCTTTTAACAGGGCTTCCCGCAGGCGGTCTTCGATCTGGACCAGTTCTGCTTCCGCTGCCTGCCGCTTCTGGCGGCCTTCCTGCTGGATGCGCAGCGTATCTTCAATGGTGCTGATCAAATCTTCGTTGACCTGTTTGACCGTTTCGATGTCGACGATGGACCGTTCATTTTCAACAGCCGTATCGTGGGAGTTCTGCTTGAGCATGGCCGCATTGCGCTTGAGGAGCTCATTCGTCGTATTGGAAACGGCCTGCTGCATTTCCAGGGCTTCTTTCTGCCGTCCCAGGCCCAGGGCCAGGACCATCTGGTTCTTCCACAGCGGGATGGTGTTGTAAATGGCACTCTGGATGCGGTCGACGAGGATCTTGTCATTGTTCTGGATGATGCGGATCTGCGGTGCCGTCTGGATGGCGATGGTCTTGCTGATCTTCAGGTCGTGCACTTTCTTTTCAAAACGGCTGACAGCATCCTTGAAATCCTGGACGACCTGGACGGCCATGGGATTATCCGATACCTGGGCCTGGGCTTCCAGCTTGGGAATCGTCGTCTGGTTCAATTCCTGTATCTTTTCTTCGCCAGCCTGGATATAGAGCTGGAGCTGCTTGAAATATTCCAGATTCTTGTCGTAAAGGCCGTCGAACATGGCAATGTCCTTCATGAGGGTCATCTTCTGGTTGTCCAGGCCGGCTTGTATCTTGTCAATCTGGGCGGCCAGCGTCGTGTAGGATTTGGTCAGGGCTTCACCTTTCTTGAACAGCGAGCCGACGACGGGCAGGCTGGCAAAAAAGCTCTTGTCTTCATCGTTTTCGTCTTCAAAGGCTTTGACCCGCTTGACCAGGTCGTTGAGCAGGTCGCCGGCTACGGCCGGATCCGTACTCTTGACAGTCGACAAGACGCTGTTGGAAAAGTTGGCAATGTTCTTCTGAGCGCCGCTGCCATACTGGACGATGGCGTTAGAATTGACCAGGTCGATAGAATCCTTGATGGTGTCGATCTGCTGCCGTTCTTCCGGCGTCAGGCTTTCGACCTGAGCATTGAACTGAGCCACTTCATGGCCCTGATCGACGACGGGTACAGCCGGCTGGCTTTCAGCATGCCGTTTTTCTAAGAGGTCATTCAAATTGATATCAGCCATACTATTTACCTACTTTCTTTTTGTATTCAAAAACTGGTCGGCCAAATCGATGATCGTCCCGACCAGGTCATCACTGTGCTTAGCCTTGCTTCCGGAAGACGACGTATCCTGCCGGGGGGCTTCCGTCTGGATGCCGTCAGCGGCCATGTTCTGCTTCATGACCTTCATTTCGGCGTCGAGGTCCATGAGCTGGGCGTTGAGGACTTTGGAGAACTGGTCTTCATAGGCTTCATCGAAATTATCCAGGAGCTGTTTGATTTCCTCTTTCGCCTGCTGCACTTCCTGCGCTTCCAGGCCCGTCTTTTCCAGTTCCTGGTATTTGCGAACCAAGAGCAGGGCCCGGTCCTGATAATAGTCGACGAAGCGGCGGGCCAGGCTCATCCGTTCCGGATGCTGCTGGAGATAAGTCAGGAAATTATTGGCAATGCCCTGCATCTTGCGCAGCTGTTTACGCAGCTCGTTATCCTGGACGCGCTTCAATTCCTTCTCCAGGGCATTGAAATCGTCGACAGCCTTGTTGAAAAGTTCATCATTGAGCTTGTCCAGTTCCTCATTACCGCTGGAAAAATTCAATTGCGGCTTGGCATGTTTCTTTTTCCGGCGATGAGCCCAATAAAGCATGAGGATGCCGAAGATGATGCTGAAGGTCCCGGACAGATGGCCCGTAGCGAACCAGTTATAACCAGGAATGGCAAAGCAGACAAAGGCGATGAGATATAAAAAAATGTTCACAGTCGTCCCTCCTAAGTGAAGAATGTCTTTTCTTAATCATAGCATTTTTCGACATCTACTACAAACTGCAAACTGCAAACTTAATAGTCGCCCCCACCCGTAAAACGGGTGGCTCGGCTGACGGCTATAAGCCTTTGTTGCTGAAAGCCAGCGTCTCAAGGCGCTGGCTTTCACTTTGTTCAAGCCACTGTGCATTTCACTCGTCACGTATCCCTAAAGGGATTGCCCCAACACAAATTAGGACTTGAACGGATCTTCATATTCTTTTACACTTAATTTATCCTGAATAATATCTGCTCTTTCTTGGTCTTGGATATATTTTCGGATTGTTTTTTCATTAAGCCCTACGGTGCTGACGTAATATCCTTCTGACCAAAAATGACGATTCCCAAACTTATACTTGAGATTAGCGTGCCTATCGAACATCATCAACGCCGATTTTCCTTTTAAGTATCCCATGAAAGAAGAAACGCTCAATTTCGGAGGAATGCTTACTAACATATGTACATGGTCGGGCATAAGATGCCCTTCTATAATTTCGACCCCTTTATAATTACACAGCTGCCTTAAGATACTTCCCAAATCGCGCCTGTATTGATTATAAATAATTTTTCGTCTATACTTAGGAGTGAAGACGATATGATATTTGCACATCCATTTGGTGTGTGCTAAATCATAGGCTTTCTTCGCCATATAAATCACCTTTCCTTATTTATTATAATAGTGGCTTGGACACCTCTATTATACAGGAAAGGTGATTTTTTTAGTATAACTAACACCGCGCACCCGCATAGCGGGTGGGTTATATTTCGCAGGCTTCGCCGGCTCAACAGGGTAAACCGGCAACTCAAAAAGGCACTGTCTTCATGAGACAGTGCCTTTTTCAGCTTGTTTGGCTTTATATCTTTTTGTCCATTTCCAGCGGTTGTGCAGCCAGAACCAGTCTTCCGGATACTTGCGGATATGGGCTTCCAGGCGGTCGTTCAATTCCTGTGTCGTTTCGTACATGATGCGGTCCTTCTCTTCCTTGGAGAGCTTGTGGTCCGCCGTGTACGGCTTGATAGGCGGCAGGACTTCGACGACGTGGTGGTACGGCCGGTCTTCATGGATGAAAGTCGACACGATGGGGTAGTTGGCCAGGCCGGCCATCTTGGCCGGTCCGTCCGCCGTCAGCGTGTCCATGCCGAAGAGCTTGACCATAATGCCGGCATAGCCCGGGTCCTGGTCCATGAGCAGGCCGATGTAGTGGCCTTCCCGAAGGAAGCGGACCATGTCGCGGATGCCCGTCTTATAGGTGACGTGCTGTTTCATCATGGCCCGGTACTCGTTGATGAAGGCATCGGCGCTCTTGCTGTTCTGTTCCTGAGCGACGGAAATAAGGGGATAGCCGTTCATGGCCAGGACGGCCCCCAGGAGTTCCCAGTTGCCGGCATGGGAGGCCATGAAGACAGCCCCTTCGCCGCTGGCTTTGAGCTCGTCCAGGTATTCCTTGCCGTGCCAGGTAATCTTTTCGTCGAGGAGCTCCTTCGTATAGCGAGGATACGACAGGACTTCGACGATCATCGGGCCAAAGCGGACCGTACTGGCCCTGGCAATGGCCATGGCCTTGTCCGGGTCCTCTGTCAGGCCGCAGTCCAGGATCTGCTGCTGGGCCAACACTTTTCGTTTCTTCGGGACGAAAGTCCAGAAAAAGGCACCTAAAAAGGTGCCCAGGGCCCGGCGACAGCCTTCGGGAATGTGGCAGATGATCCAGCTCAGACATTTCATAAAGGTGTACATAGGCAAATCCTCTTACTGTTGCTCTAATTTCTTTTCCAGTTCGGCGATTTTTTTCTGCAAGGCCTTGACGGTCTTGGCCATTTCCGGCAGGTGCTTCAAATAGACCTGGGTACGGCTCCATTCCATATGGGGACGGGCCGGGAAGCCCGCATAGACCTGATTGCCCTTGATATTGCCGGTAATCCCGGTTTTCCCGGCAAAGACGGCATTGTCGCCGATGGTGATGTGGCCGGTGCAGCCGGTCTGGCCGGCAAAGATGACGTGGTTACCCGCTTTGGTGCTGCCGGCAATGCCTGTCTGGGCGATGAGGAAGCAGTCTTCGCCGATTTCGACGTTATGGCCGAGATGGACGAGGTTGTCGATTTTCGTCCCCCGCCCGACTTTTGTCGAACCCAGCGTGGCATTATCCAAGCACGTGCAGGCCCCGATTTCGACGTCGTCGCCGATGGTGACATTGCCGATCTGGGGGATGCGGGTATGCTTGCCCTTTTCCGTGGCAAAGCCGAAGCCTTCACCGCCGATGACGGCATGAGCCCGGATGACGGCCCGCTTGCCGAGGACGCAGTTTTCGTGAATGACGGCGCCAGGATAGATGACCGAGCCTTCGCCGATCTTGACGTTATCCCCTAAGAAGACATAGGGATAAATCGTCGAACCCTTGCCGATTTCGACGTTCTTGCCGATGACGGCATAGGGCATGATGGCCACGTCTTCGCCAACGGCAGCACTGCTATCGACGATGGCCGTCGGATGGATGCCCGGCGTAATCGACTGGCGGGGATGAAACAGCACGAGGAGCTGCGAAAAAACCAGGCGGGGATTTTCTACGATGATGAGCGTATTATCTCCGGCAGGAACTTCTTTTTCGACAATGACGGCGCCGGCGTGGACCTGCGGCAAATATTCCGTATACGGATCGACGGCGAAGGTAATGTCCTGCTGGCCGGCTTCGGCCAGGCCCTTCACGTCTTCAATGACGGCGTCACCCTTGCCGATGACCGTACCGCCTAGCAATACTGCTAATTCCTGTACTGTTTTCTTCACGATATACAACCCCTTTTTTTACTGCAATTTGGCAATTAAATCGTCGGTGACGTCGATTCCGCCGGAAGGAACGGCTTCTTTGACGACGATGATGCCGACATTTTTATCCTTGGCGATGTCGCCTAACTTGCTCTGGATGTCCGACATGAACTGACGCTGCATGCTGGCGCCGAAAATATTGAGTTCCTGCTGGGCCTGCTGCTGTTTCTTCTGGAAATCTTCAGCCGACATATTCTGCTGGGCATCTTGTAATTCTTTTTCGATGGATTTCTGTTTGTCCTCGGTTTTCTGTTTATACTGCTGGACCAGGGGCGCTTCTTTCTGTACGCGCGACATATCGACGACGCCTACATTATCCTTGCCGCCACAGCCGGCGAGCATGCCCGTCAGGGCCAGCATTGCTGCGACGATTCCTAAGCGCTTCCAAACTTTTTTCATTGCTAAAAGCCTCCTGTTATGCCAACTTGGCAATAATATCATCTGTGACATCCGTAGCCGTGCCGATGCCTTCATAGTTGGAGAAGATCATATCGTAGCCCTGTTCCTGGGCGACATCGGCGGCTTTATCGCGGATATCTGCCATGATGGCGTCTTTCACATCTTTCATTTCTTTTTCTTTCGCATCGAGCTTGTCTTTCCATTCCTTGTTCCACACAGCCGGTTCCGGCCGGTCCTGCAAGACGCCCAGCTGCTGCTGGAAGACCTGCTGGCTGTCGGTCTTGCGCCCTTCCAGGTCTTTCTTGACCTGCTGGGCATAGTCGTCGAGTTCCTTCTTGGCCTGGGCCTTGGCCGGGGCCATGAGGGCGGCGATTTCATCGGCAGTCCGCGTCGTCACCCGGACGTCGGCCTGGCTGCCTTTGAGCAGGGCCTGGAGCTGTTCTTCTGTCGCTGCCCGCTCTTCTTTGGACAGGGACAGGGTCTTCAGTTTCAACTGGAGATTGACGATCTTCAAGGTATCGGCCTGGGAAATGACAGGCGTCGTCGTCTTCTTTTCCTGGACGAGCGAATCGTACCGCTGCTTCAGGCGATTGTTGAGCTCATTCTGTTTGAGGGCGACTTTGGCCTGTAATTCCTGGTCGAGGGCGGCAGAACCGGCGGCATCGGCTGCGGCGAAGTTCTGGACTGACCTCCCTTCGGCGGCTGCCTTCTGGGAATAATTCCACTGTTCAAACTGATATTGGGCAACCATAGCATTGTACTCCAATTCTAAATGGTGATACTCGCTATAGCGCGGATGGCTCATGACGACGTGTTCCAGGTCTGCATAGGCATAGACCGGCGTCGCTGCTGTCGAAGGGGCCGGATGGCTGCGATGGCTGAAGAACCACCCGCCTGCCACAAGACAGGCCATGAGGACCGCGGCACCGGCTGCCGCATATATCCGTTTCATAAAGACTCCTTACTGGTTGCTGCTGGAGCTGTCCGAACTGCTGGAATTGCTGGAGCTGCTGTCGGAGCTGCTGGAACCGGAGTTCTTGTTCAGTTCTTTAGCGACCTGGTCGGTAATGTCCGTACCACCATAGAGGACGACGCTCTTGTCGACGACGAGGCTCAGGCCTTTGGTCTTGGCGACATCGCTGACGGCGTTGTCGACTTTATCTTTGATGCCTTTGAAAATTTCCTGGCGTTTCGTGGCCAGTTCCCCCTGCATTTTCTGGAAGAGCTGCTGTTTCTGCTGGTCATCCATGCCGGCCGACTGCTGTTCGAACTGTTTCTGCATGTCTTCGCCAGCCTGCTGGAGCTGTTTCTGTGCCGCAACGGCATCCTGATTATCCGGCGTAATGATCTTGCTCGTATCGACGACGCCGATGTTGCTCGACGGAGCCGCATTGACAGGGTTGCCCGTCTGCATGATAGCCAGGCCGGCGACACTGAAGACGAAGATAGCTGCGATGACAGCCGAAAAAATCTTGATATTGCGTTTCTTACCCATTTCAGACATCATAATAAAACTTCTCCTTTGTATTACAAATAACCGATAATCCGGAGCCAAGCATCATGGTCGGACACGATATATTCCAAACCGACATAATCATCGACGCGATAGTGAAGGCCCACTTCGGAATCGTCATGGGTCAGATCACGGTCATAGCGCAAGGTCCAGCGCCCTCCCAAGGGCTGGCGCAGCCACAGGTGCTGGCTGTCGTCGAGGCTTTCGAACTGGTATCCCGCCTGGGTCCCGCTGCGGAAGCGGTAAAAGTAGCCGGGCATGAAGTTCCAGTCCAGGGAAGACGGCATGAACTTGACGGCACCGTACACTTCGTGATGGCTGCCAATCTTACGGCCCACATGGGCCATGAGGACCGTATCGTCGTCGCTGCTGTGGTCACGGCCGGCGTCGATATAGGCGCCGCCGCGGATGTCGTAAAAAGCCGTCTGTGACGTAAGGTCGATGGCCGTATCCTCACCGAGCGACAAGGACGGCGTCACGTGCAGTCCGTAGTTCTTGACGACCCACTGGCGCTGGACATCGCCCTGCAAGGCTTCGGCAATATCCCGTTCATGGCGCCGGACAAAAGCCACGGGCAGGCCAGCCAGGCCGGCATAGGTCCGTTCCAGCTGGTTGCGGGCGCTGAGGAAGATGACCTTCGGTACATCGTCGCCCTTGATAGCCACGCGGACGTTGCGCACGACAGGCAGCTTGGGCAGCATGTAGACGGTGACGTCCGTTTCCGGACCGCCGTGGATGACGATGTGCGGATAAAATTCCGGCACCCGTTCTTCCAGTTCATTTTCCAGGACCGATTTGACGGCGCCGTTAGCCCAGTCCAGGGCATCGACAGGCAGGCCGATGAGCAGGCTTTCGGCCATGTCCCCGGCATGTTCCAGGTCTTTATCGACCAGTTCCTGCCCCATTTTCGGCAAGGCTCCGTAGTCGACGGCGAAGCGGACGTTGCGGATCGTATCGCCCCAAGGGCGGATGCGTACATCCAAATCTGTCCGGCTGCCCGGCCGGATGGCAATGGATTCCACCGTATAGCCGATGAGGACGCGATTGATGATATCGTTGACGGTTCGCTCGTATGCCTCATGACGGCTGGCGATTTCATCGCTGTCGTGATTGAGGAATACGTGGTTCCCTACAGTTTGGATGCTGGCAGCAATTCGTTTCTCTACTAATGGCGGAATCGCCTCCTCTACGGAGGCGACATGGACCGTCACTTGTTCTACCGATGCTGCTATAGCACTACTAAGACTAGCACAGACGGCACAGACAGTCAATAAACAAGTGCGGATTTTCATCATCCACGACCTTTCATTGTCTTAGAACTTACCGCCAAAGCTGAAGTGGAACTTGCCGCCATCCTGGCCTACGGCATAATCCAGGCGGATCGGACCGATCGGCGTCGTAATGCGGAAGCCCAAGCCTCCGGAGTAGTGGAGTTTGTTGTTTTCATGGTACCAGGGGATGTTTTCTACGCCGCCCCAGGCATTGCCCACGTCGGTAAAGACGACGCCCTGGATCTTCTTGGCAATGGGATAGCGGTATTCGACAGTCGCTTCGTACATCTTGTTGCCGCGAAATTCGTCATCTTCATAGCCGCGCAGGTTGTCGGCGCCACCGAGGGTGAACAGGTCGTTGTACGGCATATCGCCGGTAGCGATACCACCCATGAGGCGGACGGCGATGACGTGGGCCCGGCCGACTTTATAGTACAGGCGGTTTTCGGCGATGAACTTGAAGTAGTCGAAGTCGCCGCCCATGCCGTGGCCAGCCCAGGTCCCCGTAAAGGACAGGCGCTTGCCTTTCGTCGGATCGTAGACGTTGTCGCGGTTATCGAAGACGTGAGACCAGGTCATGCTGTTCGTGCGGCCAAAGTTATTTTTCAAGTAATTTCGGTATATTGAAGGAAATTCTGGATCTGTATTATTCTGCCAATCGCGGTAGTTGTATCCGCTATCCCAACTAACATATTTTGTCCGCTTCGTTTCCAACGTGATGTAGTCGCTGACGTATTCGCTGCGGACGCGGCCGTACGTGACGTTAAAACCATTGGTCCGGCGGTCGTATTCAGCCTTAGAATCACCTTTTTCATCATAGTCGTCGTATTCCGATTCGCGGTCGAAGATGCTGAAGCCGATGGAGTCGCCGGCATCGTTGAGGTAGGGATGGGTATACGAGAAGATATAGTTCTTATTGGTATCCGTATTGCCGCCAAATTCCCAGCTGATATTGGCCTTATCGCCCGTACCGCGCAGGTTCGTTTCAGCCAGGCCGAGGATACCGACGAGGCCATCCGAATCGGAGTAGCCGGCACCGATGGTGACCGACCCGGTCTTCTGTTCGGTGACATCGATTTCGACGATGACGTCTTTCGGATTGCGCTGGCCCGGCAGGAGGCGGACGTTGACGTCTTCAAAATAGCCCGTGTTATAGACGCGCTGGATACTGCGGCTGGCGGCGTTCTTGTTGAAGATATCGCCTTTCTTCATGCGCAGTTCGCGCATGATAACTTTATTCTTGGTCTTGGTATTGCCGCGAAGGTTGATATTTTCAATACGCGGTTCAGAAATCGCCAGATGCAGCGTCCCTTCATCGTCGAGGCGGACATCGGAGACGCGGCTCATCATATAACCGGCATTGGCAAAGGCCGAGTTGATATTGGCCACGTCATGGCTGACGACAGCCGTGTTGAGCGTCGTTCCCGGCGTCGTGGCGACGAGTTTCATCAAGTCCGCCGTGCTGATCGATTCGTTGCCGACGATGTCGATTTTCTTGACGACCGGATTCATCTGGACTGTATAGTTCAGGGCAACGCCTTCCGGTATGGTCGTAAAGGCCGGCTTGACCGTCGAGAACAGGCCCGTCGCCCCGATGACGTTGAGGTCGTGGCGGATGTAGTCCATGTTGATGGCATCGCCGACGCGCATAGCCAGCTGAGGCAAGAGTTTCTGTTCAATCTGGGCTTCCGGGACGGGACCGACGGTAACGGCCGTAGCTACCTTGTCGACATAAGGTTTCAAATCGGCATCGCTGACGGCTTCACCATAAGGCAGGGATACATCCTGGCCAGGCTGGATGACCGCCATGGGATAGCCAGGGATGGATGTATCGAACTGCATATCGCTGGTACCGCTCATATAGCTGACTTTATCGCCGCTAATCTTCGGCGTCGTATCGACAGGAGCCGGATTGAGGATTTCATTTTCCTTGTGGACGGCTTCGGCTGTTTCCTGCTGAACCGCTTCCGGACTCTTGCCGGCGGCAATGGCAGCCAGTTCTTCTGCCGTTTCATAACCGGTCAGGCCCGATTTAGCAGCCTTCATGGCGTCTTCTTTCGTCGCATCATCGGGAGAGGTCGTCACGGTATTGACGGCCGTTTTCTGATCGTCTACCGGAGCGGCTGCCGAGCCAGACGTAACAGTCTGGCTGCCGGACGACTCGTAACCGGTCGCCGCAGTCGTATCTTCAGCCCAAACAGGGCAGGTCATCATCGCACTGGTTACCATCAGGGCGAGGAGTTTCTTTTTCCGCATATTCATAAAAATCCTCCATTATCTATTTTGTCGTACTCGTACCGCGCAAAGTATGACGTGCTTCTTGTACCGTAGCTTGTACCTGGCGGTCCGATAAGACTGCCTTCGTTTCTGTCCGCACCGGAGCCGGCGCTGACTGCACTGGCGTCGCTGGTGCGGTGACAGCCGTCGCGGCGGGCTGTACCATAGGTTCGTCCCTATCCGGGGTGGCAGGGGCTGCTGGCTCCGCTGGCGGTGCCGGTATGGCCGGGGCAGGAGGCGGTACCTCCTCGGCCGGGACTGGCTCTGCTGCAGGCGCGGCCTTAGCTGCCGAGCCCTGGCCAGCTGCCTTCCCGACTGCCGGCGCAGGGGTGACAGTTCCCATGACAGGTGGCGATGCCCCCTGTCCATACAGATGGAATCCATACCAGCCGCCCAGGGCCAGGAAAAGAGCTGTAATGACGGCACCGGTCCGCAGCCAGCCTTTGCTGACGGGATGGTGTTTGCGCAGATTCTTCATTTCTGCTTCGGCCAGCATCAGATTGAGTTCGCCTTTGATATCGGACTCTTTATCAAACGAAGCTTCCGCCTTTTCCAGCCAGGACCGGACGGCCCGGACCCGATGAACCGTATCGCGCTGGGAATGTTTCATACAGCCCTCTCCTTTCTGCCTAAACGAATACCCTTATAAAGTCGGGAAGGGCTATATGATTTTATACCTGCAAAAGGGCGCAAAAACATGCCATAATCTATATTTTACAGCATTTTCCGATTCTTTTCACCTAAAAACGGGCCAATTTTAAGAAAATGTAAAATTTTTTTAGTGGCGGCTCTCATGGATGAACCGGCTGAGCATGCCGCGGACGCGGCGGATACCCCGTTTCTGCAGGCGATAGACATAAGGCAGGCTGATGTCCAGGCTCTTGGCCAGGTGCTTCTGTTCGACATCGTTCAGGTATACGCCTTCGACGACGGCCTGCTCCTTTTCGGGCAGCCGTTTCAGGACATGGCCGACCTTTTCCAGCAGCAGCTGGCGGCTCGTCGCCTCTGCCGGGTCCTGTTCCTCGTCGCAGAGCGTATCCTGCAGGGTCACGCCTCGTTCATCGGGTTCGTCGAGGGATACGGCGCTGACGGCACCTTCGCGTTTCAAATAATCGAGGATGGCCCCGCGGATACGATGGACGGCAAATAAGGGAAAGGCCACGCCGCGGCGGTAGTCATAACGTTCTACGGCTTCCATGAGGCCCAGCGTCCCTTCCTGCAGGGCGTCGGACAAGATGTCGCGATGGATGTGCCAGCGCATGGTTTCCTTGAAGACCAGCGGCTGGTACTGTTCGATGAGGCGGCTCCGGGCCATCATATCCCCATTGTCCTTATATGCCTGCCACAAGGCCCGTTCTTCGTCGGGTTCGAGGAGGGTTATTTTTTGCAGTTCTTTCAGATAATCGTCTAACATGGCCTTTCACCACCTTTTCATTCAAATGGAATTCACACATATACAGGGACGGGCGCCCCACGCAGGCGCCCCTACAAAGGCAATGGCGTATCCACACATATACCGAGGAAGCAACGGTGTACCCAACGCCTGTGTCCCAGCTGTAAGGGCTTGCACGTGGCAAGCCCGCTTCAGGACATGTTGCTTTCCCGTTATTCCTGTATGGCGTCCTGCAATCAATCGCCGGATGCAACGGCATGACCACATATACGGAATCAAAATGAATATTTGTATACGCCGCCGATGAATTGGTTATCGTCCGATGTCCAGGCATTGACGCTGAAGTTCCGCCCCAAGTCGTACATGACACCGAAGCGGTCGTCGCCGTGGTTGAGGCCGAAGGCCGCTGTGACCATGAAGTCGTTGAACAGGTATTTCCCCATTTCAATGTTATAGTAGTTGCGGCTCATATCCGTATTGCGGTCATTCAAATCGAGTGAGCCATTGGTCACGGTGAGCATATCTAACGACAAGGCCCTTTCCAGACTCTGGGTAATGCCCAAGCTGTTCAGGGTCATGCGGATACCCGAGCCGATAAGGCTGTCTACATCTTCGGCATTGAGGGAACTCTGAGGCCGTTCATCACCGTTGCGCAGGGTAATGAGCGATACGATCTGCGGTTTCGTCAGCGGCGGGTCAGACCGGAGCATGAGGTCCATGTTATCGGCCCGGCCGCGCAAAGTCAGCATGACGTTGTACTGGCCGACGCGGCTGAATCCTTCGGCATCGATATAGGGCAGGAACGAGTCATACCGCGAGAAATCGGCTTTGGCCTTGGTCACGCGGAAATTGGTATCCAAATAGTGAACCGTGCCCCTTGTCGCTTCAAAACGGCCCGATGGCTGTGGATGATTGAGGTTCCCCTTAAAGGTAACCGACCCGTTGACCATCAAGTCATACAAGGCCGGACTGTAAAGCCGAACTTTGTTACCCAAAGTCAGGGTAAAGTCCAGATCCAAATCGGGGCCGTCACTGCTGCTGGCCAGGGACAGGGGGATGTCGACAGTCGTATTGTCAACCTGCATGAGGCCGCTGACTTTCGGCCGCCCGTCGCCCGGTTCGACACGGAGATACCCGGTCAGGGGCCCTTCGTAATAAGGGCAATCCAGGTAAAGGCCGGAAAGGTCGGCAGCCAGGGAATACGTATCCAGGCTGCGGCCGCTCCAGGAGGCCTGGCCGTCGAGGCTGACACGGCCGGGGTTCTTCTTCCCTTTTTTGTCCATAGTCCCGCTGCCGCTGAGGACGGCTGAATTTCCCTTAAAGGCCAAATCAGCGTTGATGTCCGCCAGGGGATACTGGGTATCTTTGAAGCGGATTGTCCCATTTTTAATGGCAATATCGCCGTTGACCCGCGGTGCATCGAGGGTACCGCTGACTTTGATGCCGCCCTGGATGGGGCCGGAGGCTTCCGTGACATAGGGTGTCAGGAAGGTCAGGATATCGAGACCGGCGTTGTCGAGGCGGACGTCGAGGTCCATGGATTCACTTGTCTGGCCGCCTTTCAAGGCACTGACAGGAATGGTCCCGCTGGCGCTGACCTTATAGGGATCGCGGCTGCCGCTGGCCTGCTGGACCGTAATCATGCCGTTGCGGATGTTGAACAGGGCATAGGCGCCGCTAAAGGCAATGCCATTGGCCGTGCCGCTGCCTAATTGCGCCGATACGTCGGCCTGGAGGTCATCGCCGGTACCGCTCAGGTCGGCTGCAAAATCGATGGGCGCATCGACGACGAACCCGTTCTGGCCGAGAACATCGGTCAAGGCTTTGGCCGGGAACTGTTTGGCTGCGACGGACAATTTCACTGGGCCGTGCAGGGCATAGGTCCCTTGGGCCGCCAGGACGCTGTTGCCGATGTGCAAGGCCGCCTTGTTCAGATGGACAACACCGTTTTCCATCTGGACATCGATATCGGCCGGTTCGACAGGCTGGCCGCCGAACGAGCCGTCGCGGATATTCCCTTTCATGGAGACCGTCGGATTGTCACTGGTTCCGCTGATGTCGATCTGACCATTCAGCTTGCCTGCCACATCCTGTACGGGCAGGGCTGCCACCTTGAGAAGGCCGGCAATATCACCATTGACGACGGTCGCCTTGCCCCGCAGGAGAGACGACTGCGTGTTATACAGCAGATTGCCGTCATACACCCCGCCGAGCTGGGCGAAATGAAGGTCCGTCAGGCGCAGCAGGTCGTCGTAATAGGCGAAATCGCCGTGGATATCGTTTAAGACCATGTGGTTGATGACCAGGTTCGCTGCCTTCAGGGAACCGGCCGCCGTCGGATTGTCCAGGCTGCCGCCGATATGGGCCTGGATGTCGAAGTAACCGCTGCGGGGCGTCTTATTCTGGGGAATCAGGCGGGCGATGTCGACATGTCTGCCGGTCAAATCGAGATCCAGCGTATCGCCGACAGAACCGGACAGGGCCAGGGACGCCGTATAGGAGGAAATATCCCCGTTGGATAAATAGACCGTACCATTATCCAGCCGGTAGTCGGCGCTGATATTCTTGTACAGATAGCCGGCATAGGAGCCGCTGGACAGGCGGAAAGATCCGGAAGCCGTCGGATTATCCAAACTGCCGCTGAGGGTAATCGTGTTGTCAGCCCAGCCCGTCAGGGGCAGGTCTTCTTTGCCCACTGCCGGCAGGAGCTGTTCGATGCGCATATGCGACGTCGTCAGCACCGCCTGTACCGTGCGGGCATCGAGGTCGGCCTGACCGGTCAGGACATGGGTCCCGTCGCCGCGGCGCCAATAGAGGGCGGGAATTTCGATGCGGCTGCCCTGACCGCGAGCCGTACCATCCAGGCTGTCAAAGGGAACGCCTTTGATCTGGCCCTGGCTGGCACTGAAGGCCACATCCCATTGCGATCCGTCGACATGGCCGGAAAGGTCCGCTGTCCCCGATAAAGGAAGGGATACGAAAGGCGAAGCCATATCCAGGGGCAGGTCATGGCCGGTAAAGGTCAGATGCGGCGTCTGGCTGTCGACGTCATAGGAACCGCTGACGTCGACACTGCCCCCGCCTGCCTCAGCATGGCCACTGCGCAAGGTCACGATACGACCATCATAGGCCACGTCGCCGGCTGCCGTATCGACAGTCAGACCATTATAGGACAGATCCGACGCCTTCACCTGGCCCGTCGCCACGATAGAACCGTCCTGGCTGTTGCCGGCTGCATGGAGCGAGGCTGACAAGTTTCCCATGACAGCTGCGGGCACACCGGGCAGGGCCGATAAGTCCAGGCCCTGGACGTCAGCGTCAGCTTCGTAAGCCCCGCTCCGGACGTCATAGACGCCCTTCCCCGTCAGGGAGGCGCCATAAGCCTGGGCTGACAAGGAAGCGATGTCGACGCGGTCGTGGCTATACGCCAGGTCGGCCCGGACTTCATCGACAGTATAGCCGTCATAGGTCACGTCATGCAGGGACGCCGTACCGCGGGCGCTCACATCTTGTGGCGTTCCCCAGACCGTCCCTTGGAAACCAGCGGTTCCGCTGACGGCCGCCGGCAGGTAATCGGCAAAGGCCGTCACATCAGCACCGGGGACGTCGACATTCAAATTAAACACGGGCGTGTCACCGTTGGTCACGATGGTCCCGCCGACGCGGAAATCCTGGCCGTTGACGCGGCCTTCGACACCAGACAAGGTAATATCCTGGGTCGTCAAAGCGGCATGACCTTTCAGGCCATCCACATCGAGTCCCTGGACAGTGACATGGCCGTCGGTCACATCGGCCTGGCCGGACAGGAAAAAGCCGTTATGACTGTCGGCGACGCGCACCTTGACGTTCTCTACAGTCCCGCTGCGAATGACGACATCGGCCGACGCCGGGATGAACGACGAGGCGTAGGTCCCATTGACAGCATCGGCGCTGAAGGTGAAGTCATACTGGCGGTTCGAGGCATACGTACCGTGGGCCGTGACCTTCTGTCCATCGACGGTCATGGACGCATCGATAGCCATGGACGGATATCCGGCAAAGGAGACGCTGCCGTTGACGTTCTGCCCCATGACGGCCGTACTGTCCGGCAGCACAGCATCAATGGTTCCGTTGTGGACGTTGATGGCCCCGCGGAAGCCGGCATCGGTCTGGCGCTGGTCTTTCTTGATGAGCGAGGCCATGTTCCACGTACCGTCGTCTTCATTCTGCCACAGGTGCAGGACCGGATTGTCGACGTCAGCCGTATCCAGGGCCTGCAGGATTTCGCCCTGCTTCAAGGCATTCACGATTTTTCCGGGATTGACGTAGACCCGGACGGCATCCCCTTCGATGACGACCCGCCCTTGTGTATCTCTAATGACCGGCTTGGCCAGGACCAGCTGGCCTTTCAAGGATATATCCAGTGAAGAAAACGACAAGGTTCCGTTCAATTTACTGTTTGCAGTTGTCGTAATTGCCTGGCCCGCCATCTGGGTCAATGCCGGCTTTTCCATCCACAAGGCAATCCCTGCAGACAGAAAGAAGGCCGTGACCCCGCAGGCAGCCATCCATTTTTTCTTCATAATTAATCTCCGCATATAAAAAAGAGAGAATCGTACGTTACAATTCTCTCTTTATTCTACCTATGGAGTTGAAGAAAATCAAGGAATAGATGACAAATGGCAAGTAGTCCCAGTGAAATTGTTAAAAACCTGCCACGCCTTCTTTAAAAATCATTTAACCGCGATAGGTCGTCGCCGTCAAGGACGGATGGATGACGCCCGATTCGACATCGACGCCCATGACCTGTTCCAGTTTGGCAATGCCGACGTTGTAGTCGTACAAGGCCTGGATATGGTTGACCTGGGCTTGGTTGAGGCTCAACTGGGCATCGAGGACGTCCAGGTTGATGCCGACACCGGCCTGGTAACGGATGTTCTGGATACGGTAATTTTCACGGGCCTGGTCGACGACGGTCTGCGTTTCTTCAACCTTCTGGGCCGCACTGCGGATGTTGAGGTAGGCCTGCTTGACCTGGAGCTGGACCGATTCACGGGTCTTCTGTTCCGTTTCCCGGGCGACGAGGAGGTCCTGTTTGGCCTGGTTGACTTTAGCCTTGGTAGCGCCGCCATCATAGAAATTATAGGTTACGCCAGCTGCTACCTTCCAGCTTCTCTTATTGGCATCGATGCCGGGGAAGGTGTTGTCAGCCCAGTCATTGCCGCCAGTAATGGCTACAGTCGGTTTATTGCCGGCATCAGCGATGTCGATACTGCGTTCCGCTTCCTGGACGGCAATGGCTGCCTGGAGGACTTCCGGCCGATACTTCATGGCGTAGTCCATCGCTTCCTGAAGGGAAATATTATAGGTATCGAAAGGCAGCTGATGGTCGGCCAGGTTGAGCTTCGTTTCCAAGGGCAGGCCGAGGATATTGTTCAAGTTCGATTCGGCAATGGCCACGTTGTTGTCTGCCGTAATGGCCGTCGTCTTGGCATTGGCCAGGGAAACATCCGACGAGAGGACGTCGACTTTGGCCTTGGTGCCGACGTTGTACTGGGCCTGGACGTTATCCAAGTGTCCCTGGAGGTTGTCGACGGCTTCGTGGTAGACGCCTTGCAGTTCCTGATAAGCCAGGAGGCCATAGTAGCCTTCGATGGCCGAATATTTCGTCGCCTGTTCGACGCGCAGGATTTCTTCCTGGGCATTGGTCTTGCCTAATTTAGCGACGTCAATTTTACCTTCAACGAGCCCGCCGGTATACAGCGGAATGTTGACGGAAATGCCATTAGAAAAAGCATTGCTGATACTATTGGCGCTCCCCATCAGGCTGGCAGCACGGCTATAGGTAGCAGCATCCGTAGCCCGGCTGCGCTGGGCGCCAAAGTTATAATCGACAGTCGGCTTTTTGCCGGCCTGGGCCTGATTAATGGCATATTCTGCCTTTTTCAGGGCGTACTGGGAGTTCTTGATATCCCGGTTATAGTCGAGGGCCATCTGGACGGTCTTAGGCAGATTCAAATCGACAGTGCCATTGGTCGGTACGCGGCCGATGACGATGACCGGATCGATTTCCTGATTCTTTGCCCGCTTGTCAGCTGCCTTTTCAGCGCTCTTAGCGGCATCGTCAGCGATTTTCTGAGCCAGTTCTTCGCGCAGTTCCGGCGTAATGTCGACAGGGCGGACAGCATCGGCGGCTTTCTTAGCCTTGGCTTCGGCTCTGGCAGCCTTCCGCTGCTGGGCCTTTTCGGCCTTGATTTCCTGCTGTTCTGCCTTGGCCCGGGCCTGGATGCTTTCGGCCTGAGCTAAGTCGACAGGACGGACAGAGGCCGTCGTATCCGCAGCCGAAGCCGCGGCGACGGCGCTTATGGTCGTAATCATCATGGCGATGACCAATTTCTTGTACAGTTTGTTGTTCATCATGGGTACCCCCGTTTATTTCTATAATCTGCTAAAAAGCGTAACTAATACCATAATAATTGCCACCGTCACTGCGACTCATAGGCCGCGTGAACTGGCTGAAGAGATAGAGGTCCGGCGTCAGGCGGTACTGGGCTTTCAGGCGGAAGCGCCAGTCATCGGGATCGTATCCTTCCAGGGACAGGCGGAAAGGCCCGTCCTGGAAGAAGTCGAAGCCGGCACCGAGGTCGCCGTTGATCAGGCCGGCCCGCGTGTCGAACAGGCGGCCCCGGCGGCCATACTGCAGGTTGAGGTTCGTACCGTTGCCGATGTTCTCTGCCCCGACGAGGCCAAACGTATCGCCACGGTACACCTTAAAATTTACAGTGCCGCTGGTCTCATTCTTCGTCGTATTATATAGGAGTCCGGCCTCCCCCTGGACTTTGATGTCCGAAGTGCCGCCGAGGATTTTATTCACTTTCGTCGTAATCTGGGCCGTGTTATTCAGCGTCGTCTGAATATTGGCCTGGGTCTGCGGATCCGTCGTCATCTTTTCCATCGACTGGGCAATGGTCTGGAAACGGTCCGTAATCTGCTTCATGTTGGCCGCCGTCGCCCGGACATTGGCCGAAGCCGCGCCATCGCCATCGAGGTTCTGCATGGACGCGTTCATCTGAGCTGTCATGGCCGCCATATTGGCCGTAATCTGCTGGATATTGCCGACATTGGCATCCATCATCTGACTGGTCTTGCCCGTAATGGCATCGATGTTCTGGATGGAACCGCGCATGGCAGCCTGTGTCTTTTCGTCGCCGATGATGGCATTGATGTTCTTCACCATGTCGTCGGCACTGCCCATGAGCTTGCCGGCACTGTCCATCATATCGTCCATGGTCTTGCCCTGGCTGCCGTCGATGTAATCGCCATCGGCGAGGAGGTGGTTCTTGTCATTGCCCGGCGTAATGGCTACGATTTTTTCACCGAGGAGGCCATCCGTCGTAATCGTCACTTTGGAATCACGCGGGATTTCCGTCCCCTTTTCCAGCTTCATAGCCACATCGACGCCGTCGCGGGACGGTTTCACGCTTTCGACTTTGCCGACATGGACGCCGACATAGCGGACGGAATTGCCCTTTTGCAGGCCATTGGCATCTTTAAATTCCGTATGGATGACGAAGCCCGGCTTGCCGAAGATTTCAGCATGGGCCAGGGTCAGGACGACAAAGGTAAAGATGAGGACGCCGACGATGGTGACCAGGCCGACCTTCGCTTCTGCACTCCACTTCATAGGCTATCCCCTCTTTCTTCCGGAAGACGCCCGCCGTGGATAAAGCGCTGCACTTCCTCATCTTGTGTATGGGCAAAGGTCTTTTTATCGGCTATGAGCCGGAAGCGCCCATCTTGTAAATAAGCCAGGCGGTCAGCGACGTAAAAAGCCGAGTCCATATCATGGGTGACGATGACTGACGTCGCATGGATCTGCTTCTGCATACTGACGACCAGACGGTTGATATCCATACAGCGCAGCGGGTCCAGGCCGGCTGTCGGTTCGTCGTAAAGGATGACCTGCGGGTCCAGGGCGATGGCCCGGGCCAGGCTGACACGCTTCTTCATGCCGCCGGACAAGTCGTTGGGCATCATGTCTTCAATGCCTTCCAGGCCGACGAGGCGCAACTTTTCCTTGACGATGCGCTGAATCGTCGCTTCATCGTCTTTCGTATGCTGGCGCAGGCCAAAGGCGACGTTCTCGCCGACGGTCATGGAATCGAAGAGGGCCGAATACTGAAAGACCATGCCCATGTGGCGGCGCACGGCTGTCAGCTGTTCTTCATCGAAAGCGGTAATGTCTTCATCATGAAAGAAGACCTGCCCTTTCGTCGGCTTCTGCAACCCGATGATCAGGCGCAGGATCGTACTCTTGCCCGAGCCGCTGGCACCGAGGATGGCCAGCGTTTCGCCCTGATGGATGTCTAAATTGATGTTGTCTAGTATGACCCGGTCGCCATAGGCGACGGTCACATCGCGAAGACGGATCATAGCGCTCCTCAATACAATAGAACCGATAAGATATAATTGCAGATAAAAATAAAAATAATCGACGTGACGACGGACTTCGTCGTCGCCTGGCCGACTCCTTCAGCACCGCTCTTGGCATGCATGCCTTCATTACAGGCGACGAGAGCGATGATGCCGCCAAAGAACATGGCCTTGATGAGACCGTAGACGACATCGCTGACTTCGGTAAAGATTTCAATGGAATTAATATACGTAAAATGCGTGAGCCCGGCACCCAGCGTCGCTACACCGTAGCCGCCGGCCGTACCGATGACATAGCCGTAAAAGGCCAGGATAGGCACCATGACGACACAGGCCACGAAGCGCGGTACGACGAGGTAGGCAATGGGATTGACGGCCATGCAGCGCAGGGCATCGATCTGTTCCGTAACCTTCATCGTCCCGATTTCTGCCGTCATGGCCGCACCGACGCGGCCGGCCATGACGACGCCCGTCAAAATCGGGCCGAGTTCACGGCCCATGGCGACCGACATGACGCCGCCCAGCGTCGACTGGGCGCCATAGCGCAGCAGGATATCGACGATCTGCAAGGTCATGACCATGCCGGCAAAGAGCAGGGTCAGACTGACGATAGGCAGGGAATTGACGCCGAGATGAGCCATCTGGGCGATGGTCAGGCGGCGCTGGATCTTGGGCAGCTGACGCAAGGTCTGGCCAAAGAGGATGGCAATGACGCCGACTTGTTCAAAGACATGGAGCGTAAACTGGCCGATGCCTTCCAGGATTTCCTGCATGAAAGACCGTCCTTTCTGTAAGTATGATACTACTTTACTATACCATATAAAAAATGGATGTAAAACATTTGGATTCAATTGTGCCTAAATTGTGAGAAACAAAAGAAGAAAACTCAAATTTAAATTTTAGTTTTCCATAGCTAAAATAATAGCATTTTATGCGAAAAATGGCAAGGGAAAAGGCGCTGTCATATGAAGACAGCGCC
>NZ_JANFQH010000020.1:0-78708 GCF_024436295.1 Megasphaera sp. SC8-1 | reverse complement strand
ATAGGGACGGGCCGCCGACTGCGGCCTGCGACCAGCGGGACGCCCTTTGGGCGTCCCCTACGAACAGCTAGTGGAACATATCCAGGTCGACCGTGCGGATGGGTTCGGCCGATTTTTTATCCTGGCCTTTGTCGGGTTTCTTGTCGTTTCCCTTGTCATCCTTCTTTCCCGTATCTTTATTGTCGTCGCCGTTCTTATCCGCTTTGACCAATTCATCATCCTGGGACGTACCGTCTGTATCGTCACCGATGACGGCTTTCGCTTCGTTGATGTTGTGGTTCTTGGCTAAATAAGCATCGCGTTTTTCCGGCGTGACGACTTTGATGGTAATCTGGCCGTCGCCTTTGACGATGTACGGCGTCGGGATAGAAGATTTGGCATCATTAGGGTTGTCATCGCCCATGGCGTGTTTGCCCGGCTTGACGACATCCTTGGCCTGGGTTCCCGGTTCCTTGCCGCGGATCTTTTCTTTTCGCACTTTCGTGCCATTTTCATTGATCATGCTGACGCCCTGGCTGAGGATTTCGATGACCAGGTCATTATTGGCGTCTTCTTTTTCGATTTCCTTCTTCAGTTCCTTGAAATCCTTGTAGTGGCGCAAGCGCTGGACGATTTCATCGGTCAGGTTGTACCGCTGTTTTTCGATGAGATACGGCAGGGGGATGACACCGCCGCCTCGGACTTCCAGGGTCATATCGCCTAAGGGCTGGTTCTTGGGGACAGTGAAGCTCATGGTCTTCACTTCATCGACACCGCGGTAGGGATGGAGCTTGACCTTGAAGTAAACCGTATCGCCCGGGCTGACGACGACAGGTGCTGCCGACGCATCGACGATGGTCGCCGACTTGCGGGCCTGTGTGATGTCGACGGTCATATTGATGTCCAAAATCGGATAATCGATAAATTCGTTGTGCTTCAAGATATCGAGCACATTATAGAGTTCATCGATGCTCTTCTCGTTGATGTTATCTTCGGAATAATACATGTTGTGCCGGGTAATATCCTTATCGCGGCCATTGGAAGAACGGATCGTATAGGACAAGGTCGCCGTGCCGCCGCCCGTGCGGTCGATGGTCTTGTTGACCGTATTGTATACCGTCGTGGCTGCCAGGACCGGCGTCAGCTCATTGTCTTCGATAATCTTGACACGCTTGGTCATGGCCGTGTCCGTATCCGTATCCCGGGCCTTGATGACGACCGGGATGCCCGGTGCCAGATAGCCGTACTGGCCGCCGATACCGGCGCCGCGGTCCTGGGTGATCTTGCCGACTTCGGCTCCAATAGAACCGAGCTTGAAGGAACTGGACAGGTTATTGACGACTGTGAAGATGTAGGCGTTGTGCATGAAATAGTTGATGCTGCCCTTTTTCAGGAAGGGATGGCCGAAGGCGACGATGTGGTCGTTATCGACGTAGGTCACGGTCCCGATGGCCCCCATCTTCATATCGCCGTTGACGAAAGCCGCGGCGACACTGCTGCCCGGTTCCAGAGGAAGGGCCGTACTGTCGCTGCTGGCCGAGGCCGTATCGACGGGCATGAAGTTGTAATTCGGCAGTTTGCTCTGCATCCACGCCGTCGACAAGCTGTCGAAGCCCGACGTCATGAGGGGCGTCGCAATGGGGATGAGCGACGATTCGCGGGCATTGAAAGGCCGGATTTCTTCTTTCGTCGGCACATTCCAGAGCTTGAGCATGTCATTGATGGGCGTAATCATGCCGACACGGGAATTGGTAAAGGACCAGCCGTAAGCGACGGCACCGAGGAGTTTGCCATTGATATAGACCGGACTGCCGCTCATGCCCTGGGCAATGCCGCCCGTTTCTTCGATGAGGGGTCCGGAAAACTTGGCCAGGATCAAATCCCCTGACGGGCCGCTGTTCTTCATGACCCCTAAGATTTCGACAGGGAACGTATCGATGGTCGTGCCGTGGACGACGGTCTTGGCGTAGCCCGTCATGCCAGGCTGGACTTCACTGACATTCATGAATCCCTGTGCCTGCGCCGAAATGGCCAGGATACAGGAAAGGGCCGCGGTCAGACAGACCCGGCCCAACGTACGCCGCAAGGCGGAGAATTTCTGCATCAGGGTGTATCTCATTTCGTTTCCACCACGACGACAACGGCGCCTTGCTGCACTTGTGATCCCGGCTGAACGAGGACGGTCTTGACGACACCTTCCTTGTCAGAACGGGCAGCCGGCATCGGGCCGGCCAGGGAATTTACCGTAAGCAGGACATCTCCCTCTTTCACGGTTGCACCGACAGGGGCTACGCTGACGACGCTGCCGCTCAATACCGTCGTATACGATACATCAGCAGCTGCGGCTGGCATAGCCATCAGGCCTGCTAACCCGGCTAATACGGCGAGTTTGCGAAACTTTTTCATGACGGCTCCCTCCTTTTTCCGCTCCGTCCAGTGACGGAGCCCTTTATAAATCATCAAAACTATCTTTTAAGCGGTCCATTTCCCGTAAAGCCTTGCCGGCTCCGTTGGCAACGCATAACAAGGGATCATCACAGAGATAAGCTGCCATGCCTGTCGTCTGGGAAATGAGGCGGTCGAAGCTATCGAGGAGCAATCCGCCGCCGGTGAGGACGATGCCGTGGTCGGCAATATCCGCAGCCAGTTCAGGCGGCGTCTTTTCCAAGATGGAAACAATCGTCTTGAGGACGGTCTGGATGGGTTCATCCAAGGCCTGGCGGATTTCCTGGGAATCGATGTCTACCGACGTGGGCAGGCCCGTTTCCGTACTGCGGCCGCGGACGTCGGCCGTCATGCGCCGGCCGTCGCCCATAGCCGTACCGATGAGGATTTTCAGTTCTTCCGCCGTGTGCTGGCCGATGGCGACGTGCTTAATCTTTTCCAGGTAGCGGATAATCGCTTCATCGAAGGTATTGCTGCCGATACGCAGGGATTCACTGATGACGACGCCGCTCAGGCTGAGGACGGCGACGTCCGTCGTTCCGCCGCCCATATCGACGACCATGGAACCATTGGACGTAGCAATGTCCAGACCGGCACCGATAGCCGCTGCCAGCGGCTCTTCCATGACTGTCGTCTTGCGGGCGCCGGCCTGCATAGCCGCTTCGATGACGGCCCGCCGTTCGACGTTGGTGACACTCGACGGGACGCAGATGACGACGCGGGGCTTAAAGATCAACGCCTTGCCAATGGCCTTGCGGATGAAATAACGCAACATATATTCCGTCGCATCGTAGTCGGCAATGACACCATTGCGAAGCGGATGGTAGGCCTGGATGTTGCGTGGCGTCCGGCCCAGCATAGCCTGGGCTTCGCGGCCGACGGCGACGACTTTATTCTCCATCGTATCGACGGCAATGACGGCCGGTTCATTGACGACGATGCCCCGGTTCTTGACGAACACGATGATGTTGGCCGTCCCCAAGTCGATAGCGATGTCGCTGCCGAACCAGTTGGCCAAAAAGAACGAGTGGGACTGTTTCGGCGGCTGTACTTTTTTCTTAGTTTTCTTCTTCCTCAATATTGACGCGAACAATGTCTGCACCTAGCCTTTGTAATTTCAATACAAGATTATCATAACCGCGGTCGATATGGTATAAATAGCCGACTTCCGTTTCCCCGTCAGCTACGAGACCCGCCAGGACTAAGGCAGCACCGGCCCGCAAGTCCGTCGCGTTGACCGAAGCCCCTTTGAGCCGGGGAACGCCTTCGACGATGGCACTGCGGCCTTCGATGCGGATCTTGGCTCCCATGCGCTTAAATTCATCGACGTGCATGAAGCGGTTTTCAAAGACCGTTTCCGTGACGACGCTCGTGCCCTGGCAGATGGTCGTCAAGGCCATGAACTGAGCCTGCATGTCCGTTGGGAAACCCGGATAGGGCAGGGTCTTGATATCGGCCGGGCGAAGCGGTGCGTGGCCGATGACGCGGATGCCGTCGATTTCTTCCTGGACTTCCGCGCCGACTTCCTTCAATTTGGAGATGAGAGGCTTCAAGTGTTCCGAAATGGCATTTTCTACGAAGACATTGCCCTGGGTCATGGCCGCGCCGACCATGAAAGTACCGGCTTCGATGCGGTCGGGGATGACGGCGTGGTTAGCACCGTGCAGTTCCTTGAC
Organism: Megasphaera sp. SC8-1; assembly: GCF_024436295.1. NCBI lineage: Bacteria > Bacillati > Bacillota > Negativicutes > Veillonellales > Veillonellaceae > Megasphaera > Megasphaera sp. SC8-1. The sequence goes on along the minus strand of NZ_JANFQH010000020.1, from coordinate 74,608 downwards.
GCCTTCGATGCGGATGACATTGGTGCCGGCACCGCGGATATTGGCGCCCATACTGTTGAGGTACGTTGCCAGATCGACGATTTCCGGTTCTTCCGCTGCGTTTTCCAGGACCGTCTTTCCTTCGGCCATGGATGCAGCCATGAGGATATTTTCAGTAGCGCCGACACTGGGGAAATCGAGGTAAATCTGTGCCCCTTTGAGGCCATTCGGTGCCGTCGCTTCGATGTCCCCGTTTTCCAGGTTGATGACAGCGCCCATGGCTTCAAAAGCTTTGAGGTGCAAGTCGATAGGACGGGCACCGATGGAACAGCCGCCGGGCAGAGAAATCTGGGCTCTCCCCTTGCGGGCCAGTAAAGGACCCATGACCAAAAAAGATGCACGCATGCGGCGCACTAAATCATAGGGAGCCGTCGTCGATGTCAGCTCATGGGCATCGATGACCAAAGTATCTCTTTCAGGATGTTCTATATGAACGCCCAGGGACGCGATGACGTCACAGACGGTATGTACGTCGGCTAACTTCGGGATTTCTGTCAATGTACTCTGCGTCGTCCCCAGCATAGATGCAACAATGATAGGCAGTACGGCATTTTTAGCCCCGCTGACGCGAACCGTACCCTCTAAGGGCTTTCCACCATGAATAACAAGTTTCTCCAATTCTGGTGCCTCCTAATACTATTCGAGTAGTTTATTCTAAATGGCCCAAAGGCAATGGCGCCTAAGGTGCCATTATGAGCATATAATTACTATCAAGTCATTGTACCATAAAAGGGGAGAAAAAAAAAGGGCTTGTCGCCATGCGACAAGCCCTTTTTAAGCTGTAGGGGTCGCCACGTGGGCGACCCGCGGCCTGCGAATCCTACAAATGGATGCTCCATTTAGCTTTCTTGTCGAAGCGGTGGAACGTGTCGATGAAGCGGATTGTGCCGCTCTTGTAACGCATGACGACAGACATGGTACGGGCGCCGCCGCCAAAGTACTGGACGCCGCGCATCATAGGCGTGTCGGTAATGGCCGTCGCCGAGAAGATGCAGTCGTCGCCTTTTACCAGGTCGTCGAGGGTCATGACGCGGTTGATGTCGTCAATGCCCATTTCCCAGCAGCGTTTCCGTTCTTCGTCGGTATACGGGATGAGGCGGGCCTGCATATCGCCGCCCAGGCATTTCAGGGCTGCCGCAGCCAGGACGCCTTCCGGGGCGCCGCCGATGCCCATGAGGACGTGGACGCCGGACCCCTCGATGCCGGCATCGACAGCCGGTGAGACGTCGCCATCGGTGATGAGCTTGATGCGGGCGCCGGCACTGCGACATTCGTCGATGATTTCCTGATGACGCGGCCTGTCGAGGATGACCACAGTCAGATCATCGATACCCCGTTCCAGGCCTTCTGCGATGCGGCGCAGGTTTTCCTGTACGGGCTTGGTCAAATCGATGCGCCCTTTCGCCCGCGGGCCGACACAGAGTTTTTCCATGTACATGTCGGGCGCGTGGAGCAAGTTCCCCTTGCGGGCGATAGCCATGACGGCAATGGACCCATCCTGGCCTTTGGCCGTCAAGTTCGTCCCTTCCAGCGGGTCAACGGCAATATCGACTTCCGTACCGCCAGCACCGACTTTTTCCCCGATATAGAGCATCGGCGCTTCGTCCATTTCGCCTTCGCCGATGACGACGGTCCCATCGATAGGCACGGTGGATAAAATCGAATGCATGCCATCGACGGCCAGCTGGTCGGCGCCCATCTTATCGCCCTTCCCCATGAGACGACCGGCTTTAACGGCAGCTGCTTCGGTAACGCGGACAAATTCCAAGGTCAATACGCGATCCATGATGAACCTCCTTATCTGAAAATAATCGAAACACATATATAGTATTACTTCTAGATAAGTCAAAAAACTCCTGCCTCGCGGCAGGAGTTTTTTTCGTTCATCGCAGGTCGTTCATCGTTCATCGCAGGCGGACGCCTTTTTGAGTTTGAAGTTGAAAGTTTGATGTTTGATGAAAATGAGGTGAAATTTAAAAGCCATCGCCTCAAACATTAAAGAGAAAGGGACCTTGCATGATGATAGAAGCCTTTGCGCGACAGCCCCCTACTGCTTCGTAATTACGTCGCAATGCATGTACGGGCGGAGGACTTCCGGTACGATGACGGAGCCGTCGGCCTGCTGGTAGTTTTCCAGGATAGCGGCGACGGTACGGCCGACAGCCAGACCGGAGCCGTTCAGGGTGTGGACAAATTCCGGTTTCGATTTCGGCGTGCGGCGGAAGCGGATGTTAGCCCGACGTGCCTGGAAATCTTCCGTATTGGAGCACGACGAGATTTCGCGGTATTTACCCTGAGCCGGGAACCAGACTTCGACGTCGAAGGTCTTGGCTGCAGAGAAACCGATATCGCCGGTGCACAGGCAGACGACGTGGTACGGCAGGCCCAGGGCCTTGAGGATGTCTTCGGCGTTGTTGGTCAGTTTATCGAGTTCGTCATAGCTCGTTTCCGGAGCGACGTACTTGACCATTTCGACTTTATGGAACTGATGCTGGCGGATGAGGCCCCGCGTATCGCGGCCGGCCGAACCGGCTTCAGCGCGGAAGCACGGCGTCATGGCCGTGAAGTAAACCGGCAGTTTGGCACCGTCAATGATTTCACCGCGGTAGTAGTTGGTCAGTGGGACTTCTGCCGTCGGGATCATGTACATTTCTTCGCCTTCGACGTTGAGTTTGTACATGTCTTCATAGAATTTCGGCAGCTGGCCCGTGCCGGTCATGGAGTCGCGGTTGACGATATACGGCGGGATGACTTCGGTATAGCCGTCTTTTTCCGTGTGCTGGTCGAGCATGAAGTTGTAGACGGCGCGTTCCAGGCGGGCACCGGCACCGATGTAATAATAGAAGCGGGCCCCCGTTACTTTAGCAGCCCGTTCGGAATCGAGGATGCCCAGTTTTTCACCGACATCCCAGTGATTGAGAGGCTGGAAATCGAATTTCGTCGGTTCGCCCCATTTGCGGACTTCCGGGTTATCGCTGTCGTCGTTGCCGACGGGGACCGAGGGGTGGCACATATTGGGGATCATGAGCTGGATAGCGCGCATGTCAGCTTCGACTTTCTTGACTTCCTTGTCGAGGACGTCGATGTCATCGCCGAGTTTCTTCATAGCTGCAATCTGGGCGTCAGCGTTTTCTTTATTGCGTTTGAGCTGGCTGATTTCCTTGGTGACCGTATTGCGTTCGTTCTTCATGGCTTCGACTTTCTGAAGAATTTCACGGCGCTGATTGTCCAAGGCGACGAAAGCGTCGACATCGGCTTTGGCATGGCGGTTCTTAATATTTTCTTTGACTTCTTCCGCATGTTCGCGGATGAATTTCGTATCTAACATGATAATTTCTTCCTTCCTCAGTAAATATGCTTTTATACCCCTCGTATTATAGCCTTATAAGCCTTTTTGTTCAATACCGCTGAACAAATACCCCATATGATTCGTAGAATTGAGCAGGACCAGGCGCCATACGCCATCCTGACATTCCAGGACGTTGATGCACGTATTATCCTGCTTGATCTGCCAGAAATGGCTCATATCCAGACCCAGGATATCGCAGATGATGGCCTTGTTGACGGCATCATGAGCGGCGACGAGGACCGTCTTGCCGTCGTATTTCCGGACGTAATCATCAAAGGCGGCACGGGCGCGGACGCGGACGTCTTCCAGCGATTCGCCGCCCTGACCGGGCATGGTCACCGTATGAGGCTGTGTATGCCAGCGGTGGAAGGCTTCAGGATACTTGGCTTCGATTTCATCGGCCAGTTTCCCTTCCCAGTCGCCGTGGTTGATTTCCAGGAGCCTGTCGTCTTTGAGGACCGGCAGACCGTGGAGGTCCGCGCAGAAGGAGCAGGTCATGTACGACCGTTCGAGAGGACTGGAAATGGCCACGTCGATGGGCGTGTCTTTCAGTCCTTCAGCGACCATATGGCCTTGCTTGAGGCCCCGTTCACTGAGGTGCGTATCTTCCTGGCCCTGGTAGCGGCCTTCAATATTCCATTGTGTTTCGCCGTGGCGAATGAGTATGATGCGTACCATAGTGTTCCCCCTGTTAGTGAATATCGCAGTGAATGAGCTTCATGTCGAGGATGCCGTTGATCGAGCGGAGTTTGACCATGATATCATTGGGGATATCGTCCTGGACGGCGATAGCCATGATGTTGTTGCCCGATTTGGTCATCCGGCCGACCTGCATGCCCATGATGTTGATGTGAGCCTGGCCGAGGATGGTCGAAATCTGGCCGATCATATTCGGCTGGTCGACATGCGGTACCAGGAGCAGGTAGCCTTCCGGCGTGAAGTCGACGCGGTATTCGTCGATCTGGACAATCTTGGCTTCCGTGCCGTTGAACAAGACGCCGACGATGGCGTGTTCCCCTTTATTGGTGCGGACCCGGACGGTGACGGAATTGACAAAATAGCCATTGGACTGGCTGTTGATTTCTTTAATGGCAATGTGGCGCGTCTTGGCGACTTCAGCTGCGTTGACGTAGTTGACCGATTCCTGGAGGATCGGGTTGAGGGCCCCTTTGAGGACAGCCGTCGTCAGCAGACGCGTTTCCGTATCGGCCAGTTCGCCCGTATATTCGACTTCGATTTCCTTCATCGGCGCATCGGCCAGGTAAACGGCTAAGTTGCCCATGCGTTCCATGAGGTCGAAATAAGGATGGATGACGTTGTAGACATTGGGCGGTACCGGGGCCATGTTGACAGCCGTCGCAACCGGTTCGCCCTTGAGGGCTTCCATGACGCCTTCAGCGACATCGATGGAAACGCCGATCTGAGCTTCTACTGTCGATGCGCCGAGGTGCGGCGTAATGACCACGTTGTCCATGCCCAGGAAGGGGTTGATGTCCTTGGTCAGCGGTTCCGTCGGGAAGACGTCGATAGCAGCGCCGGCGACATGGCCGCTCTTGAGGGCTTCCGCCAAGGCATAAATATCGAGGACAGCTCCGCGAGAAACGTTGATGACCCGAACGCCGTCTTTCATCTTGGCGATTTCTTCCTTGCCGATGAGGCCCCGCGTTTCCTTGGTCAGCGGCGTATGCATGGTGATGTAGTCCGACCGTTTGAGGAGGGTATCCAAGTCGACTTGTTCGACGCCGAGCTGTTTGAACCGTTCTTCCGGGATGTACGGGTCATAACCGATGGTCTTCATTTCCATAGCCTGCATGCGTTTGGCAATGCGCGAACCGATACGGCCGACGCCGATGATGCCGATAGTCTTGTTCTGGAGCTGGATGCCTGTAAAAGTCTTGCGGTCCCAGTTGCCGGCCATGAGCGAATTGTGGGCCTGCGGGATGTGGCGGGTGATGGCCATGATCATGGCACAGGTGTGTTCTGTGGCAGCCAGCGTATTGGAGGTCGGCGTATTGACGACGACAATGCCCCGGGACGTTGCGCTCTTCAAGTCGATGCTGTCGACGCCGACACCGGCACGGCCGACGACTTTCAATTTCGTAGCCGCTTCGATGACTTTTTCCGTAACGTGGGTCATGGAACGGGTGATGAGGCCGTCGTATTCGCCGATGCAGTCGATCAGGCCCTGTTCATCGAGGTTCTTCTTGACATCTACTTCATAACCGTTTTCGCGTAAGAGTTCTACGCCTTTCATCGATACGTCATCGCTGACTAAAATCTTCATGTTCTTTCTCCCCCTATTACTGACACATTAATGTTTCTTCTGGAATTGTTTCATAAAATCGGCCAAGGCCTGGCAGCCTTCTTCGGTGACGGCATTGTAAATGGACGCCCGGCAGCCGCCGATGGACCGATGGCCTTTGACACCGATGAGGTCGTGTTCGGCTGCTTCGGCGACGAACTGTGCCTCCAGTTCCTTCGTCGGCAAGTTGAAGGTGACATTCATCAGGCTGCGCGAATCCTGGCGGGCATGGCCGCGGTAGAAGCCGTGGCTGTCGTCAATGACGCCGTAGACGATAGCGGCTTTCTTCTGATTGCGTTCATACATGGCCTGCAATCCGCCGTGGTCGTCGAGCCAGTGAGCTACTTTATTGACGAAATAAATATTGAACACCGGCGGCGTATTGTATGTCGAATCGTGGTCGACATAGGTCTTATACTGCAGCATGAGAGGCAAATCGCGGCAGACCTTATTCAGCAGGTCGTCCTTGATGATGGCGACGACGACGCCGGCCGGACCGACGTTCTTCTGGACGCCGGCATAGATGAAATCGAAATTCTTCACATCTACCGGGCGGCTGAGGAAATCGCTGGACATATCACAGAACAAAGGAACGTCGAAAGACGGAAAATCATGCCATTCCGTCCCATGGATGGTATTGTTCGATGTCATGTAAATATAGTCCGTATCGGGCTTGACGACGAAGCTGTCTGCCTTGGGGATGTACGTAAAGTGATCGGCTTTACTCGAAGCGACTTCATAGGTTTCCCCGAAGAAGGAAGCCGCTTCCATGGCCTTGTTGGACCATACCCCGGTATTCAAATAACCGCCGCGTTTCTTGAGGAAATTGGCCGCGTGCATGACGAACTGCATACTGCCGCCGCCCTGGATGAAGACGATATGGTAATCGTCAGGAACAGTTAGGAGCTTCTTCAGCGTCGCCACCGTGTCGTCCTGCATTTCCTGATAGGCAGCACTGCGATGACTGATTTCGACGATGCTCATCCCCGTATGATTGAAATCGAGAAATTCGTCCTGCACTTCCTTGAGGACTTCCAAAGGCATTGCCGATGGGCCTGCATTGAAATTGTACACTCTCTTCATATTTCCACCTCTTACTATGAGAAGACCGCAGGGGAAGTCTTCTGCCATACCAATAAAAAAACTCCCGTCCCATCAAAGGGACGAGAGTCGATATTCCCGCGTTGCCACCCAACTTGCCTTTCGGCCAACTTGTACCGCTATATCGGGCGTACCCGTCAAATTCATCATTTGCAGCTCCAGAGCGGAACGCCTTACAGCCCTGCTGCCTCGCACCACCCGGCAGCTCTCTGAAAGGACCCATAATTTGCTTCTCCTTCATCGCCTTCTGTAAAATTACGTCTATTATAAACACAAACGCCCAGCCTGTCAATACAATTTTAGTAAAAAGATGGTAAGGGAGTGACGCTGGCGCCAGTCACAACTCCCTCTCATCAAGTCTTAGCGTCATCAAGCGGGATGACTCAGCGGCTTTTCCCATAGTTCATTGCAGGATATGCCGTCATATGCAAGGCGGAGGAAGGAGGCATAGCGGGGCTATGTCGACTGACGACAACGTAGCAGAGGGCGGCATAGCCTGTAAGGAACGGGAAAGGGCCGCTGAGCCATGCCGCTTAGTTGCATTTGCTCCAGCCGCAGTTTTTGCAGGTGTTGCAGCCGCCTTCAAAGACTAAGGGTTCTCCGCACTGCGGGCAGAGCATGCTTTCAGCGGTGACTTTCTTTTCGGCTTTCGGCCGGACCGGTGTCTTTTTGACCGGTGTATGGCCGCTGGCGACAGACGCCGTCTGATGCAGTTCTTCCTGGACTTCGTCAAACATGTCCAGGAGGGCATTACCGACTGCCATGGGGCAGCACGAACCGCGGCTTGTATCGCCGCGCGTCGCCCGACGTACTGAATAGGACGGGCAGTTACCTGTCGAATTGAGCTGATCGACGATGGTATAGAGGTCGATGCCGGCGCGGGCACTGATGGAAATCATGCGCGACAAGCCGATCATGAAGTTATTGCAGCCCCCTGTCGACCCTTTGCTGAGATACGTTTCCAGGAGGGCCCCCGTTTCCGGATCGAAAAAGGCCATGCAGTGCAGGCTGCCGCATCCCGTAATGAGTTTCCGTTTCTTGCCGATGACATTGTCGTCGATGCTGACGATGTCACCGCGGTTCAAGCCTTCACCAGCCGTCGGCACGGGCTTTTCTTCTTCGTGCGTCGTCAAGATGCCGGCCCGCTTGCAACCGTCGCGGAATAACGTCAGGCCCTTGCAGCCCTTTTCATAGGCCAGGAGGTACAGGGCTTCCGTGTCTTCGACAGTAAAGCTGTTGGGCACGTTGACCGTCGAGCTGATGGACGCATCGATGTGCTGCTGCCAGGCGGCCTGCATTTCGACGCGTTCATGGTAATCCAGGGTCAACGCCGTGACGAAGTATTCCGGCAGCTGGCTGTCGTCTTTGATATGGTGTTTCTTCATATACCGTTCGACAATAGGCGTATAGACTTTGTAATATACATCCGTCCCGTGAAGCGATTCCGTCTTGCGTTCATAGAAGTTCGCATAAATCGGTTCGATACCGCCGGAAATGCCGAGCATCGTCGACAAAGTCCCGGTCGGGGCGATGGTCAGGAGCTGGGAATTACGCATGCCATAGGCCTTGACCAAAGCGGCCGTAGCCTCGGTCGTATTGGCTTTGAAATAAGGTGTACTCATGATTTCATCAATATGGCATTTATCGAAGGCGCCGCGCTGGTGAGCCAGTTCCGCCGAAGCGGCAATAGCTGTATCGGCCATGGCAAAGCCAATATCGTGGCAGAAGGCGACGGCATCGGTGCTGCCGTAGGTCAGGCCCATCTGGATGAGCATGTCGCCGAGGCCCATGATGCCCAGGCCGATCTGGCGCCAGGCTTTGACGCTTTCCCGCTGTTCTTCCAAGGGATGCAGGGGCAGGCCTTCTTCGAGGACGTCATTCAAAGCCCGCACGGCGACGCGGACGCAGCGCTTGAACTCGTCGAAATCAAAGGTCGCATTGGGCGAAAAGGGGTTATTGACGAAATTGGCCAGGTTCATGCTGCCCAACAGGCAGGAGCCGCCGGCCGGCAAGGGTTCTTCTGCACAGGGATTGACACCGGCGAAGGAAAATTCCGGCGTATGAGCCAGGAGGTTCCAGGACTTGATGCGGTCCCAGAAAAGAGCACCCGGTTCGGCATAGTCCCAGTTCGTTTCCGCAACCAGGCGGAAGACGTCAGCCGCATTGACCAGGCTTTCGATGACCTGGCCCGTTTCCTGGCGCTTGAAGTGGAGGCGGAACTGTTTGTGTTCCTTGACAGCTTCCATAAATTCGTCGCTCAGGCGGATAGAAATATTGGCTTTCGTTACCTTATTGAGGTCCGTCTTGAGTTTGATGAAATCCAGCACATCCGGATGGGCGCAGTCAATGGAAATCATCAAGGCCCCGCGGCGGCCATTCTGGCCAATCAGTTCCGTAACCAGGGAATAGAGGGTCATGAAGGAAATGGAGCCGCTCGTTTCCTTGGCCGCATTGTTGATACGCGCCCCCTTCGGGCTGAGGCGGGAAATATCGATGCCGCAGCCGCCACCATAGCTGTAAGTCCGGGCTAATTTCCCGGCCCGGTCGAAGATGCTTTCGATGCTGTCTTCTGGCGGCGTCATGACGTAGCAGTTGGACAAGGTAATCTTCTTGCCTTCATATTCCAGCCCTCTGTTGGCCAGGATACGGCCGCCAAAGAGAAATTTCTTGGCTTTGATCAAAGCGGCGACTTCTTCGTCGCCACCGCTGATGCGGCTGATCCAGTGTTCAAAAGTTTCACTGTTATCGCAATATTTATTCTTCCAAATATCGAGGCCGAGCTGATTATCTGCACCGAGCCATTCTTGTTCGTTCATAATCTTCCTCCTCCACTGCACATAGCAAACGCATGACCGCCATCTACTATATATAGTAGATGGCGGTCATTTACTGTACTAATAATAGCAGGATGACGAGAAATAGTCAAGTATCGGAAATGCATAGTCCGACGCCTTCCTAGTCATTGTGGACATCCTTTTCTAAGAAATGGCTGACGACGCGCAGGTATTCTCTGCGGTCTGTCTCGATACCGACGGCATGAGGCGAGTCGGCAAAAATATAAAGTTCCTTTTTCGGGCTCGTACAATTATCGTAGAGGCTCTTGGCCGTCTTGACCGGTACCAGGGCATCCTCACTGCCGTGAAGGAAGAGGACAGGCATCTTCATCCGCTTCACAGCCTGAGCCGGTTCCAGGGAAGATACGGTCTTATGCGTATGGTAGAACATAGCCGCCTGGAAGAAGGGATCCAGGAGGTCATAGCTCCAGATAGCCCGTTTGTCCCCGGAAGCCTGCCATAACTTCTCCCGTCCCAGGGAAATGATGTTGCCATAAGAGCTGTCGGCTACGACGAAGGACAGGTCCTTGCCGTATTCACTGCCAGCATACAACAGGGCCATGGCTGCACCGAGGGAAACACCGTGCAGGCCGATGGTCATCTGTTCATCGCGGTTGCGCAGCCACTGGCACCACATGGCCAGGTCATCGATTTCGCGGATGCCCCATTCCGTGTGGGCGCCTTCACTTTCCCCGTGGCCCCGCAGGTCGATGAGCAGGATATTATAGCCCAGGCGGCGATACACTTCCATATACGGCAGGCACATGGAGCGGTTCTGGTACAAGCCGTGGATGAGGATGACCGTCTTATGGGAATCATGGCGGTTCTCAATATATGTCCCGCGAAGTATCGTCCCGTCCTGGCCGTTGACCCGGACCGGTTCCCAGCCCCGTTCCTTTTCCCACTGCCGGACCGTAGACACGTCGCGGCTGTGGTTCTCGATACCCAGGAGCTGGTCCCAGGGCGCATCATAAAATTCTTCATAAGCCATGTTGCCAATGTAAGCCCCGATGCCGCCTAAAACAATGGCCAGGCAGACCAGGAACAAAAGCAGGCGCTTCAAGAATCGTTTTATCATCGTGATTTACAGCTTCCTGTCCCGGCTGGCTTCTACTTTGTCCTGCATGGCAGCCAAAGGCGTCCCGCCGGCAGCTTCAATGGCTGCGATGACAGCGCCTTCGACAAAGGGGCAGTCCAGCAGCTGGATTTTCCGGTCCTCCAGGCTTTCGACGACCATTTCCGCCGTCATGACGGCGCTGCCCATATCCATGATGCAGGCGACGCCATCACCCTGGTCGACGGCTTCCACAGCCGCCATAATCTTTTCAAAGCTCGTTCCCAAACTGCCGTCTTCCAATCCGCCGGCAGCCGCAAGAGGCGCATCAGGCGCCATCATGCGGGCCAGTTCAACGGCCCCTTCAGCCGCTTTCTGGCTGTGGGAAATCAATACGATTCCTACCATCTTTTCTTTCACTCCTAAAAATCAAGCCATCTCCGCCAGGACCTGCAGCAAGTAGAGAGACGACGTAGCGCCCGGATCCTGATGGCCCAAGCTGCGTTCACCCAAATAGCTGGCACGCCCTTTGGTCGCGATAATGGTCTTCGTGTATTCTACACCTTTTTCTGCAGCCGCTGCTGCGTCCTGCAAGGCTTCTTTCAATGATTTGCCGGCAGCCACTTCATCCTGCATGACCTTCAGCGCCGGGCACAGTGCATCGAGCATGGTCTTTTCGCCTTCCGTCGCCTTGCCGCGCATCTTGATGCCGTCGACAGCCGCTTCCATAGCTTTGACGAAAGCCGGGCCATCCAGCTCGGTCAGGCCCTTGCAGGCCATGCCGGCTTTCATGAAGGCCGTCCCGTAGAGCGGTCCCGATGCGCCGCCGACAGTCGACACGAGCTGCATGCCGACGCCTTTGAGCAGGGCGCCTATATCACCGCCCGCCAGAGACGGTAATTTCTTTTCGACAGCTTCAAAGCCGCGGGCCAGATTGATGCCGTGGTCGCCGTCACCGATTTCGTTGTCGAGCTGGGTCAAATAATCTTTTTCTGCTTCGATTTTCTTAGCCATCCCTTCGATAATGGCTGCCATCTGCTTCGTATCCAATGAACTCATCCCCTCTTATTTTTTCCAGGCCAGCGTATCAGCCGGTTCGTCATAGAGCCCTTTCAGTTCGTCATCCAGGCGCAGGAGAGTGATCGAGAAGCCGGCCATTTCGATGGACGTCATGTAGTTGCCGACCATCGTATCGTATACGGCAATGCCTTGTTCCTTGAGATAATCCTGTACGAAATTGTTGACGATGTACAGTTCCATGAGCGGTGTGCCGCCCATGCCGTTGATGAGGACGACGACTTCATGGCCCTTGTAATCGAGGTCAGCTAAGATCTGGTCTACGAGCATCTTGGCGATTTCATTGGCCGGACGGAGTTTTTCACGATGTGTCCCCGGTTCACCGTGGATGCCGATGCCGATTTCCATTTCATCATCAGCCAGTTCAAAGCCCGGTTTTCCAGCAGCCGGGACCGTGCAAGGTTCAATGGCCATCCCCATGGAGCGGACATTGGCGATGACCTTTTCAGCGACGGCTTTGACTTCCGGCAGTTCGGCCCCTTGTTCCGCTTTGGCCCCGGCGATCTTATGGACGAAGATCGTACCGGCTACACCGCGGCGGCCTGTCGTATACAAGCTGTCCCGGACGGCTACGTCATCATTGACGACGACATAGTCGGCCTTGATATCTTCATCAGCTGCCATTTCGATAGCCATTTCAAAATTCATGACGTCGCCGGTATAATTCTTGACGACGCAGAGGACACCTTTATCCGTAGCCACAGCTTTGATGCCTTCCAGGACCTGGTCCGGTGTCGGTGACGTGAATACCGTACCGGCTACGGCGCAGTCGAGCATCCCCGTGCCGACATAGCCGGCATGAGCCGGTTCATGACCGCTGCCGCCGCCGCTGACCAGGGCGACTTTGCCTTCCTTCTTATCGGCCCGGACGACGATGGTCCCATAGTCGAGCTTGCGCAATTTCTTCGGTGCCGATTTGACCAGGCCCTGGATCATTTCCTCTTCGACATTGTTGACGTCATTGACAATTTTTTTCATGATAACCCCTTCTTTCCAGATATAGTCAAAAGGGGCTGTCGCACGTGCGACAGTCCCTTTTTAAGTTTGAAGTTGAAAGTTTGATGTTTGATGTAGATGGGTTTAAATTTTCTCCCATCGCCTCAAACGTCAAACATCGAACCCCAAACATTTAACCAAGGATAACCAGATAAGATGGTCGAAAACTTCGTGCGATGTTCACTTAAGTATAGCAAGAAACAAGGGGAAAATCAATTCTCTTCCCGCAGGACAACGCGGTCGCAGGAATCCGTTTCCTTTAATTGTACCGACACGTCTTCTTTGCGCGATGTTGGCACATTCTTGCCGACATAATCGGCGCGGATCGGCAGTTCCCGATGGCCCCGGTCGACGAGGACCGCCAGTTCGATGAACTGGGGCCGCCCCAATTCCATGATAGCGTTAAGGGCCGACCGGACAGTCCGCCCCGTGAATAAGACGTCATCGACTAAAACAACGGTCTTGCCATCGGCATCGAATTTCCCGGCGTCGCTGACGGCAATGGGACTCTTGCGGTCGTCATCGCGATAGGCCGAAATATCGAGATCATAGACGGGGACATGCCGGCCTTCGATGGCTGCCAGTTCCCGTCCCAGCCGCTGGGCCAGGGGAACGCCGCGCGTATGGATGCCGACGAGGACCGTCTTGTCCAATCCTTTATTGCGTTCGATGATTTCATGGGCAATGCGGCGGATAGCCCGGCCGATTGCTTTTTCGTCCATGAGCAGTGTCTTTTCTTTCCACATATGACTCACCACCTGTCAGTCTTTCTCTTCCGCCCGTTTGAGGCAGGCCAGGAAATCAGCCGGTGCCGGCGCTTCAAAATGCATGGCTTTCCCCGTAATGGGATGGATCAGGTCGAGGCAGTGCGAATGAAGGGCCTGGCCTTCGATGGGGAAATCATCCTTCTTGTAGCCATATAAGGGATCATTGACGACGGGATGATGGATATAAGCCATGTGGACGCGGATCTGATGAGTCCGGCCCGTTTCCAGTTTACATTCGACCCAGGTATAATCGCCGTAGCGTTTCAATACTTTGAAGTGGGTCACGGCTTCGCGGCCGCCTTTAAAGGTAACAGCCATCTTGATCCGGTCCTTAGGGTGGCGGCCAATCGGAGCATCGACGATACCCCGTTCTTCCGAAATATTGCCGTGGACCAAAGCCCAGTACGTGCGGTGTGCCGAATGGGCCTTGATCTGTTCTGCCAGCCCTTTATGAGCTTCATCGGTCTTGGCAGCGACCATGACGCCTGACGTATCTTTGTCCAGGCGATGGACGATGCCCGGACGAATGACGCCGTTGATGCCTGACAATTCCCCCTGGCAGTGATAGAGCAGGGCATTGACCAAAGTCCCATCGGGATTGCCGGCTGCCGGATGGACGACCATGCCGCGGGCCTTATTGATGACGATGATGTCTTTATCTTCATAGACGATATCCAAGGGGATATCCTGAGGGACGACTTTGTATTCCTCCTGCACTTCGATGACAGCCTTTACCTGGTCGCCTTCGTTGAGACGGCGGTTGGCTTTGGCGTCCTTTCCATTGACTGTGACTCCCTGGCGCTGAATGAGCTGCTGGGCATAACTGCGTGAAATATCCAGGGCCGATGTCAGATAGACATCCAGGCGCTTGCCCTGTTCCTGTTCTGTGACAATTAAATTCTTTTCTTCCATGTCTTCATCCTCATTTATCTGAAATATGGGTCCAACTATACCATAACAAAAGAACGACGCCGACAACAATGCCGATATCAGCGACATTGAAGACGGGCCAGATACGAAAATCGAAGAAATCTGTGACGGCCCCGCGGAACGTCCGATCCAGCGCATTTCCCAGGGCACCGCCTAAAAGCAGGCCGGATCCGCCATAGACCCAGGGGTTCGCCGGCAGCTGCTTGCGGAACAGGCCATACAGCAGGAATAAGACCAGGGCTATGACTAAAAAGAACCACTGCTGATTTTCCAGGATTCCAAAAGCAGCACCGCGATTCAAAATATAAGTAATATGAAAAAATCCCGGAATGACCGGAATGGATTCATGAAGGACCATGTCCTGTTGTACCGCCAGCTTGGTGAGCTGATCGACAACGGTCACGGCCAGGGCAATGCCTAACACATACAAAGCAAATTCCTCCTATTATGTATCTTACAGTGCTTTTATCCTATCACAGAAGCGGGGAAAGTTCAACAAAAAAAAGGCTGCCGCATAATAGCCGAAGCCTTATGCGACAACCTTTTGCCGAAGCAATTATTCAGCGGAAATAGCGCCTGTAGGACAAGCGGATTCGCAAGCACCGCAGTCGATGCAGGAATCAGTTACAACGTATTTCGTTTCGCCTTCTTCGATGGCACCGGTCGGGCAAGTGCTAGCGCAAGCGCCGCATTTTACGCATTCGTCGGAAATAACATGCATGGTTTTCACCTCCAAACATCAAGCCTTCGGGGGAATCCCCCTTCGTTCTTCCTCATTATTACACGAATAGACAGACTTGTCAATGAATACCGAATGAGTAAAGATATAGGTATTTCCTAGGTTTTTCAGATTATTAAAAAAATTTTTTCAAGTTTCACGAGAATCATTTGATACAGAAACAGAAAAAAGCCGGCGAGGGGAGCCGGCTTTCTCTTTTTGCAAGATATCATCGGGGGAAGACAATATCTCAGCAGTTGAAGAAAATAAGATAGGGGTGTTCGAGGGGTATATGAACAACTTACCTCTTCAACGTCTCGTAGATGATCTGTTCTACATATACTATAATAGCAGGTTCTGGCAAAAAGTAAATCCCTAAAGATTAAAAATAGATTAAATTTTCGTGATATTTTTGTAACAATAACGGACTGACCAGTACAAAAAAGAGGAGTTATACGTTATAATGGTATGTATATGGCTTAGCGTGTGCAAATTCTTCTCATGGGAGGTTGTTACATGAACGAAAATACACACATCTTAATCGTCGAAGACGAAAAACAAATCGCCCGTTTCCTGCAAATGGAATTGGAACATGAAGGCTACATCTGCAGCATCGAATACAACGGAGCCGCTGCCCTGGACCGCATCGGTCAGGAGCACTTCGACCTCATCCTGCTGGACATCATGCTGCCCGACGTCGATGGCCTGACCATCTGCAAGCGAACTCGGGAATTATCGAATATCCCGATCATGATGCTGTCGGCCAAAGACGACATCGAAACGAAGGTCGTCAGCCTGGACATCGGCGCCAATGACTATCTGACCAAACCCTTCAACAGCAAGGAACTCTTTGCCCGGATCCGCGTACTCCTGCGGGAACGCCATCAGTTAGCGGACCGGGGAAATTTTCTCCAGCTGAATGACCTCACCTTATTTCTCGACCGTCATGAAGTCATGAAGGGCACGAAGAAAATAAAACTGACGAAAAAAGAATTTGAGCTCCTCGCTTATTTAGTCCGGAACAAGAATATCGTCCTCTCACGGTCGCGCATTGTCGAAGAAGTTTGGGGCTATGATTACATCGGCGATACGAATATCGTCGACGTCTATATCCGTTACCTGCGCAGCAAGCTGGGACCGAATGGGCGCACCTATATCCGTACGGTCCGTGGAGTCGGTTATGTGGCAGAAGATTAATCATTGGCTGACACAGCATCTGCTCATCGCTCCCCTGCCCATTTTTGCCAAAATGGTCCTGCTCTATTCATCCATCGTCTTTTTCATTCTCCTCACCGTATCCGTCGTAACCATTACCAGCGTCCACTATATCATGAACGACTCCCTGCGCGACGAACTGAAATCCCGCGCCGCAGCAGCGGTCCACTATCTGGATGACTATGGAAAAGTCGATACGACCATTTTCGTCCGCGCCAATGTACCGCCGTCGATGAATTTACAGATTTACGACGGAGCAGGCCATCTCATCGTCGACAACGGACCGACCCATGCCGTCCGCAAGATGAGCGACCGCTATATCGACGACGCCATCAGCAACCCGCAGAAAAATCCGCTGCCGGCGGCAGTCCAAGGCAACGAATCGTCTGAATTCTCATATTACCGAATCTGGACCAGCAAAGATGGAAAAAATTATTATCTGCGCTTTTCCCAGCGGCCTGACAAAGAAACGGGCTTTGTATCGCTCTTATCGAAACAGCTCCTGGCCTCGGTCCTCATCAGCCTGATTCTGACCATCTTCACGGGCATGTACCTCATGAAGAAATCCCTGGCGCCCTTGCAGGTCATCAACGATACGGTCAAGACCATCGAAGTCAATCGCCTGGACAACCGTATCGCCTTGTCCGATGACAAGAACGAGCTCCACGAACTAGCCGTCAGCATCAACCAGGCCCTGGACCGCATCGAATACGGCTATAAGCAGCAGCAGCAGTTCATCAGCGACGCCTCTCATGAATTGCGGACGCCGATTACGGTCATTGCCGGGTATGCTGATCTCCTGTGCCGCTGGGGCAAAGAGGACCCGGCAGTCCTCAACGAAAGCCTGGCAGCCATCAAATCGGAAACAGACTATATGAAACAGCTCATCGAACGCCTGCTTTTTTTCGCCCGTTCCAATAACGGCACGCTGATCAAGCATTTTACCGATATCAATACGGCTGACCTTTTGCAGGAAGTATACAGCGAAATCAGCCTCATCGATAAGGAACACCATATCCGGCTCAGCCAGAATGACCAGGCCCTCATCACAGCCGAACCAGGCAGTGTCAAACAGATGCTGCGCATCTTCATCGACAATGCCCTGAAATATACGCCAGCCGGCGGTACAGTCACCTTATCGTGCCAGGCAGATGACCAGACCGTCCGCTACATCATCAGTGATACGGGCATCGGCATCCCGAAAAAAGACCTGGAACGGGTTTTTGAACGCTTCTATCGCGTCGATTCATCCCGCACCAAAGACACCGGCGGATCCGGCCTGGGCCTGTCCATCGCTAAATATATCGCCAAAGCCAATAACGCTAAACTGGGATTGGACAGCACTCTCCATAAAGGAACCACCGTCACCGCCATCTTCCAGCGGACTGTATCGTAGGGGACGCCCAAAGGGCGTCCCGCTGTGAATCGTGGGTATGACCCTTCTGGGATATGCGGCTTTTTTCACGCATCACCTGTCATGAATAGCGTGTACACCATCGTTTCAGGCGGGCCGCCTTACCAGGTCGGCCCCTACGCACCAGGCCGATGGCCGTATTTTTTTGTGGGCTGCATTCATTTCCATCGCCTGTATGCGATACCGTAGGGGACGTCCTGATCAAGGCGTCCCGCTGTGAATCGTGGGTATGACCATTCTGGGATATGGGGCTTTTTTCACACATCACTCGTCATGAATAGCGTGTACACCATCGTTTCAGGCGGGCCGCCTTACCAGGTCGGCCCCTACGCACCAGGCCGATGGCCGTATTTTTTTTGTGGGCTACATTCATTTCCATCGCCTGCATGCGATATCGTAGGGGACGTCCTGATCAAGGCGTCCCGCTGTGAATCGTGGGTATGACCATTCTGGGATATGGGGCTTTTTTTCACACATCACCCGTCATGAATAGCGTGTACACCATCGTTTCAGGTGGGCCGTCTTACCAGGTCGGCCCCTACGCACCAGGCCGATGGCCGTATTTTTTTTGTGGGCTGCATTCATTTCCATCGCCTGTATGCGATACCGTAGGGGACGCCCAAAGGGCGTCCCGCTGTGAATCGTGGGTATAGCCGGAATTTATGACGAATGACACTCGGTCGTAATACAATCATGCGTCTGTCGCGGCGGAACGCCGCATCTGCGTCCGAAGCGGCCGGCGACCTGCAAACTGCGACCGGCGGGCGCCCCACAGGACGCCCTACGCGATTTTGTATTTCTTTTCCAGGCGGTCCAGGAGGTCCATGTAGCCTTTGGCGAAGTCCGGGCCTTCTTCCGCTTCCATGTCTTTGACGGTCTGGTCGATTTTAGCTTTGATGTCGTCCGACAGGCCGCGGTCGGCTAAGGGGTAGACGACGTTGTTTTCTTTTTCTACGTGCTGCTGCAAGCGGTTGGCATAGGCCATGGCTTCGGTCAGGATCTGGAGTTTGTATTCGGTCTTCGGTTCCTGGACATAGAGTTTCAATGCTTCGTCGAGGGCCCGGACGTGGGCACGGATGAGGTCGTGTTCGACGAGCATGCCGTGCTTGATGATGATCGACGCCACTTCTTCCAGGTGGTCGACCATTTCCGGAAAGAGGACGAGTTCTTCCCGGCGATGATGATGGCCATCGGCATAACGGCGGATGAAATCGAGGATTTCCGCAAATTCCTGCTGGTCGATTTCGGCGCCTTCCAAGATGGCGCAACACGATTCTTTGATGACTTTCAGCATCCGTGAAATATTGGCATGTTGTTTGACCATGACTTCCGTGCAATACATAAGGGTCCCTCTCTTTCGTTTAGGCAGATTTCTTTACGATTTCATACTGGCCTTCAGCCGGGCTGGTGAAGGCGTAACCCGTGGCAGCCAGCAGGCCGTCGACTAAGGCTTGGCGCAGGGCATAGTAGCAGTCGCCGTGGCCCTGCCAGAATTCGCTGTGCAGGTCCATGGTGCGGTCCCAGGCGATACGGTTGTCATCGCTTTCGCGGACGCGGTTGACCTGGTCACAGGGCATACCGTCGAGGAGCAGGTCGTCCAGGCGGTGGAAAGCTTCCGGTGCCGTAGCAGCGCTCAGGTTCTGGCTGGCACCGAAGTCGTAAGCGGCTTTTTTTAGTGCTTCCAGGCGGGCATCATCATTGCCGGCAATGGCGAGGACGAAAGCGGCATAGCGGCCTTCGGCGTCGTGGATGCGAGACTGGAGCCAGCCGTGGATGTTCGCTTCATCGATGACTTCATCGAGTTTGCGGCGGTCTTTGCTGCAGTATTTATCAGCCAAGTCTTCATCGGACCAGCCCTGCGCTGTGGCAACGCGGACGAGTTCGTCGATCAGGCTTTCCTGGAACTGGATTTTATTGTAAAGCCAAAAATGGATAGGTCCTAAAAATGCGCTCATTGTCGTTTCCTCCTCTTATCGTCTCTTACTGTTTGTTTGCTTCAATGGCAACGTTGACGGCTTTGGTAACAATTTCCGGGTCGAGGCCATGGACGAAGCAGGCGTTTGCCAGGCTTTCCTGCTGGGAAGACGGGCAGCCCAGGCAGTGCATGCCCTGACCGATGAGGGTATCGACGACTTCTGGATGCATACGCAGGATATCGCCCATGATCATGTCAGACGTAACTTTTTCATTAGCAGCAAATTTATTCAGAACGGATTTCAACATAGTAACTACCTCCTAAAGTATATGGACAACTTTTATCTTATCTCTGAGTGAGCTTTCTCTCAACTTCTGAACGTAGTATACCATGGAGATGAAGAGGAATCTGTTGTTATTACAACATTTGAAAAAAATCGTTCGTCGTAGGTCGTTCATCGTTTGTCGAAAATCCACGCAAATACAGAGTAAGGCTATCCACAGGATTCACGCGGGCCTCCGGCTATGGAGGCCCCTACAAAGTTTAAACCATCACGTCAAACGGCAAACGCCAAACGAACCACGAAAAAAGGGCTGCCGTGCAGGCGGCAGCCCTTTTTTCTTTATTCTTCCTCTTCCGGAAGTTCTGCGTTGTGGTATACGTCCTGGACGTCGTCGAGTTCGTCGAGAGCGTCTACGAAGCGTTCCATTTTTTCAGCGTCTTCACCGGTGAGTTTAATCGTGTTTTCCGGAACCATGGTGATCGATGCGTGTTCCGTTTCGATGTTGTTGTCAGCCAGGGCTTTTTCGACAGCATCGAAAGCTTCCGGCGTCGTGATGATTTCGTAGTCTTCATCGGAGACTTTTACGTCATCGGCACCGGCGTCGAGAGCGACTTCCATGATCTGGTCTTCATCAGCCTGGTCGCGGTTGACGACGAAAATGCCCGTGTTGTGGAACATCCAGCTGACACAGCCCGTAGCACCGAGGTTGCCGCCGGATTTGGAAAATTCGTGACGGACAGCAGCGGCTGCGCGGTTGCGGTTATCCGTGAGGACGTTGACCGTAACGGCAACGCCTGCCGGGCCATAGCCTTCGTATACGATTTCTTCATAGTTCTGGCCTTCCGTAGCGCCAGCACCTTTCTGGATAGCCCGTTTGATGTTATCTTTCGGGATATTGTTTTCCTTAGCTTTCTGAAGGGCCAGTTTCAGACGCATGTTGCCGACCGGGTCCGGGCCGCCCATGCGGACAGCAATCGTGATTTCACGGCCGATTTTGGTCGTGATCTTGCCACGGATTGCGTCGTTTTTCCCTTTTTTACGTTTAATATTCGCCCATTTAGAATGTCCAGACATTCAAATGCCTCCCTTTATTTCCACCAATCTTCGCCGGCCAGGCGATCTAAGATGATAGCTGCTGCCGAACGGACAGATAAGTGATTATATTCCCCGGCGCCGTAAATCGGTTCCAGGATGAAATCAAATTTTTCCATCGTTTCTTTGGTCATGCCATAGCCCGTGCCAAAGAGCAGGAGGATCGGCGTATCGTCTTCTTCCCGCTTGTGCCGCAAATCCTTGTAGGAAATGGTATTGGCATAGGTCCGCGCATCCGTCGTGACGACGTAAGGTTTCTTCCCTTCTGCGGTGGTGACTGCTTCGACAGCCGCTTCGATGGACGGGCGGATGTCGACGATATCGGAAGCCTGTGTGCGGTAGCCGTTATAATTACGGCCTACCGGGCTTTCCCAAAAATCCATGATTTTATGCACCATATCGAGCTGCCCCGGAATATGGTGGATGATGAAATATTTCTTGACGCCATACGTCTTGGCTGACCGCGAAATGTCGTGCAAATCGTAGTTGGTAATAGCCGTGGCAATGACGTTAAAGTTCTTATCATATATGGGATAATGAACCAATCCTACATACAAAGGGGAAGTCATCCTTTTTTCGCCCCTTTCAGTTTTGCCAGTATCTTTTGGTCAGCTGGCGACAAATCGCAGTGCTGCAAAAGATCTGGCCGTAATTCCAAGGTCCGCGCTAGCGACGCCTCCCGGCGCCAGGCATCGATTTTGGCGTGATCGCCGTTTCGCAGGACTTCCGGTACGGCCATGCCGCGAAAGACGGCAGGCTTAGTGTACTGCGGATATTCCAGGAGCGACGAATAGAAAGAATCGTCAGCGGCCCCGGCAGCTGCGCCGAGGACTCCGGGAATCATGCGGGCCACGGCATCGGTAACGGTCATAGCCGGCAGTTCACCGCCAGTAAGGACGTAATCGCCGACGGAAATAGTTTCATCGGCCAAATCCTGCTCAACGCGGTAATCGACGCCTTCGTAATGGCCGCATAATAAAATAAGCTGGTCGTATGTCGCCAGCTCGCGTGCTTTGGCCTGCGTAAAGGTCTGCCCTGCGGGCCCCATGAAGATGATACGCCGCCGCGGAACTTGACGCCGCACGGCTTCGACAGCGGCATAGAGGGGCGCTGTTTTCATGAGCATCCCACAGCCGCCGCCATAGATGGTATCATCGACCATGTGATGGCGGTCATACGTGAAATTACGTGGATTGGTCACATCCAGATCCAACAGACCGGCTGCCCGGGCCCGCCCGATGATGCTGTGCTGAAAAAAAGCTTCGATGAACTCCGGAAAGAGTGAGATAATGTCGATTCTCATTCGTCCACCCACTCCGGCGGATCGACGACGATTTTCTTTTCGCCTTCATCAATGGACTTGATGACATCGGGAATGGCGGCCAGGAGTGTTTCCTTGCCGTCATCGGCAGTGACGACGTAGACGTCGTTGCTGCCCGTGCGCAGTACGTCTGTAAGTTTTCCCAGTTCATGGCCCTGAAGGTCATATACGGCCGAGCCGAGGATGTCGTAGATATAGTGCTGGCCTTTTTTCAGGGGTACTAAATCTTCGCGCGGGACCTGCAGGTCTTTCTTGACCAAGAGTTCCGCTGCGTTGCGATCATCGACGCCGACAAATTTCATGAGGACGACCCGCTTATGAAGACGTGCAGATTCTACTTCATATTTTTTGCCGTTGATGTAGCCGTATTTCATTTTCAGGAATCGTTTCGGAAAATCCGTATCGGGATAAATACGAACATCACCCCGCACGCCGTGCGGGGCAACGATTTGACCGATTGTAAAAAGATCTAATTCAGCCATCGTATTCTATTGGCGGATAGAAACAATCTTGCCGTCTTCAAGCAAGATTTCTGTTCCCATCAATTTTTCTAAATCATCGCCGACCTTGACAACGACAGTCTGTTCGAGCGTGCCTTGTCTGATTTCGGAACCGATTGTCAACTGTTCAGCTTCTTCTCTGTCGTGCTGTGCCTTTGCTTTTGCTGCAGCAAGACGCTGTTTCTGTTCTTCTACTTTAGCACGCAAGGAAATCAACCCCTGGGCATCGATTTTAGCCTGTTCGGTCATCATGCGTTTAGCCTGGAATTCCAGGTTCTGCATTTCCCGATCGATGTCACTCAGGGCCTGGTCAGCACCTTTGAGGATACGATCCTTGAGGGCCTGCGTCACCTTTGCTTTGACAGCGACAGGAACGCGCAATGTAATCTGATCCATGGTTCCTCCTATACGATATCCACTGATACTTTCTTGTTAGCCTTCACTGCCGCAGCCTTGACAACAAGGCGCAATGCTTTCGCAATTTTACCCTGTTTGCCAATGACTTTACCCATATCTTCGGGTGCGACATGAAGCTGATAGACTTCGAGGCCTTTTTTTTGAATCTTGGTAACTGTAACCGCATCCGGGTTCTTGACGAGGGACCGGGCGATACATGCAATCAATTCTTCCATAGTATCCAGCCTCACTTACTTTTTGGATGCTTCAAACTGAGCCATGATGCCAGCTTTTTTGAAGATAGAACGGATCGTATCTGTAGGCTGTGCGCCTTTGCCGAGCCATGCTACAGCTGCTTCAGCATCGACAGTCAGACGAGAGTCCATGTCTTTGGACGGATCGTACATGCCCAACGTAGCGACCGGGCGACCGTTGTTACGAGCATCGCGGGAATCAGCGACGACGACACGGTAGATCGGTTTCTTTTTAGCACCTAAACGAGCCAAACGAATTTTAATCATTGAAAATCACCTCCTTGATATAGTATCTTATTTCCACAAAAAAAGGGAAATCCATTTAAAAAGGCAGACGCGGCATGAAACCCCGTCGTTTATTCTTCTGTGCTTTCTTGGCCTGCTTCATCATCTTCTGCATTTCTGCGAACTGCTTGATGAGGCGGTTGACATCCTGTACGCGGGTGCCGCTGCCTTTAGCGATGCGGCGCTTGCGGCTGTCCTTGATGAGCATCTTCGGATTGGCACTCGACCGTTCCTGGGCCGTCATGGATGTGATGATGGCTTCGATCCGTTTAAATTCTTTGCCGTCCATGTCGACTTTGTCGAGTTCTTTCTTGTATTTCCCAATGCCCGGAATGAGGCTCAGGAGACTGCCCATATTGCCCATCTTCTTGATCATATGGAGCTGGGACAGGAAGTCATCGAAGGTAAAGGTACCACTTTTCATGGTCTTCTTCATGTTTTCCATCGACTCTTCATCGAAGGCTGCCTGGGCCTTTTCGATGATTGTTTCGACGTCGCCTAAATCGAGGATACGCGACGCGTAGCGGTTCGGATGAAATTCTTCCAGACCGTCGAGCTTTTCGCTGACGCCGATGAACTTGATTGGTTTGCCCGTAACGGCCTTGATGGACAAGGCAGCACCGCCGCGGGCATCGCCATCGAGCTTGGTCATGATGATACCGTCGATGCCGAGAGCTTTATCGAAGGCCGATGCAGCCGTAACGGCATCCTGACCGGTCATGGCGTCGACGACGAGCAGGATTTCATGGGGATGGACTTCATTCTTGATATTGATGAGTTCATCCATGAGTGTTTCATTAATATGTAAACGGCCGGCCGTATCGATGATGACGACATCGCGTAAATGGCTGGTCGCATAGGGTATCGCATGTTGGGCGATGGCTACAGGGTCCTTGCTGCCCTCTTCAGTGTAGACGGGCATGTCCAGTTCCTGGCCGAGGACCTGCAACTGCGTGATAGCGGCCGGACGGTAGACGTCGGCTGCAACCATGAGCGGGCTCTTGCCCTGGGACTTCAGCTTCTTAGCCAGTTTGGCAGCTGTCGTCGTCTTGCCGGCGCCCTGGAGGCCGACGAGCATGATGATGGTCGGTGGCTTGGGGGCGATGGTGATCCGGCTCTGTGTCCCGCCGAGGAGTTCCGTCAGTTCATCGCGGACAATCTTGATGACCGTCTGCGACGCGTTGAGGCTGCCGAAAACTTCTTCGCCGACGGCCTTTTCTTTTACTTTCTTGATGAAATCTTTGGTGACGGCAAAGTTGACGTCCGCTTCCAGAAGGGCGCGGCGCATCTCTTTCAGCGCTTCGCTGACATCCTCTTCAGAAAGCTTCCCTTTGCCGCGGAGTTTTTTAAATGCCGCCTGGAATCGTTCGGACAGACTTTCAAATGGCATAAGGGGCCTCCTTCTATAACTCTATTTCATGCAAAAGCTGTTTCGCTCTTTCAAGGGTCTGCGGTTCTTCCCGGTCGAGAAGCCACTCTACTTCATCGATTTTATCCCGGACCGCATCGTAGCGGGCCAGCAGATGAAGGCGCTGTTCGTAATTTTCCAGCGAGTGGGACGCGCGCTTGAGCATGTCATAGGCACCTTGACGGGAAATGTGCAGTTCTTCACCGATTTCGCTAAGGGACAAGTCCATATCGAAATACATTTCCATGCAGCGCCGTTGTTTTTCCGTAAGCAAAGGCCCGTACAAATCGAGGAGCCGTCCCTTGCGGACTACATCTTCAAGCATGGCTTCACCGCCTTTCAAACAGCGTACTTTGGTATTATAACGGAAAGCGACCCATCTGTCAAGTATTTTTACTTGTCAGATGGCATATCCGCCAGACAGCCAATAACGCACAGCTGCTGGCGGGCGCCCACGTGGCAAGCCCGCCTCTACGGATGTGGCAACAGTGCTCTCTACTTGATGATGGAGACCCGGACGTCGTAGAAGGTGCTGCCGGCACCTTCATCGGTCAGGCGCTGGGACGTGAGGACGTTGACCGAAGCCCCCTGCCCTTTGACCCATTCGCGCCACCAGACGCCTTCGCTGACGACCTGGCCTGGTACGGTCCGGTCGGAAATGACGACGGTGAAATCGGCCTGGCCCCGTTCATTGGCCAAGGTCACGGTCTGCCCTTCTGTCAGTCCATAGCGGGCTGCATCATCGGGATGGACGAAGAGGTCCATGATGTGGCCGGCCGTCAGCTCGTCCCGTTCATTGAAGGACGAATCGAGGATGCGCATATCCGGGCCGTTGACGAAAGCCAGGGTGCCGTCATCTTCAGCCAAAGGCATATAGTCGGGCAAAGGCTGGGCCAGGGCTTCGTTGCGGATTTCGATTTTCCCTGATGGCGTTCCAAAGCGGGTCTGATAATCGTCCGGCAGGGGCAGCGGCGTCGGCAATCCCTGGAGCAGCCGCTGCCGGTCTACCGGAAGGGGCCATTTCGTCGTCGATGCAGCCAGGGCTTCGACGAGGTCCCTTTCCGAGCGATTATAGAACTCATCCTTGATTCCCAGGGCATGGGCCAGGTCACAGGCGATGCGCCAGTTGGAGCGGCTCTGGCCGACTGGCGGAATGGCCGCATAGCCGCACTGAATCGTATAGTTGCCATAAGAATAATAAGCATCGTCGTGCTCCAGGGACGTCGTCGCCGGCAGGACGAGGTCGGCATAGCGGGCCGTATCGGTCATGAAGCGTTCATGGACGACGGTGAATAAATCGTCCCGGCAAAGTCCTTTCAGGACCTGGTTCTGGTCCGGCGCCGTGCAGGCCGGGTTCGACGAATAGACGAAGAGACTGCGGATGCTATCATCTTCCGTCAAGGCCTGGCCGAGGCAGCACATGTTGACGATGCGCTTGCCTGGCTGTTTCCAATCGGAATGGGTGACGATTTCTTTATCATAGGCTTTCGACGCCGATGCCGACGTCAACAGGCCGGCCCCTTTCTTGCCCCAGGCGCCGACGACGGCAGGCAGACAGGTGATGAGGCGTGTCGTCATGGCGCCGTTGCGATAGCGCGACTGGCCGCTGCCGAGGCGGATGAAAGGCGCCCGGGCCTGTCCGTAGGCCTGGGCCAAGGCGACGACAGTCGCAGCCGGTACGCCGGTGATAGCCTGCACGGCTTCCGGCGTATACTTGGGGAGGACCTGAACTTTCAGTTCGTCCCAGCCGAGGACGTTTGCCGCCAGAAAGGCTTCATCGGCCAGTCCATCGCGGTCGAGGACATGCATCATGCCCAGGACCAGGGCTCCATCGGTCCCCGGGCGGACGGCGACGAAATGGTCGGCTAAATCAGCCGTCTTATGGCGGTACGTATCAATACACCAGACGACGGCCCCTTTGCGCCGGGCCGTTTCGACATCGTGGCGGAAATGGATATTCGTCGCCACCATGTGGAGACTCCAGAGGAAGATGCAGTCGCTGTCCTGAGCTTCCTGCGGTGCCGTCGGCATGGTGCTGCCCATGACATCCTTGAATCCCTGCCCTTTGGCCGGAGCGCAGATGGTCCGGTCCAGTTCCGAAGCGCCCAGACGGTAAAACAGTCCGTGCAGAACATCATGCTGGACAATGCCCATGGTGCCGGCATAGGAATAAGGCAGGATGGCTTCGGCACCACAATCGGCAATAATCGCCTTCCACCTTTCAGCAATCTCCGCCAGGGCTTGGTCCCAGGAAATAGGTGCAAACTGGCCGCTTCCCTTGGGCCCGGTCCGCTTCAAAGGCATCGTCAGACGGCGCGGCGAATGGACGGTCCGTTCATAATGGGCCATCTTCGGGCACAACGTCCCGCGCGTAAAAGGATGGGCCCCATCGCCGGCGACGGACACGACGCGGCCGTCGTCGACAGAAACGACAAGCCCGCAGGCATCGGGGCAGTCATAAGGGCAGACAGATGTATAGGTTTTCATGATATCACCTCTTGTTTCGTGGTTCGTGGCTCGTAGTTCGTGGCTCGTAGGGGCCGTCCCAAAGGGCGGCCCTCCTGGAATTGGTGGAAAAAGGAGCCGTCGCATCGCGACAGCTCCTTTTAAGCAGTTAGCAGTTAGGGGTTAGCAGTTAGCAAATGATTTTAAATTTAAAAGCCATTACATCAAACTTCAAACATCAAACCCCAAACATTGAATATAAAAGAAAACGACCTTTCCCGACAGAAAGGGGGATATGCTTAATGATGGAACAGGCGCAGGCCGGTCATGGCCATGGCGATGTTGTATTTATCGCACGTTTCGATGACATTGTCATCGCGGATGGAGCCGCCGGCCTGGGCGATGTAGTCGACACCGCTGCGATGAGCCCGTTCGATGTTGTCACCAAAGGGGAAGAAAGCATCACTGCCCAAGGCGACGCCGTGGAGCTGGGCAATCCAGGCTTTCTTTTCTTCCCGTGTGAGCGGTTCCGGTTTTTCCGTGAACAGATCCTGCCAGATGCCGTCGGCCAGGACATCTTCGTAATCATCGGAGATGTAGACGTCGATAGCGTTGTCGCGGTTCGGGCGGCGGACATCGTCGCGGAAAGGCAGATTCAGGACTTTCGGATTCTGGCGGAGCCACCAGATATCGGCTTTGTTACCAGCCAGGCGCGTGCAGTGGACGCGGGACTGCTGACCGGCGCCGACGCCGATGGTCATGCCGTCTTTGACGTAGCAGACCGAGTTGGACTGAGTGTATTTCAGGGTGATGAGGGCGATCATCAAATCGCGCTGGGCATCGGCGGGGATATCCTTGTTTTTCGTCGGGATATTCTTAAAGAGGTCCGTCGTGATCTTGGCTTCGTTGCGTTCTTGTTCAAAAGTGACGCCGTAGACTTCCTTCGATTCGATTAAGCGCGGCTTGTAGTCCGGGTTAATCTGGAGGACGCAGTAGTTCCCCTTCTTCTTGGTCTTCAAAATGGCCAGGGCTTCGTCGCTGTAGCCCGGAGCGATGACGCCGTCCGAAACTTCCCGTTTGAGGAGCGTTGCCGTTTCAACGTCGCAGACGTCGGACAAGGCGACGAAATCACCATAAGAGCTCATGCGGTCGGCACCGCGGGCACAAGCATAAGCCGAAGCCAGGGGTGACAATTTCAAATCGTCGACCCAGTATATTTTTTTCAGGGTATCACTCATTTCCGTGGCGACGGCGGCCCCAGCCGGGCTGACGTGCTTGAAGGAAGCCGCAGCCGGAAGGCCCGTTGCTTCTTTCAATTCTTTGACCAGCTGATAGCTGTTGAAGGCGTCGAGCAAATTAATATAACCGGGGCGGCCGTTGAGGACCGTAAAGGGCAGGTCGCTGCCGTCTTTCATATAAACCCGGGCCGACGACTGATTGGGGTTGCAGCCGTATTTTAATTGCAGTTCTTTCATGGTGATTCCTCCTGAATAGTTAAGCAAAAATAAAAAAATACCGACACTTCTGGAACGTTTCGCCCAGACGGTCGGCTCGTATGAATCATGCTCCCCGTGGTAACTCCACTTCCGTCAGTCACATGTTTCAGATTTATTATACCGTCCGCAGCCGGGAGATGTCAAGAAAAAGCCCCTCCCTGGATAGGCATAACTTCCACGGGAGGGGCTTTGTTTTATAAGTGATACGGCTCGTGCCGGTCGATCTTGATGGCCCGGTAGATTTGTTCCAATAAGAGGAGGCGTATCATCTGATGGGTCAAGGTAATACGGCCAAAGGAAATGCAGTTGTCGGCTTTGCGGCGGACGAGGTCGCTCAGGCCGAAGGGGCCGCCGATGATGAAGGAGATTTCACTGCAGCCGTACAGGGCCAGTTTGGCAAAGGACGCTGCCAGATCTTCAGAGGATACGAGTTTCCCCTGTACATCCAGGGCGAAGAGGTGCGAGCCCTGGCGGACGTGGCGCAGCATCTTCTCCCCTTCTTTGTCGAGGACCTGGGCCTTCTGGGCCGGCGACGGATTCTCAGGCATCTTCTCTTCAGGAAGGACGGTCACTTCGACCTGGCCATACGGGCGCAGGCGCTTCAAAAACTCGTCGATGCCGGCGGTGAGGTATTTCTCTTTGATCTTGCCGATGGTAATGACGTGATACTTCATCAGTTGGTCCCATCCCCCTGGTCTGACGAATCATTCTGCGGACTTTCCTGGAGGACGACGGTGACTTCGTGGTCCGAACCGTTGCGCGTATAATCCAGGCTGACAGAATCGCCGACATTGTGCTTGTCCATGACGCTCTGGAGGGCGCTGAAGTCTTTGACATCGGTGCCATCGAGTTTCAAGATGACGTCGCCGTGTCTGAGTCCTGCCTGATCCAGAGGTCCGCCGGCAGCGACTTTATAGACGTAAATGCCAGGTACATTCAATCTCATGCCGAAGCGGGCAGCCATCTGCTGGTCCAGGCCGTATAAGCCGAGGTACGGGCGGACGACCTTGCCGTTCTGGATGAGGTCCTGCAGGATCGGGCGGGCTGCGTTGATAGGAATGGCGAAGCCCAGGCCTTCGACACCTTCTTTAGAAATCTTGGCGCTGTTGATGCCGATGACCTTGCCGTCAGCATCGACGAGAGCGCCGCCGGAATTGCCCGGATTGATGGCAGCGTCAGTCTGGATGAGCTTCATGCTCTGCCCTTCGGCACCGATAGTCCGGTTCAAAGAGCTGATGACGCCGACCGTGACGGTCCCCTGAAATTCCAGGCCCAGCGGGTTGCCGATGGCAATGGCCGGTTCGCCGACCTGCAGGGAATCGCTGTCGCCAAATTCAGCGACGGGCAGGTTGTCCATCTTGATCTTGACGACGGCTAAGTCCGTCTTTTCATCGCGGCCGACGACGGTCCCTTCCGTACTCTGGCCATCGGCCAGGGAGACGATGACCGTCTTGGCCGTACCGACGACGTGGTTATTGGTTACGATATAGCCGGCCTTGTCGAAGATGACGCCGGAACCGACGCCTTCACCGACCAGGACTTTCCGGTTGAACATATCGCGGTTATAGACTTTAGTCGTAATGCCGACGACGGCCGGGCTGACCTTCTTGGCAGCCTGGACGACAGCCGTATTTCGGGCATCCGAGATGGAATCCGATTTCGACGGTTCCTGGAGCTGGTTCACGGTTCCGTTATAAGTGCCGCTCGGCGTAAAAAAGGCATCGTGGATCTTGAAGCCGCCGAAGACGCCGACAGCGATGAGGACGACGGCAGCAGCTGCCGTGATGATATGTTTGCGTTGCATCATAGTTCATGACTCCCTTCCTGGAAGCGGACACTGCCCTTCTGGCAGGCCAGCCGTAATAAGATATCCTGGCCGATGACCCGGCCGGCCTGGGATAAGACTGTACGCATCGTGTGCAGCGCCAGGGACGGCGTATTGTTCTTTTCGCTGCGGTGGGCCAGGAGGACCCGCATGACGCCTTTCGTCGGCAGACCGGCCAGAAAAGCGGCTGCCGTCTTGTTGGACAGATGCCCCCAGCGGCCAAGGATGCGCTGCTGGAGCGGATACGGATACGGACCGTTGCGGACCATCTGCTCATCGTGATTGGCTTCTAAGATGAGGATATCCGCATAAGCCGCAGCGGCTGCGACGTCGGGGCTGACACAGCCTAAGTCCGTCGCCAAGGTAATCTTCGAATCGCCGTGGCAGATAGTATAACCGACGGGCCGGGCCGCATCGTGGGAGATGGCAAAGGGGATGACCTGGATGTCTTTCAGTCCTACGCGCCGCGTCAGCCGGACGAAACGGTCCTGGAAGCCTTCTACTTTCCGGCCCATGGCCTGCCAGGTCTCGGCCGTCGTATAGACGGGCATGGCCGTCCGCTTGAGAAGCGTCGCCAAGCCGTTGACGTGGTCCGAATGTTCATGGGTGATGAAGACCGCGTCGAGGTCGCTCAAGGTGCAGTCATAGCGCTTCAATCCCTGTTCGATACGGCGACAGCTGATGCCGGCGTCGATGAGGATATTCGTCTTCCCACAACGGATATAGGCCGCATTGCCCTTGCTGCCGCTGGCCAGCATACTGACCAGGCAGTCGCCTGACCGGGCTTCGCCGCCGAGATTGGGAATCGCATCAGCCGCTGCTGGCGGTGCCGCAACAGGTACCTTGCATCCGGCCTGCTGACGGGCTGCCTGAATCGACAGGGCCATCGCCTGGAGCTGCCTTTCACTTTCCGTCATGGTCTCCCCTCCTTCTGTTGAAAAAAAAACCATCGTTCCGGAATAATCCAAACGATGGTCTGTCGCGGGGAAAGACAGCTTCCTTTTCCAGCGTATAGCCTTCCGGATAGCGGCGGGAACAGCGGGGATGGTACATGTCGACATACAGGCGGTCGACGAACTTGCCGCTGACGTTGGTCAGTTCAAAGACATCGATGCCGTCGACGCTGCCGGCTTTGTGGAAAAAGACCATCGATCCGGTCCGGCGCAGGCGCAGGCGCGATAAGTAGACAAATTCTCCACTCGGTCCATTGACGGGAATTGGATTGGTCCTATCGTGGCCAAAACGACCATATGAACCTGGAATGATGTCACAATCTTCGCCATGCGTCACCTTGTCGGCCAGTTTGCCTGACAGGGCCTGATTCTGTAATTCCGGCGAATTGAAAATCTGCAAGGCCTTGTCATAGATTTCCTCGCTCTTCGTTCTCTGGTGTTCTTTAAAAAAGGCATCAAAAAATCCCATGATACTCCTCCCACTATATAAAACATTTATATAATAATTTCACTTACTGATGACAGCCGTAACGACGTCACGGCATCAAAGGATATTGTATCCATTATAAGGCATTTCCCGCCCTGTCGCTAGTGCCTGTCAGTCACCATTTTTCTATTTTTAAGTTTATACTTTATTTTAACGTAAAATTTAATATTTTTCTGTTTTGAATAAATATCTATTTTATTCACTTTTACACTTCTTGTCCTTTGCTTTTGTTTATTCTATTTAAAAGGATTTTTCGGCCATTTTCCTGTTTTTATACTGTTCAAATACCTATATTTGCATTGTGGTAATACAGGTGTCAAGTCGTTGCATTTTCTGGCTATTGATTTTATTTACGCATATGATATTATATTTATAGATAAAGAGTTCCGATTTCCGGATTCAATATCTGATACATATTTAAAATTATTAAGTTTCGCAATATATTAAAGAAGAAAAGAGGTAAGAACTATGAATTTAAGTGCAGACGCAAAAATCATCATCTCCATGGGCGCTTTACTTTCGTACAGTTTCATCGCTCATCTTCTTTAAAAGGAATAGGAAAAGGGCTTGCCGCATCGCGGCAAGCCCTTTTTTAGTGGTTAGGGGCTAGTGGCTAGGGGTTCGTAGGGGCCGTCCCAAAGGGCGGCCCGCCTAGGAAATGTGCGATTTCCCACTCCGTTTGCCGAGAGAATCCCCCAAAGTCATAACGGGCGCCCCACGTGGCGTCCCTACAGCATCATCGCCGCCGCGGCCTGCAAACAGCGGACCTGCGTTTTTTATGGGATTCCTATAACGGGCCGCCTGGACCAGGACGGCTCTACGAGCGGCTAGCCGCCAACCATACGTATACCAAATTATTCGTTCTCTTTATTCTTTTCTCATCTGACCCTTTCTTTATCATGATTATCTAGCATAGGGAAAATTCATTTTCCTCTTGCATTTCCTTGTGAAAAAATGTACTATATAGGCATGGAGATTGTGAAATTTAGAACTCAAGTTCTTCATTTCAGCGTAACCCCCAAGGAGCTGCGTAAGCGG
The DNA here is from genome assembly GCF_024436295.1 of Megasphaera sp. SC8-1. Taxonomy (NCBI): domain Bacteria; kingdom Bacillati; phylum Bacillota; class Negativicutes; order Veillonellales; family Veillonellaceae; genus Megasphaera; species Megasphaera sp. SC8-1. Next base: position 41,114 of record NZ_JANFQH010000020.1, on the reverse strand, counting down.
CGGCTCCGTCAACTAAGTCTTATATACTATATTATTCTATACTTTGTTTCACATCACGAAAGGATGGTTTTTCTAATGAGAGATGCTGTTATCGTAAGTGCTTGCCGTACGGCCATCGGCAGTTTCAATGGCCAGTTCGCAGACGTCACCGCGGTAGACCTCGGTGTAGCTGCTGTTACTGAAGCAATCAAACGCGCAGGTATTCCTGTCGACCAGATCGACGAAGTCATCATGGGCCACGTACTCCAGGCTGGCTGCGGTGAAAACACGGCCCGTCAGGTAGCCCTTCATTCGGGTATTCCTCAGGAAGTTCCTGCTTTCACATTAAATAAACTTTGCGGTTCCGGTATGCGTGCCATTTCCCTCGCTTCCCAGCAGATCAAACTCGGCGATGCTGACATCATCGTAGCCGGTGGTATGGAATCCATGTCCAACGCCCCCTACTCCATCGCTAAAGGCCGCCGCGGTTATCGTATGGGCAACGGCGTCCTCGAAGACTTGCTCATGCGCGATGGCCTGTTCTGCACGGAAAACAACTACCACATGGGCGTAACGGCTGAAAACGTTGCCGCTCGCTTCAATGTAACCCGTGAAGATCAGGATAAACTGGCTTGCCGTTCCGAACAGTTGGCTTACAAAGCTCAGCAGGAAGGCAAATTCGACAGCCAGATCGTCCCGGTAACGGTTCATAAGAGAAAAGGCGATGTCATCGTCGACAAAGACGAATTCATCCGTCCGAACTGCACCATGGAAACACTGGCTAAACTCCGTCCGGCCTTCATCAAAGACGGCACAGTTACCGCTGGTAACGCTTCCGGCATCAACGACGGCGCAGCTGCTGTTGTCGTAATGTCCGCTGAAAAAGCTAAAGAACTCGGCATCAAACCGCTGGCTCGCATCATCGACTGGGCTTCGGCTGGTGTTGAACCGGCAATCATGGGTACTGGCCCTGTTCCGGCAGTCCGCAAAGTCATGAAGAAGACCGGCATGAACGTCGACCAGATGGACCTCATCGAATTGAATGAAGCTTTCGCAGCTCAGTCCGTATACTGCGTCCGCGAACTCGGCCTCAACATGGACAAAGTCAACATCCACGGCGGCGCTATCGCCCTCGGCCATCCGATTGGCTGCTCCGGCGCTCGTATCGTCGTCACCTTGCTCTACGCATTGGCTGAACCGGAAATCAACGGTAAATATGGTCTGGCTTCCCTCTGCATCGGCGGCGGCCAGGGCACGGCTATCATCGTAGAACGTCTGTAATTCAAAAATTCCCTATTCCCTAGCCATAAGTAAGGGAGATGTATGGAGTACGTAATTTTTTGAACGTGCTCTGTACATTTCCTTAAAAAAGGTGTATGATAGCAATATCAAAGTATCATTTTTATTATGATACTTTCGCCCGGTGTATCCTCTCATACTGATTCGCCGGCACCTATTTCATACGTAAAAAATTATCCAAGGAGTGATTCCAATGAAAGAAGTAGTTATCGTAAGCGCTTGCCGTACAGCAATTGGTAAATTCGGTGGCGGTTTCAAAAACACACCGGCTGTAGAACTCGGCGCTGTTGTCATTAAAGAAGCTCTCAAACGTGCTGGCATCGAAGGTAAAGACGTCGATGAAGTCGTAATGGGCAACGTCCTTCAGGCTGCTCAGGGCCAGAACCCGGCTCGTCAGGCTATGATCAAAGCTGGCATGCCTATCGAAGTACCGGCTCTTACGGTCAACAAAGTCTGCGGTTCCGGTCTCCGCTGCGTATCCTTGGCAGCTCAGATGATTAAAGCCGGCGACGCTGACGTCATCGTAGCAGGCGGCATGGAAAACATGTCCATGGCTCCTTTCGCTGTTCCTAAAGCTCGTTATGGCTATCGTATGGGCAACGGTGTCCTCGTCGATACCATGATCAAAGATGGCCTCTGGGATGCATTCAACGATTATCATATGGGCATCACGGCTGAAAACGTTGCTGAACGCTTCGGCATCACTCGTGAAGACCAGGATGCACTCGGTGTCCGTTCTCAGGTCAAAGCTTGCGAAGCTATCAAGAGCGGCGCATTCAAATCTCAGATCGTTCCGGTAACGGTTCATCAGAAAAAACAGGACGTCGTCATCGATACAGACGAATTCCCGCGTGAAGGCACGACCATGGAAGGCCTTGCTAAATTGAAACCGGCCTTCAAAAAAGGCGGCACAGTTACTGCTGGTAACGCTTCCGGCATCAACGACGGCGCAGCTGCATTCGTAGTTATGTCCGCTGATAAAGCGAAAGAACTCGGCCTCAAACCGATGGCTAAAGTCGTAAGCTATGCTTCCGCTGGCGTCGATCCGTCCATCATGGGTACCGGCCCTGTTCCTTCTTCCCGTAAAGCATTGGCTAAAGCTGGCCTCGAAGTCAAAGACCTCGACCTCGTCGAAGCTAACGAAGCTTTCGCAGCTCAGGCTGTATACTGCTGCCGTGAACTCGGCTTCGATATGGATAAAGTCAACATCCATGGCGGTGCTATCGCCCTCGGCCATCCGATTGGTGCATCGGGCGCTCGTATCCTCGTAACCTTGCTCTATGGCTTGAAAGAAGTCGGCGGCAAATACGGCTTGGCTACACTGTGCATCGGTGGCGGCCAGGGTACGGCTTGCGTCGTAGAAAACATCGACTAATTTCATCTCTCATGTAAAAAAGGTCTTGTCGCAGTGCGACAAGACCTTTTTTTAGTTGTTAGTAGCTAGTTGTTAGTAGCTAGCGGATGGTTTTAAATTTAGCCACGAAACACGAGCTACGAACCACTAAACTCTATTCCCATTTGGAATATAGAGCGTGAAAAGTGGCCCAAATACATATAACGTTTTTTCAAAAAGTATTTAATTTTCCCGGCAAAAATGATAGAATTAATTTGCTAAAAAACTCAAGTCATGCTTATACGCATCAACACGAAAGAAGGACTGATAATGAAAACTACATGTCGTAAAATGTCTGTGGTACAGTTGACCTTTGTCACTGCTGCCAACATGCTTGGCGCCGGTATCATCATGCTGCCGACCAAGCTCGCCGAAGTCGGTACGATCTCGATTATTTCCTGGATTATTACCTCACTAGGCTCTTTAGCCCTGGCCATGGCTTTTGCCCGATGTGGCATGTTCACGACGAAGCCAGGCGGTATGGGCGGTTACTCCGAATACGCTTTCGGGCGTGTAGGACATTTTATGGCTAATTACGCCTACTCTGTTTCCATCGTAATTGCAAACGTCGCCATTGCCATTACGGCTGTGGGTTACGGCGCCGGTTTCCTTGAGACAACCTTTACGCCGTTGCAGACGTGTTTATATACGATCGCTTTATTGTGGATCGCGGCAGCCCTCAATTTCAGCGGCTCCCGTTATTCCGGCAAGCTCAGCGCCATTACCATCTGGGGTGCCATCATCCCGGTCCTGGGCATTTCCATCATCGGCTGGCATTGGTTCAGCCCGGCTACGTGGCTGGCTTCGTGGAACCCCAATGATTTGGGACTCAGCGATGCCGTCGGCAATTCCATCGCCCTGACGTTGTGGTCCTTCTTGGGACTCGAATCGGCAGCGGTCAACATGGATGCCGTTGAAAACCCGAAGAAATCCGTTCCGATTGCCACCTTCGTCAGCACCCTCGGCGTCGCCATCATCTACGTCGCCTCGACGAATGTCATCGCCGGCATCGTCCCCAATGCGGAAATCCTGGCATCGAGCGCTCCCTTCGGCCTGGCCTTCTCGTACATGCTCGGCGATACGGCTGGCAAAGCCGTCATGGGCCTCATGGTATTCTCCTGTGCCGGTTCCCTCTTGTCCTGGCAGTTCACCTTGGCCCGCGTCTTCAAGACCAGCGCCCAGCGCGGCCTGTTCCCCAAGATTTTTGCCAAAGTCACCAGTGCTGACGTACCGGTCAAAGGCATGCTGTGCATCCTCTGCATGCAGAGCCTCCTGGCCCTCATGACCATCAGCCCGACCCTGGCTGCCCAGTTCGAACTCCTGGCCAACCTGGCCGTCGTCACCAACGTCATCCCCTACATGCTCTGTGCCGGGGCCCTGACGACGATCCTCACCAAGGAACATATCCCCAATGAAGTCTGTAACAGAAATACGTCGATATTCCTGGCAGGCGTATCCATTATCTACTGCGTATATGCATTGACTACTACCGATGCCACGACCTTCCTCAGCGGCTGCTTCGCCGCCTTCCTGGGATGGCTGGTATACGTCATCCGCTTCACCATCATGAAGCAGACCATTGTAGAAATAAAATGAATAGAAAAAACCTGTCGCGAAAGCGGCAGGTTTTTTTGTGGTCCGTTGGGCGTGGTTTGTTTGACGAAAATTCACACAGCCACCAGATACCTCGATGAACGACGAACGGCCTACGATGAACGATCAAGCCTTAAACGCCGCGATGACGACGTTGCGCAGGGCTACGCAGCCTATGATGGTCAATGCCGCTACGACGAAGGGTGTGATGAAGACCAGGGGATTGTTCTGGAGAATCGGCATGGCCTTGAAGATATACGTAAAGACGTGGATCTGGCTATCGAAGAGGATATGCTGGACCAGGGCCCACATGAGGACCATGACGACGATGGCCACGATATGGACCAGGCGCTCCTTGCGGCTATAACCATAGCGTTTGTACGGGAAGAAATAAAGCGCGAAGGTGGCGATGACGAAGATACTCATGCCGATGAAGCAGAAGCCCATGATGGCCATGACGCCGACGACCAGGCTCTGCGTCACCGAAGAGTCGCTGACAGTCGGAAAGAGGAACATACCCAGGATAGCACACGGCAGAGGCAGGCTGTAGATGATAGGGTCCAGGAATTGGGAATACCAGTATTTCCGGCGGCGCTGCAGCCAGAAATCGACGGCCCTGGCAGCCAGGTACTGGGCACCGATGGTCAAAAGCATCCACAAGGCGAATAAGCCGACGCGGACAGGATAATCATGCCAGCAGTCCCAGCCGGTCAAACCGTTGAGCAAGCCGACGGCAATGAGCAGGACGACAGCCCCGCCATAGAGGGTCGCCCCAGCCGAAGCATAATCATCGTCTCTGCCCGCACGACGGCGGCGATGACCCAGCCACAAGGGAACAGCAAAGGACAAGATAAAAAAGGCCAGAATCGACGCTGAGGCGATATATGGCTTATCTGAAGCAAAGGCCCCGAAAGGCAATGGCAGGATACCGCAGGCCGCCCAGACGATGGCCAGCAGCCGGTCATGCCACTTCTGTTTTTGTAAATGATCCATTATTTTACTTCCTTTCGGCCTGGCAAGAGCTGGGAGACGACAAAGGCAAGGAGCATGGTCAGACTGATTTCCCCATACATGCCGGCGATGAAGACGACGTCGCGGCCAATGGTCGGCCATTCCCAGAAAGGAGCTGCCTTCCAATAGACGCCCATGAAAGCCGTAAAAGCCCCGATAGCCGCAAAGACGATGAACCACATGAGGGCCATGACCCAGCGGCGGATCCGCCCGCCCTGAGGGCCAAAAGACGCATCCTGGCAGCCCACGTAGGCGACGGGGATGACCAGGGACAAAAAGACATAACTGACCATGGCCACGACGGCACTGGACCCGCTGTGGATGGTATAGGCTCCGATCGGGATGGGAATGATAAAGAAACACATGAAGACACTTTGCCGCAAAATATCGCGCCACCAACTCATTTTCTGCAAGACCTCCTAAAACAACGCAAACGAAATCACTTTAGTATACCATATCCCAAAAGGAAAGAAAAGTTTGCGCAAGCCCTGGCTTTTGTGTAAAATAGAAATAATAAGAAGTAATTTTAGTTCGCATAGAAAGGGACATACATGACAAAGAATTTTGAATCACTCGGCATTACGCCGAAGATTTGTGAACTCCTGCACAAGCAGGGCATCAATGAACCCACGGCCGTCCAGGCACAGGCCATCCCCCCCTTGTTCAAAGGCCGGGACATCCTGGCCCAGGCCCAGACCGGTACGGGCAAGACCTTTGCCTTTCTCCTGCCGTCACTGCAGCAGGTCAAGACAGATATCCACGCCGAACAAGTCCTGGTCATGGCGCCGACGCGGGAACTGGCCCGCCAGATTGCCGACGTCGCCGATACCCTGGCACCGGAACTGGGCGTCGACGTCCTCAGCCTCATCGGCGGCAAGACCATTGAGAACCAGCTCCAGAAACTGCACCGCCATCCTCACGTCATCATCGGTACGCCGGGCCGCCTGCTCGACCACTGCCGCCGCAATTCCCTCGACCTGAGCGGCGTCCGCCGGGTCATCGTCGACGAAGCGGACCAGATGCTGCAGGCCGGTTTCTTAGAAGATGTCGATACCCTCATCGGCCTGACGCCGAAACGGCGGCAGCTCCTCTTCTTCTCGGCTACGGTCCCGGACAAGATCAAAGGCCTGGCCAAAAAGCACATGCAGAGCCCGCTGGTCCTCAATATCCTCGAAGGCCAGACGATTGCCCTGGAAAATATCGAACAGCGCATCTACATGATGACAGAAGAACAGAAACTGCCGAAACTCTGCCAGATGCTGACAGAAATGAATCCCTATCTGGCCATCGTCTTCTGCAACACTAAGGAACGGACCTCCCTCCTGGCAGGCAAACTCATCGCCAAGGGCTTCAACATCGGTGAACTCCACGGCGATATGTCTCAGGGCCGCCGCAATCAGGTCCTGCGTGACTTTGCCAAAGCCAAGACGCAGATCCTGGTCGCCACGGATATCGCAGCCCGCGGCATCGACATCGAAGGGATCACGCATGTCTTCAACTTCGATGTCCCCCATGACGTCGACTACTACATCCACCGCATCGGCCGCACCGGCCGTGCCGGCAATGAAGGCCTGTCCATCATGTTTGCCACGGCAGCCGATGAAAATTGGGTCCGCCGCATCGAACACAACATCCATGCGACGATCACGAAATATACCCTGACGGGACAAGTCAAAGTCAAGGCCAGCAGCAAACCGCCGAAGCGGAAAAAGACGTATCGGGACAAACTGCCGGCCAGCACTTACCAGACAACGAAAGAAAAACGCCATAAACAGCGCCATAAGGGCGGGGACAACCGCCGGCGCCGCTAAGGAGGTCTACTTATGAAACGTTATCTTACCCTTGTCCTTCTGCTCTTCACCCTGGTGGCTGCCGGATGTACGCCGGCATCGCCGACCAATTCGCAGCCGCAGAAACAGCAGACCCAGACCCAGCAGCAACAGCCGGGAGAAACCAAGCAGGGCCAAGACACGAAGAGCCAGACCGATACCAAAGAAACACCGGTCGCCAACCTGCCCACCATCGGCGATACCCAGGCCGATTGGGAAAACGAATGGGGCCACCCCTATTCTCAGGGCGACACGATCCGCGTCTTCCACAATGGCCGCTACCAAGTCGTCTTCCAGAACGGCCGGGCCGTGACGGTAACCATCAAAGTCAAAGATGGTGAAAACGTCAACATCAGTGACCTTCTGCCGGAAGATGCTCAGAAACAGTCGGCTTCGTCGAAAGAGGTCGGCGGTTCCCAGATGGGCGTCGAAAAATGGCACAGCAAGACTTTGGAAAAAGCCCTGTCTTCGACAAAGGGAAATTTCACAGTTATGAAACAACCGGGCAGCATCATCATCGATTGCACGCCGAATTTGAAGAAATAGTATAAAAAAGCGCTGTCGCATGAAGACAGCGCTTTTTTAGTTTGAAGTTGAAAGTTTGATGTTTGATGTGGATGGGACAAAATTTAAAGGCCATCACCTCAAACATCATACATCAAACCTCAAACTAACGATTATTCTACGGTAACGCTTTTGGCCAGGTTACGCGGTTTATCTACGTCGTTGCCGCGGCTGACGGCGATGTAGTAGGCCAGCAGCTGCAAGGGGATGATGGCCAGGATGGGAATGACGAAATCGTCCGATGCCGGGACCTTGATCAAGGCATCGACAGTCTTGCCGACTTCCGTATCGCCTTCCTGGACGACGCCGACGACATAGGCATCACGGGCTTTGACTTCCTTGATGTTGCTGATCATCTTTTCTTCGACTTCTACCTGCGTAGCCAAAGCGATGACCGGGACACCGGCTTCGATCAGCGACAAGGTGCCGTGTTTCAATTCACCGCCGGCATAGGATTCTGCATGAATATAGGAGATTTCCTTCAGTTTCAAGGCCCCTTCCATAGCCAGGCCGTAGTCCATGGAACGGCCGATGAAGAAGACGTCTTCTTTATTCTTGAAGGCATCGCAGAGGCCTTTGATCGTATCGACCTGGTCGAAAACACCCTGGCACTGATCCGGCAGTTTCGTCAAATCGGCTAAAATCTTTTCTTCCCGTTCAACCGACAAATTCCCGTTCAAGCGGCCCATGTACAGAGACAGGAGCAGGAGCGTGACCAGCTGTGTCGTATAGGCTTTGGTCGAAGCGACGGCGATTTCCGGGCCAGCCCAGGTATAAGCGACCTGGTCGGCTTCACGGGAAATGGACGAGCCGACGACGTTGGTAATGGCCAGGGAACGGGCGCCACGGCGTTTGGCTTCCTTCAGGGCTGCCAAGGTGTCGATGGTTTCACCAGACTGGCTGACGACGATGCAAAGGGTCTTGCTGTCCGTCAAAGGATCGCGATAACGGTATTCCGAAGCGATATCGACTTCGACAGGGATGCGGGCCAGTTTTTCAATGAAGTACTTGGCCAGGAGCCCGGCATGGTAGGCCGTACCGCAAGCCGTGATCAGGATCTTGCCGATAGAGTTGACATCTTCCGGCGTCCAGTTCAGTTCTTCGAAGTGGACATGTTTGCCGTCTTTCGTGATGCGGCAGCTCATGGTATCTTTGATGGCCTTCGGCTGTTCATAGATTTCCTTGAGCATGAAGTGTTCGAAGCCGCCTTTTTCAGCCGCTTCGGCATCCCAGTTGACTTCAAAGACTTTCTTGGAAATGGGTTTGCCTTCGAGGTCCGTGACCCAGACATTATCTTTCATGACGATGGCGATTTCTCCATCATTCATGATATACGTCTTGCGGGTATAGCTAAGGATGGCCGGGATATCCGAGGCGATGTAGTTTTCGCCCTGGCCGAGACCGACGATGAGAGGATTATCCTTCTTGCTGCAAATGATCTTATCCGGTTCAAATTTGCACATGAAGACCAACGAATAAGAACCGCGCAGACGGCTCAGGACTTTGCGGACCGTGCTGGTGAAATCCCCGTCGTACATGTCGGCGCACAAGTGGGCGACGACTTCCGTATCCGTTTCCGACTTGAAGTGATACCCTTTCTTGAGGAGTTCTTCCTTCAATTCCATGTAGTTTTCGATGATGCCGTTGTGGACGATGGCGAAATCGCCTTTTTCATCCGTATGGGGATGGGCGTTGACATCCGACGGACCGCCATGAGTTGCCCAACGGGTATGGCCGATGCCGACCGTGCCGACGACAGGATGAGCCTTTACGGCTTCAGCCAGGTTGACCAGACGGCCTGCCTTTTTGCGGACAGCAATGGCGCCGTCATGATAGACGGCGATACCGGCCGAATCATAACCGCGGTATTCCAGCTTTGCCAGACCATCCATCAAAAAATCTGCTGCTTCTCTGTCTCCGATGTAACCTACAATACCACACATAGTTATATCCTCCTGATATGAAAATGTTCCTTCCCATGACGAACTTGTCGACGACGTTACCGCCGTGTTTTTCCGTCATATAACGGCTGAAGCTGCCGAGAGACATCCGCTGACTGTTCGATACTTCTCTACCTCGTCTGCCTGGCGGACCAGGCACTAGCGCTATCCATTATATCGTCAAGGATTTCCAGACGCCTGCAAAAAAAGCAGGAATGAAGTTCGCTGAACTCCATTCCCACACTTTAATATATTTGCAAGGTTTTGTCAATACCTATTTGGAAGGCCCCATTTCGTGTTCGACGACGACGGCGATGTCATCGACGATGCGTTCGAGCTGGTCCAGGTCCGGTCCTTCCGCCATGACACGGATGAGGGGTTCTGTCCCGGACGGACGGACGAGGATGCGGCCTTCATCGCCCAATTCTTCTTCGCCAGCCGAAATGGCTGCCATGATGAGGTTATTGTCTTCCCAGCCGGATTTCGTCTGAACGCGAACATTTTTCAAAATCTGCGGGTAGCGTGTCATGAGCCCGGCCAATTCCGACAGCGGCTTATTCTGCTGTTTCATGATGCTCAGCAGCTGGACCGCCGTGAGCAGGCCGTCACCGGTCGTATTGTAGTCGAGGAAGATGATATGGCCCGACTGTTCGCCACCCAGGGAATAGCCGTCTTTACGCATCTTTTCCAGGACATAGCGGTCGCCGACAGCCGTGATTTCCGTCTTGCAGCCCATTTCTTTCAACGCTTTATGGAAACCGATATTGCTCATGACCGTACCGACGACGGTATCCTGTTTGAGCCGGCCTTCGGCTTTCAGTTTCATGGCGCAGAGGAGCATGATCTGGTCGCCATCCATTTCCTGGCCCTTTTCGTCGACAGCCAGGCAGCGGTCAGCGTCACCGTCATTGGCAATGCCGACATCAGCCCCGTATTTGAGAACCGTTTCCTTCAAGCTTTCCAAATGGGTGGACCCGCATTTTTCATTGATGTTGACGCCATTCGGTTCATGATGGATAGCAATGACTTCTGCACCGAGGCGCTTGAGGATTTCCGGTCCCAATACTGACGCCGAGCCATTGGCCCCGTCATGGACGACTTTCAAGCCCGACAAGTCGATATCTGTCGATTTGCAGATGAAATCAGCATATTCCTGCTGTAAATCAGTCCACGTCGAAATCGTGCCGATAGCAGCCCCGGTCGGACGGCTCTGGAGAGCTGCCCGTTCATCTTTGAGCATACATTCTTCGATTTTATCTTCCGTTTCGTCCGGCAATTTATAGCCAAAGCCATCGAAGAACTTGATGCCGTTGTATTCAAAAGGATTATGCGAGGCCGAAATCATGACGCCTGCGTCCATATGATGGGTCCGCGTCAGGTAGGCAATGGCCGGAGTCGGAATGACGCCTACCATGTAGCAGTCCCCACCGGCTGAAGCGATACCGGCGGCCAGGATATCTGCCAGCATGGTGCCGGAACGGCGGGTATCCCGGCCGATGAGAAAGGTCGGGTGTTCTTTGTTCTGCCCAAAAATGTAGGCAGCTGCTCTGCCCAAATGATATGCCAATTCCGGTGTCAACGAATCATTGGCAATACCTCGTACTCCATCAGTTCCAAACAATCTAGCCATTTACTTTACCTCCAAAGGTTGATATTTACGGATGATTTCAATCGCCGTTTCCAGGCCATCCAAAAAAGCACTCATAATGCCACCGGCATACCCGGCCCCTTCGCCAATGGGATAGAGGCCAGCCGCCCCCAGGGCCATGCGGTCTTCGCCGCGGACGATGCGTACAGGCGCACTGGTCCGGGTTTCGACGCCGGTCATGACTACGGCATCATCGTCAAAACCATGGATCCGCCGTCCGAAATAAGGCAGGGCCTGTTCCAAGGTCGTCGTGACGAAGCCGGGCAGGACGTCATGCAGGTCCGTCCAGGTCACGCCGGGACGATAGGAATGAACTGGTCCTTCCTGAGGTGCCCCAGGCCGTTTCAAGAAAGAGCCGACGGTCTGAGCCGGAGCATAATAACAGCTGCCGCCCGCTTTATACGCCAGTTCTTCATATCGGCGCTGGAACTCGATACCTGCCAGGGGACTATCCCCGCCCATGTCATCAGCCGTGACATTGACGACGACAGCACTGTTGGCGATACCGCTGTCGCGCCGGTACAGGCTCATGCCGTTGGTGACGACCCGCCCTTCTTCCGAAGCCGCCCCGACGACGACGCCACCGGGACACATGCAGAAAGAATAGCACGACCGCCCTTCCGGACTGTGGTAGACCAAGGCGTAGTCCGCCGGTTCCAGGCCGAGATCTGCTGCCGGGCAGCCATACTGGGCCCGGTCGATGACATCCTGGGAATGTTCGATACGCACGCCGACGGCAAAGGGCTTCTTTTCCAGGGTAACGCCCTGGTCGTGGAGCATGTAATACGTATCGCGGGCACTATGGCCGATACCCATGACGACCAGCTCGGCCGGATATTCATCGCTGTCATTGACGGTCACAGAAGTAATGCGGCCTTCATCGTCGCGATGGATGGCCGTGACGCAGCTGGAAAAATGGACTTCCCCGCCCCGGGCTTCGATGGTATGACGCATATTCTTGACTACGCGGCGCAGGACATCGGTCCCGACATGGGGATTATAGGCATACAGGATATCCTCCGGTGCGCCGGCATCGACAAAAGTCTGCAAGATGCGCCGCAGCAGCGGATGATTGACGCGGGTCGTCAATTTGCCATCCGAAAAGGTCCCGGCCCCACCTTCGCCGAACTGGACATTCGACGAGGCCTTGAAAGGACCGCCACGCCAAAAAGTTTCTACATCTTTCGTCCGGGTATCGACATCGCAGCCCCGTTCAAAGACGATAGGCGCGTAGCCGTGTTCCGCCAGGGCCAAGGCAGCTGCCAGGCCGGATGGGCCGGTCCCGATGACGATAGGCCGGTGCGCCATCGGCTGTGTACCGGGATGGATTTCCGGCGCTGGCGTCTCGGTCAGACGACGGACATCCTTATTATCCCGGCAGCGTTTCCACACCCGGTCTTCGTCGGCAAAAGAAACGTCGACAGTGAAGACGAAATAAATCCGCGGCTTCCGCCGGGCATCAATGGACCGGCGGACAATGGTAAGGCCGGAAATATCGCTGCGGCTGCATCGAAGCTTTTTAGCCACTAAAGCTGCCAAAGGCTTCTGCATAGGGACAGCCGTGCGGATATTCAATACTCTAAGCACAATAATCTCCCTTCCTACTTTTCTTTCTTGATACTCAGTGTAGCGTCGACTTCATCAGGGTCCATGACGACGCCATCTATCGGCGGAATGAGGACTTTCCACGTCTTTTCTTCCGTCATATTCTCGATATCGATATCGGGCAAGTCGATGGTATCGATATTCTTCAGCGTATCCGCTTCCCCTTTGACGACGACAGCCGTCGGCTGGACGGAAACGGTCTTCCACGCCGTTTCCCCCTGGACGTTCAAGTTCAAGGGAACGGTCTTGGTAATCGCATTGTGGGCTATGGTCACTTTGACATTGCTCTGCCAGGGAGTCATTTCCAGCCCTTCTACCGGCGTCCCATCGGCCTGGTACAAGTGAATCGGCGCCATAATCGCAAAGTCGCCATTGCGCTGATTGACAGGGATATCGACGACAGCCTGGTTGACTTGCTGAATGAGGCGGCGTGCCCCGCTGACGACGACTTTTTCCGGTACGATTTTCAGATCGCTGATGAAATCCTTATCGTCCAGCTTGCCGACGACATGCGGCGTCAATTTAAATTCTTTGACCGTATAGACATCGACAGTGATTTTCGTCGACGTCATGCTCTGTTTCTTCAGCTCCGTCCCACCGGGTATTTCGACGTGGACCGGTACTTCCACTTCCCCTTCCTGGACATTGGACAAATCGATATAGGCCTTGATATCCGACGGGCCGACGTTGATGATCGTATTGCGCGGGCCCGACAAGCGGACATAGACCGTCTTGGGCACATTAGACGTAATGTATTGGGAATCGAGGTTCTCTACGGTAATCGGCACGGTATAACTGCCTTCACTGAGCGGGTTCTGTTCGTTGATGATGACGAACCATAAGACGATAGCCAAGAGAAGGCAGACGATCTTGAGCTGCCATTTTTTATCAAGCTTGTTCATAAGCTAAGGCCTCCATTTAAAAATATTGGCCAAGCCCTGAGGCGTCCGGTTCAGGAACGTCTTCAGGACATTGCGCAAAGCATTGCCATCGAGGTGGCGATAAATATGACCGCCATAGGTATAGGAAATGGAACCCGTTTCTTCGCTGACGACGACGACGACGGCATCGGCTAGTTCGCTGATGCCGATGGCCGCCCGGTGGCGCGTCCCCAGTTCCGTCGACAAGGACCGGTCCGACGTCAGCGGCAGCAGACAGCCGGCAGCCATGATGCGGTTCTCGCGGATGATGACGGCCCCGTCATGGAGCGGGGTATTGGGGATGAATATATTTCCCAGCAGTTCCCGCGACACCAGGCCGTCGATGGCAATGCCCGTGTCGATATAATCGTTGAGGCCGACTTCGCGTTCAAAGACGATGAGCGCCCCTGTATGGGTCTTCGATAAGGATTCACTGATAGCGACGATTTCGTCGATGAGCCGTTCCAGTTCTTCCATACTGATGACCTGGCCGGATCGGAAGAAACGGCCCCGGCCAATCTGTTCCAGGGCCCGCCTCAACTCTGGCTGGAAGACGACAGGCAAGGCGACGAGGATGACCGTCATCCCCTGCTGCAGCATCCAGTTGATGACGTGCAGGTCCAAAATCTTACTGACGACAGTGACTACGCCCAAGACCAGCAGTCCCTTGATCAAGGCGACAGCCCGCGTATTGCGGATGAGGATGAATAATTTATAGAGTACAAAAGCAACGAGCAGAATATCCAATATATCCAACAGCCGGAAGCTGCTGATGAAACCTTGAAAGGGTAGGTACATAGGGCTTCACTCCACACAAAGAGAATAAAAATTAAATAGGTATCCTTATTTTACAATATTTTGGGCATAAAAAAAAGGGCTTGTCGTCGGTGACAAGCCCTTCAAACTACAGACTTATTTTTCTGCCGCTTCTTTTTTGGCCGTCAGCTGCGCTTCTGCTTCGTGGACCATGCGGAGATTGGCTTCCTGTTTGGCCAGGGTTTCAAAGTCGATGGACTTCAAACGGGCTGCCAGGTCGCGCTGGATGTCGGCAAAGGCGGCATAAATAGAACACATGCCGCTGCAGCCGCGGCTGCACGAGCCGATGTCGTGGAGACAGCGCTGTAATTCTGTCTGCCCTTCGACGGCGTCGATGATATCAAAAAGAGTGATGTCCTTGGGCGCCCGCTGTAAGGCAAAACCGCCTTCGACACCGCGATAGGACTTCATGATGCCAGCCTTGGTGAGGCTGCGCATGATTTTCAATAAAAAACGTTCTGGTATATTCTGTTTTTCTGCCAGCGCCGCGCCGGTAATCTTCGTACCTTCCGGGAGAGACGCCAAATAGAGGACCATGCGGAAGGCATAGTCCGTAGCCTGATTCAATCTCATATTTCTACCCCCTTGTTGTCTATATCTTGTATTATACAATAAAAGACAAAAAAAGTATAGTTTTAATTCTGTATCTTCAATGTCCTAAAGTATATTAATAATATACTTTCTTTAGTATGCCGCCCTCTTTCATTCTACTGACGGATGCAAAAAAGGTCCTGCCGCACGATGACAGGACCTTTTAAGGGGTTAGTTACCAAAATAGTCTTAAAGAAAATCGATAATTTTGAAAATGATAGCCGACATGACGGCACTGATGGGAATCGTAACGACCCAGGCGACGAGCATACTGCGGGCGACGCCCCAATGGACGGCGCGGACGCGTTCAGCTGAACCGATACCCATGATGGAGCCCGATACGACGTGGGTCGTACTGACCGGCAGATGAAGGAAGGTGGCCGTAAAGATGACGATGGACGAGTTCAAATCCGCCGCAAAGCCATTGATCGATTCCATCTTGAAGATCTTCGTCCCCATCGTAGAGATGATACGCCAGCCGCCGGCCGAAGTCCCTAAAGCCATGGACGTAGCGCAGGCCATCTTGACCCAAATCGGGATTTCCATAGTTTCAATATAACCGCCGGACAAGAGAGCCAGGGCGATGATCCCCATGGCCTTCTGGGCATCATTGGAACCGTGAGAAAAAGCCATCAGGCTGGCCGACAAGAGCTGCATCTTGCGGAACTGCCGGTTCAGGGCCAGCGGCGAATACTTGCGGACAATCCAGAGGATACCGATCATGACGAAATACCCGGTAGCCAAGGCGACGACAGGCGACAGGATCAGAGACAAGATGATTTTGCCGATACCGCCCATATCGAGGGCTGCCGGTCCGACGCTGATGCAGACGGCGCCGATGACACCACCGATCAGGGAATGGGACGAACTGCTCGGTATGCGGTAATACCAGGTAAGGACATTCCAGATAATCGAGCCGATGAGGGCGGCTACGATGACTTCCAAGCTGATTTCAGCCGGATTGAGGACCAGGTCGCCGCCAATGGTCTTAGCGACGCCGGTGCTGATCATGGCCCCGGCGAAATTGAGGCACGCTGCCATCATGATGGCGTGGCGCGGTGTAATGGCCCGCGTCGATACGCTCGTCGCGATGGCATTGGCCGTATCGTGGAAGCCATTAATATAATCAAAGAGAACGGCCAACAAAACGATGGCCCAAATTAACCAATGCTCAGGCATACTTCAATACAACCCTTCTGAACGTAACGACTAAATCTTCACAATCATCGGTGACGTCTTCGACAGACTGGAGGATTTCCTTCCACTTGATGATTTCAATGGGGTCCTTGCAGTTCTTGAACAAGTTCGCCATTTCTTCATGGTACAAATCATCGCAGTCCTGTTCCAATTTCAAGACTTTCTTGCTCCGCGCTTCGACTTTGAGGTAATTCTTCTTGAGGTCCTTCATGTAGCCGATGGATTTGCGGATTTCTTTCATGGCTTTCGCCGTAATGGTCGCCATCTGCTTAGCGCCATCCGTAGCTTCGCCGACTTGGTACATACACATTTTATCCATGATTTCACTGATGTTGTCGACAGCTGCATCGAGCTGATCGATCAGCTGCTGGATATCTTCACGGTCCATAGGCGTAATGAAGGTCTTCTGGAGGCGCTTCATCGTTTCCATGACCAGCGCATCGGCCTGGTCGGCCAGAGCGTCGATTTTTTCTAATGCCGTTTCTTTCGCGACTTCACCGTTAATAGCCTGGCTCAGTAACTCAGCCGCTTCATAGCTCAATGTCGCATGTTGGTCCAATAGGGAAAAAAACTTTTCTTCCTTGGGCTTTAAGTGAAATGCCATAGTCATCGATCTCCTTAAATAAAAGATAGGAATAAGCCTTTATCAAAATTTACACGATTGTTTCTGATTCTTTACAAGGCCTTACTTAAAATTATATCATATGGCCTGTCATTATTCTATAACAATGAGGCATTTTTTCTCCCTCATCCTGCAATCGATGCATTCTAAAAATGCTGTCACTTTTTATGACGACAAAATTAAAATACTTTAAATTGCAGCCTTCCACAGCCTGAGCTATACTGTAAAGCAAAGACATACAGGAATACCATGGATGACGGAGGTGATAGCATGGATTTTACACCTCGTATGCAACAGATTTTACAGCGCCTGCTATCGGAAACGGACTTTGTATCGGAGCAAACCCTGGCCGATGACCTGGGTATCAGCAAGCGGACGGTCCAGCGTGAACTCGACGGGACAACAGGCGCACTGGCTTCTTATGGCCTGCAATTACAGCGCAAGAAAAAGGCCGGCCTCATGCTCATCGGGCCTGAGAAAGAAAAAGAACGACTGGCCGCTTCCCTGCAAACGGCATCGGCTATGGACTTTACCGATAAGCAGAATCGCCGCCGTTACTTGCTCTTTGAAATCCTGCGCGACCGGACACCGAAGAAACTCTTCTATTACAGCCAGCTCCTCGGTGTCAGTGAAGCCACAGCTGCTTCAGACCTGGAAGCACTGGCCCCATGGCTGCAAAAAAATAATTTATCCGTTTTGAAGAAGCAAGGCTACGGCGTCGTCCTTACGGGCAGTGAAAAAGACTACCGCGAAGCCATGCGCCGCTTCATCAGCGAAACGACGTCTGCCGAAGATTTCAAAGACCTCCATGATGGCCAGGAAGCCTTGACCAAGGCCGTCATGAATGTGACGGATAAAGGCATCTATAAATTGCTCAACAGCCATACGATTCAGCGAGTCTATACGGTTCTCCAGAAACTTCACGAAGAAAAAATCGCCCACTTCACAGATGCCGCCAAAATCGGTCTGGTCATCCATATTGCCATCGCCATCGAACGCGTGGCCAGCGGACAATTGCAGGAAGAACCTGCTGTCCCGCCAGCCATCCCGGATGATGAAGACAGTACCTTGGCACGACGCATCTTGAAAGGCATGGAAGAGGAATTTCAGCTGCCCATGCCATCCATCGAAATATCTTATCTGCTCCTGCACATCAAGGGCGCCAAAATCCGCTATAACGGCAGTCCATGGCAGGGTCCGGGCGGACTGGACGAACCAGCCCTTCTCGTCATCATCGATAAGATGATTGAAGCCTTCGACCCGCAGTATGCCTATGATTTGCGCTGTGATGATGAATTCATCCGCGGCCTGTTCGTCCATTTACAGCCGACTATCGTGCGCTTGAAACACCATCTGAATATCATCAATCCCCTGCTGGACGATATCAGACAGGAATATGCCTCGGTTTTCCAAAAATCCCGCCGCGCTGCCACCATCTTGGCAGAGGCCTTGGATACAACGGTTTCCGAAGAAGAAATAGGCTATTTGACTATCCATTTCGGCGCAGCCCTGGAGCGCCTCAAAGGCAAGAAAGTCTTTACCCGCAAAGTCATCATCGGCATCGTCTGCGCCAGCGGTTTCGGCCTGGCCCGCCTGATGATGACCCGTCTTCAAAACAAACTGCCCAGCTATGTCGAGCTCCATACATATGGCAAGGACGGCTTGACAGAATCGGTGTTGCAAGAGACAGATTTCTTCATCAGCACCCTGCCCCTGCAGATTCCTGGAGCCGACGTCCTGCGTACATCCCCCCTTATCACGGGTTCGGAACTTCAACATATCCTGGGTAAAATTGATACATATTCCCACATCCGCAAAGCGCCGGACCTGGTCACGCCTTCAGGAGAAACTTTTTTATCCGCCCTGGACCGGACACATCTCCTGGCCCGGGAAATGGCCGGTCTTCTGCGTCACTATCAGCAATTCACCGTCCCCGCCTCGTCTACCTTTGCCCAAGTCGTCCATACGCTGGCCGCAGCCGCAACGAAAGGCGAAGAGGATACGGCCCTCTTATTCGACGCCATCATCCGCCGCGAATGCTTGAACAGCCAGATTTTCCCAGACCAGGGCTTTGCTTTGCTTCATTGCCGTACCCAAACCATCCGTCAATCCTTATTCTATACGTGCGTCCCCGACGGCCCAGCCTTTGAGGACGACTATTTCAAAGGCATTGCCACTGTCCTGCTGCTCATCATGCCCGAAGACGAATATCGCCAGGTCCATACGGACGTGCTGGGTTTCATCAGCAGTTCCCTAGTCAGCGATGACGCTTTTTACCAGGCCATCCTCGGGCACGACCCAGAAAAAATCCGCTGCCACCTGCAGCGGATCCTCAAGACCTATTTCGAGTCTGCCCTGAGTCTATAAGTCGACGTACTGCCGGAGTTTCTTGACATACGACCGGCCGATGGGCACGGGCTGGTCTTCCATCCCTTTGACGATGAGGACGTATTGATGATTGAACCACGGTTCGATTTGCTGAACCTCATCGATGTTGACGATATAATTGCGGTGACAGCGAAAGAACACCTCTTCAGGCAGACGCTTTTCAAACTGGACCAGACTGAGATGGCTGGGATACGTCTTGCCCGACAAGGTAACGAGAAAAACTTTTCGTTTCTCTGCATAGACCAGGCGGATATCTTCCGTCGAAATGAGTTTGATCTTGTCGCCTTCATCGACGGAAAAACGCCGGGCATAACTGGGTCGGCTGCTGTCAACAGCTGTTTCGGAAGCTCCTTCCTGCAAAGGAGCTTCTTTTTTTATATAGACAGCGCGGAATTTCTCGACGACCCGCCGCACTTCCTCCTCTGTAACCGGTTTGACCAGATAATCGAGGACATTGAGCCGCAGCGCTTGGGAAATAAAATCGCGCTTGCCCGTGACGAAGACGACGGCTGGATGAGGGCCCTTGGCCGCTTCAATCTGTCTGGCAATGGTCATGCCGCTGACCCGCGGCATTTCCAGCGTCAGAAAGACGATATCCGGCTGATGAGCCGCCAGACAAGCCATGGCTTGTTCCCCTTCATAACATATTGATTTTACCTCGATAGACGGATCCCCACGCTGTAACAGCTTCTTCAACTGCGCCGCCATTAGCGGTTCGTGATCGATGATCACGGCTTTTGCCCCCATGTCAACACCTTCTTTTCATGATTTTTCATCTTCATTATACCACAAACCGTGTTATTGCCAGTAGGGATAAAGCCTGTAAAAACCTCATTTCCCAAGTCCTGTCATCTTCCAAAAGGACAAAGTTAAATTACTTTTAATTGCTTTTGATATGTACACAAGTTATACTGTAGCCATCAAGAGAGCAGCGCAGTGCAATCCGGAGTGTCAGGTACTGCTCGTGTCCCACGTATTCATTCCAAAGATTTTAGGAGGAATCATCATGAAAGCAAAAGTCCAATCCTTCGGCCGTTTCCTCAGCGGTATGGTCATGCCAAACATCGGCGCCTTCATCGCCTGGGGCCTGATTACGGCCTTATTCATCCCCAGCGGCTGGCTGCCTAACGAACAGCTGGCAAAAATGGTCGGACCTTTCCTGACCTACGTCCTGCCCCTGCTCATCGCCTTCCAGGGCGGCAAAATCGTCGGCGGCCTGCGCGGCGCCATCATGGGTGCCATTGCCACGGTCGGCGTCATCTGCGGCACGACCTACACCATGTTCATGGGTGCCATGGTCATGGGGCCCCTGGCCGGCCTGGTCATCAAGAAATTTGACGCCGCTGTCGACGGCCGCATCAAGCCGGGCTTCGAAATGCTCATCAACAACTTCTCCGTCGGCATCCTGGGCATGGTCATGGCCATCCTCGGCTTCTACCTCATCGGCCCGGTCATGGGCATCATCTTGTCCTTCCTGACGGCCGGCGTCCAGATCCTGCTCCAGGCCGGTATCTTCCCGCTCATCGGTGTCTTCGTAGAACCGGCTAAAGTCCTCTTCTTGAACAACGCCATCAACCACGGCATCTTCACTCCCCTCGGCGCCGAACAAGTCGCCGAAACGGGCAAGTCCATCTTCTACATGATTGAAACCAATCCCGGCCCCGGCACAGGCGTTCTCCTGGCTTACTGGCTCTTCTCGAAAGACACCATGACCCGTCAGTCCGCTCCCGGCGCCCTGATCATCCACCTTCTCGGCGGTATCCACGAAATTTCCTTCCCCTACATCCTCATGAACCCGGCTCTCCTGCTGGCAACCATCAGCGGCAGTGTCGCAGCCCTGTTCTACAACATGATTTTCGACCTCGGTCTTTCGGGTCCGCCGGCCCCGGGCAGCCTCATTTCCTATCTGGCCATGGCGCCGAAGGGTTCGACCCTCTCAGTCATCCTGAGCATCGTCATTGCTGCTGCCGTCTCCTTCATCATCGCCTCGCCGATCATCAAGATGTCCGCTGCCAAATCCAGCGAATCCCTGGAAGAAGCCCAGCAGAAGATGCAGGACATGAAGGCTGAATCGAAAGGCACGTCTCCGGCAGCCGCCGCTCCGGCCCAGGCCGATTTGAAGTGCATCACCAACGTCGTCTTCGCCTGCGATGCCGGTATGGGTTCCAGTGCCATGGGAGCCGCCGTCTTGCAGAAGAAATTCAAGAAAGCCGGCCTGACCGACATCACCGTCAGTCACGCTTCCGTTTCAGAAATCCCAGCAGACGCCCAGCTCGTCGTCTGTCACCAGGATTTGGCTGAACGAGCGAAAGCCAGTGCTCCCCAAGCCCGCTTGATTACAATTACAAACTTTATGGCAGCCCCTGAATACGGCATGCTCGTCGATGAATTAGTCGCTGCCCGTCAAAGTAAATAAAGGAGATATATACCATGAACACGATTTTGCAGAAGAAAAATATCATCCTCAATTGCCAGTCTAAAGCCAAAGAAGACGTCATCAAAGAAATCGGCAAGATTTTCTACGATGATGGCTATACGACAGAAAAATACACCCAGGCCATGCTGGACAAAGAAAAAGTCTTCAATACGGCCATCGGCAACGCCGTCGCCATCCCTCACGGTATCGAAGAAGGCAAATGCGAAGTCAAGAAATCGGGCTTAGTCATCATGACCTTCCCCCAGGGAACCGATTGGGGCGGTGAAACAGTCAAACTGGTCATCGGTATCGCCGGTGTCGGTGACGAACACATCGATATACTCAGCAATATCGCCGTCACCTGTTCCGATGAAGATGAAGTCGACGAAATCCTGAAAAGCTCTGTCGATCAGATTTACGATACCTTCGCCAACATCGAAGCAGAATAGTCACCTAATCTATTAATACATATATTATGGAACAATCACTTAGGAGGATTCTATCATGAAAACAAAAGCAGTCAGAATGTATGGTACCCGCGATTTACGTCTGGAAGAATTTGAACTCCCGGAAATCAAAGACGACGAAATCTTAGCCAAAATCATTACCGACAGCATCTGCATGTCGACGTACAAACTCGTCGAACAGGGCAAGAAACATAAACGGGCTCCCCAGAACATGGATACGCACCCCATCATCACAGGTCACGAATTCGCCGGCGTCATCGTCAAGGTCGGCAAGAAATGGCAGGACCAGTTCAAGCCGGGCATGCGCTTCGCCCAGCAGCCGGCCCTGAACTATAAAGGCAGCCTGGCTTCTCCGGGTTATTCTTACGAATTCTTCGGCGGCGACTGCACGTACTGCATCTTCCCGCATGAAGTCATGGAACTGGGCGCCCTCATGCCCTATGACGGCGAAAGTTTCTTCGAAGCCTCCCTGGGTGAACCTATGAGCTGCATCATCGGCGGCTACCACGCCAACTACCACACGAACAAACATAATTACAACCACGCCATGGGCACCAAAGAAGGCGGCAACATCATCATCCTCGGCGGCTGCGGCCCCATGGGCCTGGGCGCCATCAGCTACGGCATCAACTTTGAAAACAAACCGAAGCGCATCGTCGTCACCGACATCAACGACGCCCGCATCGCCCGGGCTAAAGAAGTCGTCTCGCCGGAATACGCAGCCCAGCACGGTGTCGAACTCATCTACGTTAACACGTCCAACATGGATACGGCTTATGACGACTTAATGAAAATCACCGATGGCCATGGCTATGACGACGTCTTCGTCTACACACCAATCCGTGCCGTCGCCGAATTGGGCAATAAACTCCTGGCCTTCGACGGCTGCATGAACTTCTTCTCCGGCCCGACGGACAAAAACTTCAGCGCTGACATCAACCTCTATGACTGCCATTACACCAGCACCCACATCATGGGCACGACAGGCGGCAACAACGATGACCTCATCGAAGCCAACACCCTGGCTGCCAAAGGCATCATCGACCCGGCTGTCATGATCACCCACGTCGGCGGCATCGACAGCATCGCTGAAACGACACTCAACCTGCCGAAAATCCCGGGCGGCAAAAAATTAGCCTACACCCAGTTCGATATGCCTATGACCGCCATCGAAGACTTCGCCAAACTCGGTGAAAAAGATCCGTTCTTCCTGGAACTGGACAAATGCTGCAAAGCCCACAAAGGATTGTGGAACGCCGAAGCCGAAAAAATGATTCTCAAACACTTCAACGTAGAAATCTAAATACGCTTTCTCTCTCAAATTCTCTATATAAGAAGGGCTTGTCACTTGTTCTTTTCTGATGTGACAAGCCCTTCTTATATAGGTCAATTATTTGTTTTTATGATTCTTACAGCAGTTCACAACTTTTTGAACAAATAAATATCGCGTAACCATACTTTAAAGTATAATGAATCTGCTACAACACACCATCTCAAAGGAGTTACGCGATGAATTCATTATACCTCGAAAATTCGATTAACCTATATAATTGCAAATAAAGTGAAACACGAGTATAATACTTATGAGTATTATACTCGTGTTTCACTTTATTTATGGAGGTTTTTCTCATGATTGGCAGAAAACAGGAATTAGCGCTTTTAGAAAAATTATATAGTTCTCCTTCTTTTCAATTTTTAATCATGTATGGCCGCCGCCGTGTGGGAAAGACGACGATTTTGCAAAAATTTGCTCAATCTCACGATTGTATCTTTTTCCCGGCCCAGGAAAAGAACGACGTCCTAAATTTGGAAGATTTTTCTCAAACTGTTCAGGAACATTATACCGGTGATTATTTAGCACCTTTCCCGAATTGGGAAAAAGCCTTGGCTTTTATCGAAAAACAAAGCCGCAACGATAAACGAACAGTCCTCATCATTGACGAATTTCCCTTTTTAGCCTCCCAAAATCCTTCGATAAAAAGTATTTTCCAGCATGCTATCGACCACAGCTGGCAAAATAAAAACATCTTTCTCATCCTCTGCGGCTCCAGTGTCAGCTTTATGATTAACGAAGTCATGGGATACAAAAGCCCTTTATATGGGCGGATTACTGCACATCTAGAAGTAAAGCCTTTTGATTATCTGGAAAGTGCTGAGTTTTTCCCGAATTATTCACAAGAAGAAAAATTATTGGCCTATGGCATCCTCGGCGGAATCCCTCGCTATTTAAAGGCATTTAATCCATATCAAGACATTACCGGAAATATCGCCGAACACATTTTATCTGAAAATGCCTATCTTCACGACGAACCGCAGCTCCTTTTGCGCATGGAACTGCGTGAACCAGGTATTTATAATAGTATACTCGAGGCTATCGCCAATGGAGCCAATAGGATTTCCACCATCTCCGACCGCATTCACGAAGACCGGAGCAAATGCACGAAATATCTGCAAGTATTACAGAACATCCGCCTGGTAAAAAAAATCATCCCCTGTGGCCAGCCTAAAACGAGTAAAAAAGGCATTTACGTGATTGCAGATCATTACTACCGTTTTTGGTACCGCTATACGTTCTCACAAAAAAATTATTACTTCCTCTTAGGCGAAGAAAAAGCTGCCCAAGAAATCATGGACGGCATTTCCGACTATATGGGACCTGTCTTTGAAGAAATCTGCACCGAATACCTCTGGCGCCGGGCCAAGGCCCATACTCTTCCCTTCATCCCCGCTGTCATCGGCAAGTGGTGGGGCACCAATCCCCTATTGAAACAGCAGGATGATATCGACATTCTCGCACTCGATAAGACAGAGACAGAAGGAATCTTCTGCGAATGTAAATACCGGAACCGTCCTATGCCCATGGAAGAGTATGATGATTTAGTCCAGGCTACAGCCGCCTTCCCAAAAGTAACAAAAAAACACCTGATTTTCTTCAGTAAAGGCGGATACACCCAGCCCGTCATAGAACGCGCCCAAAGGGAAGGCGCACAATTAATGAGCATAAGTAATCTGTTCTAAGCTCCATATTTATGCAAATAATCGGCGTAGTAAAATTCGTCGGTCGTCATGCTGAAGTAGCGGATACCTTCGCGCAGGCCCAGGAATCCTGGGATGAGGGTCCAGCAGAACAGGGCGTAGATGACACCGCGGACGGGGCGTTTCAAATAGAAGTAATGGATGCCGAAGGAACCCAGGAAGAAGGCCAGGACCGCTGTAATCAGCCGTTCTTCGTTGATTTTATGGCGCAGTTCCGGCGTAATCGACGAAAAGGTTCCGTCTGTATAGGCATCGAAGCGGTCGGCAGCTTTCTGTTTCCACTGGGCCAGGGAACCTTTCAGGGACGATGGCTTCTTTCTCCGTACAGCGGCTTCCGGGTTGTACAGGCCCTGGGCAGACAGGTTCTGAGCCATGACTGTCGTTTCTCCATCGATAGTCACCAGCTCGGCTTCCAAGACCTGGGTGAACTGTTCTTCATAGGCCTGGTCGAGTTGGCTGAGCAAGGTCTTGAGTTTCTGCTGTGTCTGGACGACCTTATCCGTCCTGAGTCCCGTCGCCGAGAGCTTCTTATATTTGCGGACCATGAAGACGGCCCGGTCCTGGTAATAATCGATGAAGTGTTCTGCCAGGCCGATCCGTTCGGGATACTGTTGCAGATAATAGAGGAAATTACGGGCAATATGCTGCATATTGGCGACAGTCCGGCACAAATCCGAGTCGGTCAATCCCCTGCGTTCCGCTTCCATGCGGTTGAAATCGCTGAGAGCCTTTTCAAAAGCGGCCTGGTCGCGGCTGGCCCCCTTGCCTTTGCTGCCGGGCCACTTCAAAGAAAGCTTATGCGGCTGCCGTTCCAGGCGATACAAGATATATAGCGACAGGATAACGCCGATGACACCGACAGGATGGTTATAAAAGAACCAAGCACCGCCACCGATGAGCAGGCAGAAAAAAGAAAGGACATATAAAATATATTTCATCGAATTCCTCCTCCCTCTCATTGACTTTATTGTAACAAATGTAGGGAGATATAGCAAAAGGCGCTGTCGCATGAAGACAGCGCCTTTTCTGTAGGGGCGACCACTAGCCACTAGCCACTAGCCACTAGCCACTAGCCACTAGCCACTAGCCACTAGCCACTAGCCACTAGCCACTAGCCACTAGCCACTAGCTATTTTACAACAGCGTTATTGATGATGGCGAGGAAGTCGTCGGCTTTGAGGCTGGCACCGCCTACGAGACCGCCGTCGATGTCGGCAGAGCCTGTGAGTTCAGCGACGTTGCCGCCTTTGACGCTGCCGCCGTAGAGGATGGAAACGTCTTCAGCCGTAGCAGCATCATAGAGGGCAGCCAGTTTCTTGCGGATGATGGCGCAGACTTCTTCAGCCTGAGCAGCACTGGCCGTCTTGCCCGTGCCGATAGCCCAAATCGGTTCATAGGCGATGACGACTTTCTTGACGTCTTCTGCCTTCAGGCCTTCCAGGGCTTTTTCGATCTGGCCTTCGATCCAGGACTGCATGATGCCCTGTTCGCGCTGTTCCAGCGTTTCGCCGCAGCAAACGATGGGCGTCAGGTTATGAGCCAGAGCTGCTTTGGTCTTCTTGTTGACCGTTTCATCGGTTTCATTGAAATACGTACGGCGTTCGGAATGACCGAGGATGACATGGGTGACGCCGATGTCGACGAGCATGGCCGGCGAAACTTCACCGGTGAAAGCGCCTTTTTCTTCCCAATGCATGTTCTGGGCAGCGACATGGATCGGCGTGCCTTTGGTCATTTCAACGGCCATGGAAAGGTACGGGAAGACCGGAGCGATGATGACTTCCGGTTTTACGTCCTGCGGAACTTTGGCGACGAGGCCCTGGATGGTTTCTTTAGCGTCGGCACCGAGGTGGTTCATTTTCCAGTTGCCGGCAATGATGGTTTTACGCATAATGAGTTTCCTCCTTTAAAGGTGAATGATTATTTATCGCTCAGGGATACGACACCCGGGAGCTGTTTGCCTTCGAGATATTCCAGGGAAGCACCGCCGCCCGTGGAGATGTGGCTGATCTTGTCGGCCAGGCCGGTCTTGTTGACAGCCGAAACGGAGTCACCGCCGCCGACGATGGAAACAGCTTCGGAATCAGCGACAGCTTTAGCGACAGCTTCTGTGCCTTTAGCATAGTTTTCCATTTCAAATACGCCCATCGGCCCGTTCCAGACGATGAGTTTCATCGGGGCCAGTTCTTTAGCGAAGAGTTCCTGCGTCTTCGTGCCGACGTCGAGGATCATCCAGTCAGCCGGGACAGCATCGACGGAAACGACTTTGTGGTCGGCGTCGTTCTTAAATTCAGCAGCGACCGTGACATCAACCGGCAGGAGCAGTTTCGTTCCCTGTTCTTTAGCCTGGTTGATGAGCTGTTTGGCCAAATCGATTTTGTCGGCTTCGACCAGGGATTTGCCGATGCCATAGCCCTGGGCAGCCAGGAAGGTATTGGCCATGCCGCCGCCGATGATCATGAGGTCGACTTTAGGCAGGAGGTTGGAAATGACTTCGATCTTGTCGGAAACTTTAGCCCCGCCGATGATGGCTGCGAAAGGATGAGCCGGGTTGTCGACAGCCCCGCCGATGAAGCGGATTTCTTTTTCCAGCAGGAAGCCGGCTGCCATGGGCAGGAATTTCGTAATGCCTGCGACCGAAGCATGAGCGCGGTGGCAGCAGCCGAAAGCGTCGTTGATGCCGACTTCAGCCAGAGAAGCGAGCTGGCGGGCGAAATCTTCGCCGTTTTTTTCTTCTTCTTTATGGAAACGGAGATTTTCCAGGAGCAGGACTTCACCCGGTTTGAGGGCGTCAGCCATGGCTTTCGTTTCTGCACCGACGCAATCCGGAGCGAATTTGACATCAAGGCCGAGGAGTTCCGACAAGCGTTTGGCAACGGGTTTCAACGAATACTTTTCGACGACCTGTCCCTTCGGGCGGCCGAGATGGCTGGCCAGGATGACGGCTGCTTTATGGTCGAGCAAGTATTTAATGGTCGGCAGCGTCTTCTGGATACGCGTATCGTCTGTAATGTTGCAGTTTTCATCAAGGGGGACGTTGAAGTCAGCGCGGACAAAAACGCGTTTGTTTTCGACATTTACATCAGTAATCGTTTTTTTCATGAAAGGTTCCTCCTCCAATTAAAGCATTTGTATGATTTTTTCAGCCGCGCCTTCGTCCGTGACCAGCGTACCCGTATGGCAGGCCCGCATGACGCCTACAATGGCTTCGGCCTTGCTGGCGCCACCGGCTACGGCGATGACGTGCGGATGAAATTTGATTTCTCGCAATGAAATCCCTACATTATTCGTACCATATAAAATCTTGCCATCGAGGCCGCAATAGCAGCCCAGCGATTCGCCACAGGCGCCGAGGCTGTGCAGGGCATCGCGCTGGAGCGTCGTCATGCCCCGCTTGCGGGCCATGCGGTCCGCCCGGCCGATGCCGAAGATGACGACCTGGGCCCGGGCCGTCATGGCCACATTTTCCTGGGTCTGGCGGTCGGCTTGGAGCATCATCTGCAGCGCCGAATCACTGAGGCCTTCCGGGATATGGATCATGCGGTACGAACTGTGGGTCTTGGCCGCAATGTTGGCGGCGATGTAGTTGGCCTGGACTTCGACATGGTTGCCCATGCTTCCGCGGGCCGGCAAGATAGTCACGTTGGCCAGACATTCCGGAAGCATGCGGGCCACTTCAGCCATCGTCGACCCGCCGCTGATAGCGACCGTATCTACGCTGCCGAAAAGGTCGTTCAGGAGCAGCGCACCCCGGCGGCCCAGTTCTTCCTTGGCGGTCTTATCGTTATCGCTGTCACCGGGGACGATATAGACATTTTTCAGGCCCAGCTTCTGGCGGATCTGGCGCTGCATGTCGTCCAAATTATTCAGGCGCAGGAAACACTCCAGGAGATCCGGCATGAGCCGTTTGCCTTCCGGTTCCATGGCAATGCCCAGCGTCGTAAAGCGCACGATGCCACTGCGCCGCAAGACGTCGACGTGAGACCGGACGACGCGTTCCGACAGGCCCGAAAGACCTGCCAGGGTCCGCCGGCCGACGGGCTCGGCGTCGGCGATATGCCGCAGCAGCAGATAGCGTTCTTTGATTGTCCCCATGACATCGGGAGCTATTTTTTGAAAGATACTCAATGTATCTTGTTCCATCTTACTCTCTCCCTTCACGATGCGATAGAACAACAGAGTATAATCACTGGTCCAGCAGGCATTTGCCGGTCATATCGGCAGGAATGTCCATACCGGCCAAAGTCAGCATGGTCGGGGCGACGTCGGCCAGGATGCCGTCGTGCAGGTGATCCCCTTTATGTTCTTCACTGACCAGGATGCACGGTACATGGTTCGTCGTATGAGCCGTGTAAGGGCAGCCCGTATCGGGATCGGCCATCTGTTCCGCATTGCCATGGTCGGCGATGATCAGGAGCTGGCCCTGGACGGGTTTCAAGGCTTCAACGATTTTGCCGACGCAGGTGTCGACCGTTTCGACAGCTTTGACAGCCGCTTCAAAGACGCCTGTATGGCCGACCATATCGGCGTTGGCGAAATTGAGCATGATCATATCATATTTATCGGCCTTGATCTGTTCGATGACTTTTTCCGTGACAATGGGCGCGTTCATTTCCGGCTGCAAGTCATACGTCGCAACTTTCGGCGACGGTACGAGGATGCGGTCTTCACCGGGATTCGGTTCTTCTTCGCCGCCATTGAAGAAATACGTGACGTGAGCGTATTTTTCCGTTTCGGCAATGCGCAGCTGCGTCTTGCCGGCCTTAGCCAGGACTTCGCCTAAGGTATCCGGAATCCGTTCCTTATCGTAGACGACGTGTACCGGAAGGTCATCTTCATAACGGGTCATGGTCGCAAAGTACGTATCCAGCTTCTTCGGACGCGGGAAGCCGTCGAAATCGGGAACGACGAAAGCCGTCGTCAACTGGCGGGCCCGGTCAGGGCGGAAGTTGAAGAAGATGACACTGTCGCCATCCTGGACGGGATGTTTATGGATGACAGTGGGAATGACGAATTCGTCGGAAATGTCAGCCGCATAGGAATGTTCCAGGCAGGTCTGAGCATCCGGTTCCTGCGGTCCTTCACCGAGGGCGACGGCATCATAAGCCTTTTCAACGCGTTCCCAGCGTTTATCGCGGTCCATGGCATAATAACGGCCGCTGATGGTAGCGATTTCGCCGACGCCGAGTTCAACGCACTTATCTTCCAGTTCCTTGAGGTATTCGCCAGCGCTGCGGGGCAGTACGTCGCGGCCGTCGAGGAAGGCGTGGATGTAGACTTTTTTCAAGCCATTGCGCTTGGCCATTTCCAAAAGACCATAGAGATGCTGTTCGCTGCTGTGGACGCCGCCAGGAGAGACGAGGCCCAGCAGATGGAGGGCCGAATCCTTTTCCTTGACGTTTTCCATAGCACCGACGAGAGCCGGTTTCTGGAAGAAAGCGCCGTCTTTGATGTCCTTGGTGATTTTTGTCAGCGCCTGGTACACAATACGTCCCGCACCGATATTAAGATGGCCCACTTCAGAGTTGCCAATCTGGCCGTCAGGCAGACCGACGTCTTCGCCCGATGCGCCGAGATACGAATGAGGATATTCTTTCCAAAGTTTCGGCAAGACCTTGAGGTCTGCCTGGGCTACGGCGTTATCTTTTTCGATATGGCTGCAGCCAAAACCATCCATGATGACCAGCATTACAGGTTTCTTTTTCGTCATTACAGTTTTTGACTCCTTTTGTAATCGATGAGTAATAAAAAGGGGCCGCCATGCGACGGCCCCTTTAGGGTTCAATCTGATTTGTAACGGGAGGCTGTTTACCCGTTGGGAAATGCGTCGCTACAAATTAGTGTTTGCTGTTGTAATCGTTCATGACAGCAATGAGGTTGAGGACTTTGTTGGAGTAGCCGATTTCGTTGTCGTACCAGGAAACGACTTTTACGAAGGTGTCCGTCAAAGCGATACCAGCTTTAGCGTCGAAGATGGACGTGAGCGGGCAGCCGAGGAAGTCGGAGGAAACGACAGCTTCGTCAGTGTAGCCGAGGATGCCTTTGAGTTCGCCTTCAGAAGCTTTCTTCATAGCTGCGCAGATTTCATCGTATGTAGCCGGTTTAGCGAGGTTGACCGTGAGGTCGACGACGGAAACGTCGAGGGTCGGTACACGCATGGACATGCCGGTCAATTTGCCGTTCAATTCCGGAATGACTTTGCCGACAGCTTTTGCAGCACCCGTCGAGGACGGAATGATGTTGCCAGCAGCTGCACGGCCGCCGCGCCAATCTTTCATGGACGGGCCGTCAACGGTTTTCTGCGTAGCCGTTGTGGAGTGAACCGTCGTCATGAGGCCTTCTTTGATGCCGAAAGCATCGTTGAGGACTTTAGCGATCGGAGCGAGGCAGTTCGTCGTGCAAGATGCGTTGGAAACGATCTGCTGGCCTTTGTATGTATCGGTGTTAACGCCGCAAACGAACATGTCTGCCTGACGGCCGTCAGCACCCTGTTTGGAAGGAGCGGAGAGTACAACGTATTTTGCACCAGCTGCGAGGTGTTTTTCAGCGAGGTCCATGGTGAGGAAACGGCCTGTCGATTCAACGACATATTCAGCACCGACTTCGTCCCATTTGAGGTTGGCCGGATCCATTTCAGCCGTTACGCGGATTTTTTTGCCGTTAACGATGAGCTGGCTGTTTTCGACGTCAGCTTCGATCGTGCCGTCGAACTGGCCGTGCATGGTGTCGTATTTGAGCATGTATGCCATGTAGTCAACCGGGCAAAGGTCGTTGATGCCTACGATTTCGATGTCATCACGAGTCTGTGCAGCGCGGAAAACAAAACGACCAATACGACCGAAACCATTAATACCAACTTTAATCATTGTCGATACACTCCTTTTGAAAACAAAATAACCTTTTTACATAATTCTAAGAACCTGAGGGCCTTACTACTTACACTGTAAGTATGCCACATCGGGTACGATTTTGCAATACCATGGACGTTTTATGTCCCAATTTATTGTATCCGCAAAGAAGCGGCGGCGATGCCGACGTATTCTTTGATGGCCAGACAGGAGTTAAATAAGTAAAAAGACTGGGGTACGACGGAGTACCCGGACCAGTTCGTCACAGCGCTCGTATGGTAATCACAGGGATACGGCGTCACATCGAGGCCTTCACGCGTAAAGAAGCGGACAGACCGGGGCATGTGGAAGGCACTGGTGACCAGGATGGGCTTCGTCCAGCCCTGGTGCTCGCAGATTTGCTTGGAAAAAGCGGCATTTTCTGCCGTGTTGCGGCTCTTGTCGTCCATGAAGATCTTATTTTCCGGCACGCCCAGGGAGAGGAGCATCCGCTTTTCGATTTCCGATTCATTGGCGTCGCCTTCGAGGATGGTCCCGCCCGATAAGAGGATGGGCAGATCCTTAGCCTTTTGCAGGCGCAGGGCCATGAGGAAACGGTTGG
Source organism: Megasphaera sp. SC8-1 (assembly GCF_024436295.1). NCBI lineage: Bacteria > Bacillati > Bacillota > Negativicutes > Veillonellales > Veillonellaceae > Megasphaera > Megasphaera sp. SC8-1. Next base: position 8,351 of record NZ_JANFQH010000020.1, on the reverse strand, counting down.
CTGCGGCGCTGCCGACCTGGCCGGTACCGTCGAAATCGGGGACGCCGGCCCGGGATCCGCCGCCGAGGAGGACGATGACATCGCCAGCGACAGCCGTCCCCTGCGGCTGGTCATAAGCCGTTTCCAAGGGATGGATGAGGCCGTTCGATACGGGCTCGATGGACAAAAGATAAAAGACAGCCGTAACGACAGCCAGCGCCCAGCGGCCGGGACTGTGTCTGCGAAACATATAATACAATAAGAGAATCAAAGCCAGGACAATGCCACCCATCGGCAGGATCCAGGCATAAAGCCATTTAATGATATATAATAACAAAATGAAGACATCCTTTCGTATAGTTAAGCCTCTCCTGCTAGGAGAGGTGGCCTGAAGGGCCGGAGAGGTTGCTTGTAAACCATAAATCACCACGACCGGCGAACTGCGGTCTGCGGCCTGCGAACTGCGGGCCGCCCTTTGGGCGGCCCCTACGCATATTATACCATAAACTTCATTGGCAAACGGTAAAATATGTGCTATACTTATTTTGAATCCCTGTAAAGGGAGATTCTATCCATGGGGATGTAAAGGTTTCGACGTGGATGGTTGTATCATGAATAGCGAGCCGGGGTTTCATCTGCCCGTAAATCGGTGAACCTTTTAAATTAAACGCAAAAGAAAACAATTTTGCTTTAGCTGCCTAAGTGCGGCTAACGTCTCCTGCTGCTAATCCTGCGGGCAGCTCGCAGACGTCACTTAGCGGGATACCACATGGCTCTGCCTGGTAGTCGTGTCGGGAAACTCACAGGCTGGAATCGTCTAGTTTGTCCTTGTACGAAAACGGTTTAAGATCCTAACAAGGTCTGCGCTCGGAGAAGTTCATGGGGCGGCATTTACGGACAGGAGTTCGACTCTCCTCATCTCCACCATGATAAAAAGGGCTTGTCGCACGACGACAAGCCCTTTTTGAGTTTGAAGTTTGAAGTTGAAAGTTTGATGTAGATGGGACAAAATTTAAAAGCCATCGCCTCAAACATTTAAGCAAAAGGGGGGGGCCTCGCATGATGGCAGAAACTTTCGTGCGACAGCGCTTTTTAAGTTGTTAGTGGTTAGTGGCTCCCTTGATAGGCCCTTTTTGGCCCGTCAGGGACTGACCGGAGAGAAAGACAGGACGGTTGCCAAAACGGAGAGCCTTGCTGGAGCTGTCAGCGCAGCTGACTGAGAGGTCAAACCTCTCCGGCCCTTTCGGGCCACCTCTCCTATGAGGAGAGGCTTTCAGATAGGAAATTTTAGAATAGACTATTGACAAATTGATGCACAGGGTCTATGATAAGGACCGTAAGTTAAACATCGATTTTATATTTTGACATTCGATGACGAGAAAGAGTACATTTTTGCGGAAGCGCACAGCGAGCCGGGTATGGTGAAAGCCGGTGGTGGAAGGAAAATGGAAAATCATCTCTGAGAATTGCAGTTGAAATGAGTAAACTGCACCGTCTGATCCACGTTACAGGAAACGCGTATGATAGTACGTTGAAAAGTGCCTTGCTTTTTTGGTGAGGAATATTGGGTGGTACCGCGGATATAAACTTCCGTCCCTTGTGGACGGGAGTTTTTTTTATTTCATGTTTATCTTATGACTATATGACTCATAATAGGAGGAATTCATCATGGAAAACATCAATTTCGACAGTCTGAAACGACGGAGAGATCTTCGCATCATTTTACCGGTCTTTCTCGTCTCGATTATAGCCTGCATCGACCGCGTCAATATTTCCTACGCCAAACTGACCATGACCCAGACCCTGTCCTGGTTGTCGCCGGAAGTCTACGGTTTCGGCGCTGGCATCTTTTTCGCCGGCTACTTGCTCCTGGAAATCCCGGGTTCCCTGTTCGCCGCTAAGTTCTCGGCCTCGAAATGGATTTCCCGCATCATGTTCACTTGGGGCGCCGTCAGTCTGTGCATGGCCTTCGTCACGACGGAATGGCAGTTCTACCTGTGCCGCTTCCTATTAGGCGCATCGGAAGCCAGCCTCTACCCGGTCATCTACTCCCTCCTGTTCCCCCGCTGGTTCACAGCCTCTGAACGGGCCCGGGCTACGTCACTCATGTTGACGTCCCTGCTCCTTTCGACCATCATCGGCGCACCGATTGCCGGCGTTCTCCTGGAACATTCCTTCTTCGGCCTCTTAGGTTGGCAGGAATTGTTCATCCTGGAATCCATCCCGGCCCTCTGTTTCGCTTTCTATTTCTTCTTTGCCGTTAAAGACCGTCCCGACCAGGCCAGCTGGCTGACGGATGCTGAAAAAGAATACTTGACCACTATGTACCAGGAAGAACAGGCCAAGATGCAAAGCGTCAAGAAATACACGGTCTTCCAGGCTTTTACAGATGCTAAAGTCTTAAAGCTCTGCCTCATCTACTTCCTCTGGGTCGTCGGTTTCTGGGGCTTCTACTTCTGGATGCCGACCGTCCTCAAGAACCTCTCCGGCTGGTCCACGTCGCTCATCGGCGGAGCTATCGCTATCCCCATGATGGCAGCCCTCGTCGTCCAGCTGGTCATCGGCCATACGGCTACAGTTACAGGCGATAAAGTATGGCACGTCTTCGGCGCCCTCACCGTCGGTGCTATCGGCCTCGGCTTGTCGCCGTTCGCTCACAACATGGGCGTCGCCCTGTTCCTCATCTGCTTGTCGGCTATCGGCATCCATGCTTCCATGGGCGTATGGTGGACCATCCCGACGACCTTCCTTTCCGGCCCGGCCGCTGCCGGCTCCATCGCCCTCATCAACTCCTGCGGCAACCTGGGCGGCATGTTCGGACCGAACATGATGGCCTGGGTCCAGGCTGAAACGGGCAGCTTCGACATGGGCTACTATCTCATGGCCGCCTTCATGTTCTGCGCCGGCGTCCTGGTCCTGACCTTGAAATATAAAGTCAATGGCGCCACCAAAAAAGACGTTCTCCTCGATGCAAAGGCCACTGTCCAGCCTACAGCCGGGCATTAACGACATCTGTGATGTCACTGTAGGGGCCGTCCCAAAGGGCGGCCCGTTGTGGGAATCCCGTAAATCAGTGGCTAGTGGCTAGTGGCTAGTGGCTGGTGGTTCGTAGCCCACATTGTAGGAGCGCCACATGCGCGCCCCTATAGTTCATAAAAAGCACTGTCATAAAGACAGTGCTTTTTTAGTGAATCAGGCGGGCCGCCCTTTGGGCGGCCCCTACGAGCTACGAACCACGAATCACGAGCCACTAACCCCCCATCACTTTCAGTACTTCCCGGGCCAAGACGGCGTAGCCTTCGGCATTGGGATGGACGCCGTCGGCGTAGAGGTTACGGCCAGTCCGCCGTTTGGCATTGAACAGGGCTTCATAGAAGTCGATGATATGACAGCCCGTTTCTTTGCCATACGAAAGGAGCCATTGCCGATACTGACGCAGTTGGTCATTGTGTTTTTCTACGTCTCTGGCGTTCTGCCAACCGTACATGGCACTCTCCATCGTAGTCAGCGGCGGGATGCCCAGATATACTGGTTTTCCCTGGGCCTTGAACGTCGTGACGATATTCCGTATATTCCGGCAGATATTCTCCAAGTCCCCGTCGAGGAGAATGTCGTTGGATCCGCCCATGACGAAGAAGGCGTCATACCGGCTGAGGTCGAACTGATGGAGGCGATAGACCATGCCCGTCGTCGTATCGCCGCATTGACCTTCGTTGTCGATATGAATCAGACTTTTAGCCGAGACCAGGGCCGTCCAGCTTTGGTCAGGCTGGACGGCAAAACCATACGTCAGACTATCGCCCAAGCATAGGAGTTTCACGGCTGGACGGCTTTCTGGACAGCCGCTACGGCAACGTCCGTCGACAGCCACGGGGCATCGAAATGGCAGCCGGCTTTTTCCAGGTCCATCTGGCAGGCGAAGATTTTCGGGATGGCACTGGTACAAATATTATGGTCATACATATAGCGCAGCGTCGTTTCCACATCGGCATCGCTGAGGATGTGGCCGTGGTCGATGAGGACCAGCCGGTTGGCATAGGGCAGGGCCGCTTCCAGCGTATGTTCGATGACGACGATGGTATGGCCGTATTTGACGTTCAAATCGTGAATCAATTCATAGAATTCATGGGTTCCTTCCGGGTCCAGGGCCGACGTCGGTTCGTCGAAGACGAGGATATCCGGATTAGTCGCCAGGACGTCGGCGATGACCAGACGCTGGCGCTGACCGCCGGACAGTTTGGTGACCTGGCGGTGGCGGTACGGCGTCATGTTGACCTTTTCCAGGGCTTCCGTAATGGCCTGGCCTATTTTATCCGGTGCAACGCCTTGGTTTTCCAGGCTGAAGGCGATTTCTTCTTCGACGGTCATGGCAACAAGCTGGCTGTCGTAGTCATCGAGCATGGCGCCGACGCGGGTCGCCAACTGGGAAATGGTCGTCTGTGTCGTCGCCTGGCCGTCGACATAGACCATCCCTTTCATGACGCCGCCGAAATAATGCGGGATGGCACCGGTCATGGCCATGCACAGGGAGCTCTTGCCGCTGCCGCTTTCACCGGTAATGACCAGGAAGTCACCTTTATTTACGGTCATGGTGACATCATCCAGGACGGGTGTCTTCTGCTTATTATAGATGTACGACAAATGTTCCATGGAAATGAGGCCATCCTGGGTCGGCTTCAAATCATACATGCTGTGGTCCGACGTGACTTCCTGTTCTTCCAGGGAATCGAGGATGCCCCGGGAAACGAAGAGGCGCAGGGCCGGGAAATACATGAGCGGTGTGACAACGGCATTCAAGGCACCGATGACGACGACCAGGGGCAGCATGGCCGTAACATAGACGACCGTCGGCAAATTCATGACGAACTTCAGTATCGTGACGAAAGCGCCGCCGCTCATGCAGGTCGCTGCAAAACCGGTCAGGACGGGCAGGCACGAATGGCCTTTGAACTTGATGAAGGCCAGGTTCTTGACGATGAACGTACAAGTCAGGGCGCCGAGGGGTTCACTGATGAGGTTGCCGTAAGGGAAGCCCGACTTCGAGGTCAGGACGTTGACTAAAGCGGCGACTAAGCCGATGCCCAGCGCCTGCTTGTAGCTCGGCTTGGTCAGACAAATGGCAACGCAATAAGTGGCGATGGTCCAGTTCGGTGTAACGCCACCGACGCTCGGCGAGACGAGGTGTAAAATCGTACCGATGGCCAACATGAGCGTCGTAATGGTAATCCAGCGGAACTGGCCGCCTTGGCGATGATGGAATTCTAATTTGGAAATATCTGCCACAGTTTTCATCGTGTTCCCCTCCTAAACCAAACCTTGCAAGCGCAAGTAGACGACAAAGCAGCTCAAAGCCAGCATGATGACGATGCCCACATAATCCCGGCCTTTCGGACGGACATTGCTCATGAAGCTGTGTTCATTGCTGCCGAAGCCGCGCAGTTCCAGGCTGAGGGCCATCGTTTCCGACCGGCCTAACGATTTGAGCATCAGCGGCTGGACGACGCTCATATAATTGATGACTTTCTTAAAGACATTGCCCTTCGTCGACAACCCCCGGCAGGCCTGAGCTTCCTGGACGGCCTTGCTTTCAGCGATGAAATCCGGCACGAAGCGCAAAGCCGCCGTGAACATGAAGGCATATTCATAAGGAATCTTGATCTGCTTTACCAGGGCCGCCGTCAAATCCTGCAGGCGCGTCGTCGTCAACAAGATGATGAAGACAATCGTCATGGCCAGCATGCGCAGGCCCGTCACATAAGCCGATTCTAACGATCCGCCGCCCAGGAGCTGGACGACAGCCAGGAAAACGGCAAAGACGGCCAGGCTGAAGACGGCCTTGATATTGCGCGCCAAGCTGCCGCATAAGCCTAAGAGAATGAGTTCGATAATGACTAAAATCACTAAGGGCAAGGTCGTATGCATGACCAGGGCCCAGAAAGAAAAGGCAAAGGTGCCGATCAATTTCGTAACAGGAACCAGGTTCTTCATCATTTGCGGGTACCTCCCATCCGTTCCAGCATGGCTGCTGTAAATTCTTTCATCGACTTACAGTAAGGAAAATCCGGGACTGCCATGGACAAAGTGACGGCGTCGGGCCGGCTCAATCCCAGGTCATATAAATCGTCGCGCTGCGTGAACAATTCCTGCGGCGTCCCATCAAAGGCTTTCGTATGATTGCCGATGACCAGGACGCGCTGACAGTATTCGGCAAAGATATCCATATCATGGCTGATGATGAGGATAGTCATCCCCTTTTTATTGAGGTCCGTCAGCAAGGCCATGAGCTGGTCCTTGTCTTCACTATCCTGGCCGCTCGTCGGTTCGTCGAGGACGATGTATTTCGTATGCATGGCGATGGCCGAAGCGATGGCGACGCGCTGCTTTTCCCCGCGGTTCAAGTTAGGCGGATAAGCTTCCGAAAGTTCCGTCAGTTCCGTCGCAGCTAAGGCTTCGTCGACGGCCTGGCGGATTTCATCGCGGCTCATGCCCAGCTGCTGCGGCCCGTAGGCCACTTCTTCGCGGACTGTCGGCCGGAACATCTGCCTTTCCGGCCGCTGGAAGACGTAGCCTATGAAATGGCTGCGTACAGACGCATCGTCGTCGTTGATGACTTTTCCGTCATAGAGGATTTCCCCAGATACGGGCTTTTCCAATCCCATGAGCAGGCGCGTCACCGTCGTCTTACCACAGCCGTTGCGTCCGCCGAGACCGATGAATTCACCCTCACCGATTTCTACATTGATATGTTCCAACACGGGCACGCCATTGCCATAGTTGAAACTGACATCTTTCATTTCCAGCATCTTTCTCTCCCCTTCTGTCTGAAGACAACAAAAAAACCTTCCGTCCCTATACAGGGACGAAAGGTTTGGTTTCTTCCGCGGTGCCACCCAGATTGACTCAGTGAGTCCAGCTCTACATGTACGGCATAAGCGATACACGTTTCTTTGATAGCGGTGGAAATACACCGTCGTACCCTACTGGTCACCGTTCAGGCCGCATCTCCCGAATCCATTCTATCCGCCGGTCCGTGCCGAACTCCCACTGCCATCGGCTCGCTGGAACTGCCACATCGGATATACTCGTTTCGTTCATCGACAAATCCATTTAGATTTTGCTTTATTATATACTTGTCAGGCGCTCATTGTCAAGCCTTACACCGCTTATTCAGCTGGTTCAATCGTACCGTTGTACTTGTCGGCAATGAATTTCTTGACGGCATCGGAATGGAAGATTTCAGCAATCTTCTTGTATGTCGGATTGTCCTTGTCCTTAGCTTTGACGGCCAGAACCATGACAGCCAGCGGTTCGTCTTTCGGTTCCAGGAAGATGCCCTGTTCTTTGACATTGAGGCCGGCGCTCATGACGTAATTCATGGTGATGACAGCGGCATCGACATCACCGAGGCTGCGCGGCAGCTGGGCTGCTTCGATTTCCTTGAACTGGAAATGCTTGGGATTATCGACGACATCAGCCGGCGTAGCCTTGAATCCTACGCCCTCTTTAAGTTTCAGCAGCCCTGCGCGCTGAAGGAGCGCCAAGCCGCGGCCGCCGTTAGTCGGGTCATTTGGGATAGCAATGACAGCTCCGTCGGGCAAAGCGTCGACACTCTTATATTTATCGCTGTAAATCCCCATGCGCATGAGGATCGTGTTGCCAATAGGTACTAAATCCGTACCATTCTGCTTATTGAAATTATCCAGGAATGGCTTATGCTGGTAGCTGACCAAGTCAATATCTCCATCAGCCAGGGCCTTGTCCGGCGTAATGTAGTCGGAAAATTCGACGACTTTGATGTGAATCCCCTGTTTTTCTGCTTCCTTAGCCACGGCTTCGACGACTTCAGCATGAGGACCCGCTGTGGCTCCGATCTTGATTTCCTTGTCGCTGCTACCGGCACTCTGGCCATTATCCCCCTGACCGCCGCAACCGGCAAGGCCGACAGCCAATACGGCTAATAAGGCAAGCGGTAAAAATTTCTTTTTCCATTGAATCATAGATGATACCCCCTCTTTAGATTGTTGTCTAAATACTACGCTTTTAGTATAGTTTTGTCAATGTCCTTAAGATAGACCTTGACAAATAGCTTATCCATGATAAACTAAGAATTAAGACAACTTTAGAACGACATTTATCCAGAGTGGTGGAGGGACTGGCCCTATGAAGCCCGGCAACCGATAACGACGGTGCCAATTCCTGCGGATTCTTCCGAGAGATAAAGAACTAGCTATCAAACCTCTTTCTCTTTCGGAAAGAGGTCTTTTTTATCTTTTCCCGCCAGAAGACTCCCACCTCTTAGGTGGGGGATGAATGGCGGTGCTTGAGTAGGTCCAATGCCCGTAAAAAGCACAAAAACGCTGTAACTCATCTTA
>NZ_JANFQH010000002.1:0-1453 GCF_024436295.1 Megasphaera sp. SC8-1 | reverse complement strand
ATTGCCAGATATAAGACGGTAAAACAACAGCTCTTCCAAAATCCTTACAGATATAAAGATGAGAATGGCAACTGGCAACGCATCGCCAAGACATTGGAATGGCTTTGGAAGCCTGTGTTCTTTAGCCGCCCACAAGTGGACTTGGTTCGCAATCGTGATTATAGCTTCGTTGGTAGCGGACAGGTTCTGTCCATCAATACGCTCGGGAAAAGAACCAAATGCACCTTTGAGGGCAAGCATTTTGCGGAATATCTTGATGGCTCTTATGACCTTGGTACAGCGAAACTGGTCGAACTGAAAGGCTTATGGTATCTCCATATCCCTGTGACCAAAATTGTTGAGGACTTCCAAAAGGAAACCGTTCGTCACGTTGTCGGCATTGACAGGGGACTCCGTTTCCTTACCGTCAGCTATGACGAGCAGGGAAAAACAGAATTTGTTTCTGGCAGGAAGGTTGCGACCCAACGACACAAGTTTCAAGAAGTTCGTAAGCAACTTCAATCTAAAGGTACAAAATCAGCAAAGCGTAAACTCAAAGCCATTTCTGGACGAGAGAACCGTTGGATGTCCGATGTTAACCATCAGATTTCTAAGACACTCATTGAGAAATACGGCAAAGATACACTGTTTGTGCTTGAAGATTTAACCAGCGTTAGCTTTGAAGAATCCAATCTTTCCAGAACGGCAAAACAAAACAATGATTTGCGTAGCTGGGCATTCTATCAGTTGGAACAATTTTTGACTTACAAAGCCCATGAGAATCGCTCCGAAGTCCTGAAGGTATCGGCTAGATATACTTCCCAACGTTGCCCCAAATGTGGTACTATCCATAAAGAAAATCGTGACCACCACAGACATCTGTATAGTTGCCAGTGTGGTTACAGATCTAACGATGACCGTATCGGAGCTATGAATATTCAGCTCCTCGGAACTATGTGGATTTCCGGAGATAACAATCCTCGTTACGAAAGAATAACAACTGCTTTGGAGTAAACTCCTTAGCAAAGCGGGTGTTGTCAGCCACCCGATGATGTAGGCGGATTTAGGAAGACCATCTTTTAGATGTCGTTAGTACCTATGCAGTTCCGACTTACAAGCTCCCGACTTTAGTCGGGAGTAGTTGACCTTCGTTTCCCAATCGGATGTCACCGAGTTTTCCCAGGCATAAGATGACCAGGAAGAGGAAAAAGAAGGCGACGCAAAGAATATACACCCAGCTAAATGAACTGAATATATATTCCTTTACATTACTTAAAACCGCATCTGTACGGTCAGGAAAGAAGATACAGCTTATGACGACGATTCCAATGAATAAGATACTGGGCAGGACAATACTTGCCTGTAAGTTGTTTTTTGGAATTTTCAAAGAAAAACCACCTTTCCAAAATAAAAATGAAAGATATGAACAAATTAATTGTATTATTTGAACCTCTCCCGCTTATAGAAGCGAGAT
>NZ_JANFQH010000019.1:0-13263 GCF_024436295.1 Megasphaera sp. SC8-1 | reverse complement strand
ATGTATCAAATTTCTCAAGAATCTCCCGCTTCTATAAGCGGGAGAGGTTCAAGGATAATGACGGAACAGAAAAGTCTATACTACATCATTAGGAGGAATCTTTATGAAAAATCTCAAGAAACTTTCCATTCTCGCCGCTTCAGCCCTGCTGGCCATCGCCGTCCTGGCTGCCGGCTGCGGCAGTGATTCCGCTTCCAGCGGCTCGTCTTCCAAGAACACGACAGTCACCGTCGGCGCCACGCCCGTACCGCACGGTGAAATCCTGAATGAAGTCAAACCGCTCCTGGCCAAAGAAGGGGTCGACCTGAAAGTCGTCGAATTCACGGACTATGTCAAACCGAACCTGGCCCTGAACGATAAGGAAATCGACGCCAACTTCTTCCAGCATTCACCGTACCTCGACAAATTCAATAGCGAACACGGCACAAAATTGAAAGCCATCGCTAAGATCCACGTCGAACCAATGGGCATTTATTCCCATAAAGTCAAGGACTTGAAAGACGTCGCTGACGGCGCCAAAGTCGCCATCCCCAATGACCCGACCAACGGCGGCCGCGCCCTCCTCATCTTGCAGAGTGCCGGCCTCATCGGCTTGAAAGATGGCGGTAACATCACGTCGACCGTACAGGACGTCGAAAAGAACGATAAACACCTCCAGTTCGTCGAACTCGAAGCCGCTCAGATTCCCCGTTCCATCGATGACGTAGACATCGCCTTGATCAATACCAACTTTGCTATGGAAGCCGGTCTCAATCCGCTGAAAGACGCGCTCTTCCTGGAACCGAAGGATTCGCCGTATGCCAACGTCCTCGTCATCCGCGAAGGTGATGAAAACCGTCCGGAAATCCAGAAACTCGTCAAAGCCCTCCAGTCTCCGGAAATCAAGAAATTCATCGAAGACAAATACCAGGGTGCTATCCTGCCGAGCTTCTAACAGCTGGACATTGACTTCGTTATCCCATATAATGAAAGTATCCGAAAAGGGCTGTCGCGCTCGCGGCGGTCCTTTTGTTTACAATGATTATTGTCTGGAAGGCTCCCCTAATAGGGGAGCTGTCAGCGCAGCTGACTGAGGGGTTGCTTTTCATCATGCAGTCCACGGAATTCTGTAAAATCAAGGGGGAAACAATATATGCATACGAACGAGCTTTTTGCCAAAAAAACGGTCTTTTCTTTTGAAGTCTTTCCGCCGAAGAAGGATATTCCCATCGAAACGGTCTATCCGACGCTGGAAGAACTGAGCAAACTCCATCCGGACTTCATCAGCGTCACCTGCGGCGCCGGCGGTACCGGCGGCAACCGCACGGTCGAAGTCGCCAGCCGCATCAAAGCCCTGGGCTGCGAAACAGCCGCTCACATGCCCTGCATCTACCTGACGAAAGAAGCAGCCTTGCAGGACCTGAAAGAACTGAAAGAAGCCGGCATCGAAAACATCCTGGCCCTGCGTGGCGATGAAGTCCCGGGCCGCGAACGGGCGCACGACTTCGAACACGCCAGCGACCTTGTGGCCTTCATCAAAGAACAAGCGCCGGAATTCAACGTCATCGGCGCCTGCTACCCTGAAGGGCATACCGAAGCTAAGACCCTGGCCGCCGACATCCGCAACTTGAAGACCAAAGTCGACGCCGGCGCTAGCGAACTCATTTCCCAGCTCTTCTTCGACAACGCCCTTTTCTACCGCTTCCTCGAACGTTGTGAAATTGCCGGTATCAATGTTCCCATCGAAGCCGGCATCATGCCCGTCACTAACAAAGCTCAAATCGAACGCATGGTCACCATGTGCGGCGCCACGCTCCCCATCAAATTCCAGCGGGCCATTGCCAAATACGGTGACACTCCCGAATCCATGCGCGATATCGGCATCGCCTACGCCGTCGACCAGATTGCCGATCTCCTGGCTAACGGCGTAGACGGCATCCACGTCTACACCATGAATAACCCGTATATCGCAAAAAAAATCGCCGAAGCTGTCAAGACATTGTTGTAGAGGGCATCGTTCATCGTAGGCCGTTCGTCGTTCATCGTAGGGGCCGCCATAACGGCGGCCCACAGTTCGTTCATCGTAAAAAACACACGAAAAGGGATTGTACATGATGGCAAACGTCATCATGTACAATCCCTTTTGTCATAAATTCAGGCTATACACAAAATTCACGCGGGTCGCCCACATGGCGACCCCTACGCTGTTTGGGGACAATTCCCATTTGACATAAAAAAGTATTTGCAGGAATCCCGTATTCGATGTAGGGGCTCGCACGTGGCGAGCCCGTTACGCATTTGACGAGATTTCGTACCGCACTATTCCTTCAGCACATACCCATAAGCGTGGATGCGGCCGTCGTCTTCTTTTTCCAGGTAGACGCCCTGGATTTCCGAGGCGAAACCTGGCAATTCATTGAGGCCTTCTTCCAATGCCTTGAAGTACTGGACGGCCGTATGGGACCAGCGTTCACCCGGGACGACGCAGAGGACGCCCGGCGGATAGGGCAGGGCCCCTTCGAGGGCGATACGGCCTTCGATTTCATCGAGGGGCACGAGTTCGCCCTGGCCACGGATAAAGGCGTATTGCGCTTCCTGGGCATTCATGGCGTATTCCGGGAAGTATTGGCGGCGGAAAAGTTTCTTCTGCAGGTCCTTGACGTTCCGTACCTTATAGAAATCGTGCATTTCCTGGCAAAGCTGGCGGATTGTATAGCCTGCATAGCGGTCCGGATGCGAGTTGTAGACGCCGAGAAGGACTTCCTGCATGGGGACGTCATGGTCGACGAAGCGTTCGAAGCGGACCAGCTGGGATACGAGGAGGCGCATCTTATTCTTATTTTCAGCCGGTGTCAGCAAGAAAAGGATTGAGTTCAAATCGCATTTTTCCGGAATGACGCCGTTGCCGCGCAGATACGTCGCCAAGATATTGGCATGGATGCCGAAATCCTCGTACTGTCCCGATTCGGCGTTGATGCCTGGCGTCGTCAAGAGGAGCTTGCACGGGTCGACGAGATATTGTCCCGGCCCGTAGCCTTCGAAGGCATGCCATTTGGCGTCCGGTTCAAAGGTGAAATAAGCCAGGTCATTGGCCATGTCATCGGTATTGCCATCCTGCCAGGGTTTGCCGTGGACCGTCGGCGCTACGAAAGGCCGGATATAATGGCAGCGGCGCAGGATATCCTTGCGGGCTTCGATACCCATTTTCACACAGTCCATCCACATCTTGCGGCCAGCCGCACCGGCATGGATTTTGGCATTGACGGCAATCGTTGCGAACATAGGATAAAAAGGACTCGTCGAGGCGTTGGCCATGAAGGCGTTGTTGAAAGTCTTGTGGTTACAGTAGCGTGACTGGTTATGGATATGATTATCCTTTTTGTGAATCTGCGAAGCCTGAGAAAAACCGGCCTGCTGCTTATGGACCGACTGGACGACCATGATTCCCGGGTCATCTTCATGCAAATCGAGGAGCAGCGGCGAGCAGTCCTTGAGCATAGGAATGAATTGTTCATAGCCGACCCAGGCCGAATCAAAGAGGATATAATCGCAGAGATGACCGATACGGTCGACGACATAGCGGGCATTATACAGCGTCCCGTCATAAGTACCGAGCTGGATAACAGCCAGGCGGAAAGGTCGTTGGGCCTTAGCTTTTTCCGGATCCCGTTCGGCTGCCAATTGGCGCAGATACGTTTCATCGAAGCAATGGGCGTCAATGCCGCCGATAAAACCATAGGGATTGCGGGCCGTTTCCAAATAAACCGGCGTCGCCCCGGCCTGGATGAGGGCCCCGAGGGCCACGGACTTGTGATTGTTGCGGTCATAAAGGACCAGGTCCCCTGGCGTCAAAAGGGCGTTGGTGACGACCTTATTAGACGACGAAGACCCATTGAGGACGAAATAAGTCTTGTCTGCATGGAAGACTTGGGCTGCAAAATCCTGGGCTTCCAAGGCCGGCCCTTCGTGAATGAGCAAATCACCAAGGGTTACATCGGCATTGCAGATATCGGATTGAAAAATATGAGGTCCATAAAAATCATAAAGATAGCGTCCTGCCGGATGCTTCTTGAAAAACAGGCCATCTTGGTGGCCCGGGCAGTCAAAAGGCGTATTCTTTTCACTGACATAATCGACGAGGTCGGCAAAAAACGGCGGCAGCACAGCATGTTCATAACGGCTGGCCAACCGTTCGGCTGTCGAAATGCAGCGGCTCTTATTGACCATTTCTTCCGTAAAGACGACATCGACTTTATCAATATATTGGTCCGGCATCTTCTCGCCGCCCGGCATGATGACCATGATGGGAATTCCGAATCCCGTTTCATCGATCTTGTCGATGTAGGCAAAATCCTGGTCCGAAATAACCGCTACGGCCACATCGGTGAAATCCGTCTGCTCAATAGGAACGATTTCCCGGTCGCTGTCAACGAAATAATACTGTACATCAAAGCTGTAAGCTATCTTCAAATGTTTCATATTCTTCTCTCCCTATCCTCTTCCTTTGCATTGATATTGTAAAATAGTACAGCCCTATTGTACGCAATTCCCCCATGAATAGCAAGAAAAATATTTCGCAAATAGTATGTTGGGCCCTGACGGCCCCGCCGGTCGCAGGCTGCAGTTCGCAGGCCGCCTCGGACTCAGATGCCGCTATGCGGCAACAGGCTCAGAATGACGACATCGCCTCGAGTGACCCTCGGCTCGTGGAAAAAATCGTGGCTCGTGGTTCGTTGTTCGTGGCTCGTGGCTCGTAAAAGCCTGCCATTATACTCGAATGGGCTGTGGTCGAATATCACAACGGGACGCCCTTTGGGCGTCCCCTACGCATACGGCCACAGGCCGTGTTTTTTTTGTGCCCTGTAACTGCGTTCATTCCCATCGCCTGTATGCGATTTCGTAGGGGACGTCCCGGAGGATATTTCGGAGGGCGTCCCGCTACGCGCTGAGAGTTTCCCGAAGCGTCGTTGTTAATTTGAGCCTGTCGCGGCGGAACGCCGCATCTGAGTCCGAGGAAAGGCCGCGGCGCGTTATTCGTAATCAAAAAGCATACCATTAAACCCGAATAGGCTGCAATCGAATATCACAGCGGGACGCCCTCCGGGCGTCCCCTACCTATACGGTCGCTGGCCGTTTTTTTGCGACCGGCCACCTGCAATCTGAGCACTATACTGTTCATATTATCAATTGCCGAGTATAATAAAAGTGAAACCTCAAAATTTCCATTTTTTGAGGTCTCAGAATCATCAGATAGCAAAATTCGCTTTTTTTGAGGTGACTGCCATGAAATATGAATCTCTGTATTCACTCTATTACAAAGACAACCAAATATGGGAAAAAGTATATCAGGAACGGTTTCACAGCCCTTTTAGCCGTCATTTGCCTTTGGCCATAAAGCAGTATCATCGTCGGCAAAGCCATCCAGCATTTTTCTGCTATACTGAAGAAATCGCCTTATCCTTGGAAAAAATTGCCAGCGAAGTCATGGACTGTCTCGATATTATACATCAAGTCCCACCGGCCGCTATATCACAATTTTTGCATATGTCCCTAGTTGATGAAATCAAATCGACCAATGACATTGAAGGCGTCCGCAGTACGAGGAAAGAGATCTTGATGGCTTTTTCCGTCCCCGAATCGGAACAGTCATCTTACCGGTTGGGCAGCATCGTCAACAAATACATCAAAATCATTCAAAAAGAATACATCCCTTTAACTACCAGCCAGGATATCCGCCAGCTTTTCGACGATTTTCTGGCCGATGAAATTAAACGAGATGACTCCAAAAATCTCCCTGATGGGAAAATCTTTCATAAGGATCGTGTCGACATCGTCTCACCGGCACAAAAAACTATCCATCAAGGAGTCTACCCGGAATCAGCTATCATCGAGATGATGGACGCAGCTCTCGATGTGCTGAATGACAAGACCATCCCTTATTTAATTCGTGTTGCTATCTTTCACTATTTCTTTGGCTACATCCATCCTTTCTATGATGGAAATGGCCGAATGGCGCGATTTATCACGTCTTATTTGTTGGCATTGCATTTACATCCCGCAATAGCCCTGCAAGTTTCTATCTTAATCAAAAAATACCGCAAAAGATACTACGACCTGTTTTCACATACCGATGCCGATATCAATCGCGGAGATTTGACCCCCTTCATCATAGGGACTTTGCAGTTCATCGAACAGGCCACGCTTTTTACACACCATACACTCAAACACAAATATCAAACTTATCAAAAAGCCAAAGAAAAACTTGCCCAAACGCCGTCCCTATCAACAAAAAATAAAACCACTGCTGCCATTTGCGATATCCTGCTGCAAGCGGCTATCTTTTCCGACATCGGCGTTTCCGTAAAAGAAATCATAGAAACTCTAAACATTTCTGAAAACACAGTCTACAATCATCTGAAAAAAATTCCTGAAGAATATCTGTGGATAAATAAAGAAATACGGCCATACCGCTACCAATTGCGATTATAAGGGCCTAACGGCCCCGCCGGTCGCAGTTCGCCGTTCGCAGGCCGCCTCGGACTCAGATGCCGCTACGCGGCGACAGGCTCAGAATGACGACATCGCCTCGAGTAACCCTCGGCTCGTGGAAAAAATCGTGGCTCGTGGTTCATTGTTCGTGGCTCGTAAAAGCCTGCCATTATACTCGAATGGGCTGTGGTCGAATATCACAACGGGACGCCCTTTGGGCGTCCCCTACGCATACGGCCACAGGCCGTGTTTTTTTTTGTGCCCTGTGACTGCGTTCATTCCCATTGCCTGACTGCGATTTCGTAGGGGACGTCCCGGAGGATATTCCGGAGGGCGTCCCGCTACGCGCTGAGGGTTTCCCGAAGCGTCGTTGTTAATTTGAGCCTGTCGCGGCGGAACGCCGCATCTGAGTCCGAGGAAAGGCCGTGGTTCGTTGTTCTTAGCTCGTGGCTCGTAAAAGCCTGCTATTATTCTCAGATAAGTTATGGCCAAATATCTCTAGCGGGCTCGCCACGTGCGAGTCCCTACAATATATACCAGAATAGGCTGTGGCAGAATTTCGCAGCGGGCTGCCCCCATCGGGACAGCCCCTACGCACAAGGCCGTTGGCCGTGTATTTTTTTGTGACCTGTGTCCGCGTTCATCCCCATCGCCTGTATGCGATTTCGTAGGGGACGTCCCGGAGGATATTCCGGAGGGCGTCCCGCTACGCGCTGAGGATTTCCCGAAGCGTCGTTGTTAATTTGAGCCTGTCGCGGCGGAACGCCGCATCTGAGTCCGAGGAAAGGCCGTAGTTCGTGGTTCGTAAAAACCTACCATTATACTCGAATAGGTGTGGTCGAATTTCGCAGCGGGCTGCCCTCAGCGGGACAGCCCCTACGCACAAGGCCGTTGGCCGTGTATTTTTTGCTAACAGCTAACCGCTGGCTGCAAAAAAGGCGCTGTCTTCATGCGACAGCGCCTTTTTTCACTACAAACTATATTCTATTTATCGATGACCTTCTTAACGATGCCGATGGCTTCTTTCAATTCGTCCCAAGGGATGTTGAGCGGCGGCAGGAGGCGCAGGAGGCCATTGGCTGTGAGGACGAGGACACCGTTGTCTACGCAGCCTTCTACGACGTCCATGAGGGCTTTATTTTTGAGGGCGACGCCGATCATGAGGCCCATGCCCGATACGTGGTCGACGTGTTCGCATTGTTCCAGTTCTTCTTTGATGTATTTCCCTTTTTCCCGAACTTCTGCCATAAGGTCGTCGTCGAGGCGGTCGATGATGGAAATGCCGCCAGCCGTACAAATCGGGTTGCCGCCAAAGGTCGAGCCATGGGTGTGATTAGTCAGGGTATGCTGCGTCGAATCGGCGAACATCGTAGCGCCCAATGGCAGGCCACCGCCGATGGCTTTGGCTGTCGAGACAATATCGGGCTGGATACCATAGCCCATGTAGGAATAGAGATAGCCCGTCCGGCCATTACCGGTCTGGACTTCGTCGACGATAATCAGGATATCATGAGCGTGAGCATATTCTACGACTTGTTGGACGTATTCCTTGTCGAGAGGATGGACGCCGCCTTCGCCCTGGACCATTTCCATCATGATAGCGCAGACATTGTTTTCTTCGCAAAGCCGCTTCATGTCGGCAAAATCATCGGGTTCGGCATAGACGAAGCCGTCGACGAAGGGGCCGAAATCTTCATGAAGCGAGTCCTGGCCGCACGCCGTCAAGGTGGCAATGGTCCGGCCGTGGAAGCTGTTCTTCAAGGTGACGATGGTATAACGGCCGTCGCCATATTTGTCGTACGAATATTTGCGGGCCGTCTTGATGGCACATTCGTTGGCTTCGGCACCGGAGTTGGAGAAGAAGACTTTCTTCATGCCTGTCTTCTGGCAGAGTTTTTCAGCCAAGACGGTCTGAGGTTCCGTAAAGAAGACGTTGGAAATATGGCTCAATTTATGGAGCTGCGTTTCGACGGCTTTGATCCACACATCATCGCAGACACCGAAGATGTTGACGGCAATGCCGGCACTGAGGTCGATATATTTCTTGCCATCGACATCATATAATACAGCGCCTTTGCCGTGGTCCAACACAGCACCGACCCGGTTGTATACATTAACGATATATTCTTTATCAAGGGTTTTATAATCTTCTGCCATTGGGGGATTCCTTCTTTCTTGTAATTATGCTGGGAGCGAACGGCGTAAATAGTCTTTGCTAAGACTATTTACCGATTGAATAATGCCCTACGAACATCGTGCCCAGGCCTTCTTCGGTGAGCATTTCGATGAGGATGGCATGGGGAACCGTGCCGTTGATGATGAACACGCGCTTGACGCCAGCCTTGATGGCATCAGTGCAGCACTGGACCTTAGGAATCATGCCACCAGCGATGATGCCGTCTTTTTCCAGCTGCCGTGCCTGTTCGAGGGTGATTTCCGTGAGCAGCGAATCGGGATCGTCCTTATCTTTGAGGACGCCATCGATATTGGTCATGGAAAGCATACATTCCGCATTGAGGGCGCCGGCAATCTTGGCCGCTGCCGTATCGGCGTTGATGTTGTAGGCCTGACCGTTGGTGTCGGTGCCGATAGTCGAAATGACCGGGATATAGCCTTTGTCCAGGTTATCCTTGATAATGGAAACGTCGACGTCCGTAATGCGGCCGACATAGCCCAGTTCATCGCTCTGCTTCTGGACTTTGATCATCTGGTCGTCCAAGCCGCAGAGACCGATAGCCTTGCCGCCAATCGTCCCGATAAGGTTGACCAAATCCTTGTTGACCTGGCCGGCCAAGACCATCTGGACGACTTTCATCGTTTCCGCATCAGTCACGCGCAGGCCGTTGAGGAACTTCGATTCCATGCCCAAGCGGTTCAGCGTTTCCTTGATATGCGGGCCGCCGCCGTGGACCAGGACGACTTTGACGCCGATGAGGTTCAAGAGGACGATATCGCCCATGACTGATTTCTTCAGGTCTTCATTGATCATGGCGTTGCCGCCGTACTTGACGACGACGATTTTGCCGCTGTATTTCTTGATGTACGGCAGAGCGTTCATCAAAATCTGTGCCTTTTGGGCATTGGTTACGGATTTGACATCTTCCGAGACAAGTTCGATTCTTTTAAACATCGCAATAGATTCCCCCATTTAACTGCAAGCTTTCAACGAATTTTGAAAGCCTAATTTTTTCAACAAATCTTCCATGCCTGCGGCCAGATCTTCCTGGCTGCAAGGGCCGCTGCCGGCCATGCCATTGGCCATGACGATGAACGTAAAGTTTTCCGTATCGATAGCTGCCTTGGCCTGAGCCAGGGCTCCTTCGATGACAGCACTGCCGGCCTGGGCATCGGTCATGATGACGCAAAGGCCATCGCTGTCGGCCGTGCCGTCAGCGGCAATACCGCTCAAGGAACAGCCCGGCGTACCACTGGATAAGGCGACCTGATAAGCTGTGACATCACCGGAGTTATCCAGAACCGCTTCCAGCGGCTGACTGTCATTCCCTAACCCAGCTGTCAGCGTCTTGAGACTGTGGATGAGCAGGGACGGCCGGAAATACTGGCCCTTGGCCCCGCTGGCAACCAAGGCGATATCTTCGGGCGCTTCATCCATGCATTTCCCCGCAGCCTGGCAGACTTCCTGAGAAATCTCATGGCCCCGGGGCCCATCGGGCAGGGCCGTACCGTTGTGCAGGAGCAGTACCTTACCTTCCTGAGTCATCAGGCCCTGACTCGTAGCGGTAACGATGGAGCAGTCCCGTCGGCTTACGATCATAGCGACATCCAATTTCACACGGCTGCTACATAATCCACTATACGTACCGGCAGCCTGAAATCCTTGCGGTACGCTGAGGCTATCATAAACCTGACTCATACTGACTCCACCTTTCATCTTATTCATCTAATACTTTAAATTAAGCCCTGTCGTGGGATCAATGCCCATCATAAGGTTCATATTCTGTATAGCTGCACCGGAAGCGCCTTTGCCGAGGTTGTCGAACAAGGACGTAACCATGATGCGCTGGTCATTACCAGTGACTAGGATTTCCATATCGTCGTAGCCGCTCATATCATTGGCTGCGATAAAGCCGCCCTTGTCTTCACCGAAGGGCAGGACATGGATAAAGGGGCAGCCGTCGTAATGGCTGGCCAAAACCTGCCATACGTCCTGAGCCGTCACTTTCTTGGCCAGCAACTGGCTGAAGAAAGGAATCATGACTTCCATGCCACTGTAATAATCATCGACAATAGGCGTGAAGACCGGTTCCTGCGTCAAATGGCAGATCGTGACGATTTCCGGCAAGTGTTTGTGCTGCTGGACCAGGCCGTACTGACGCGGTGCATATAAATCCTGGCTCTTGTCGCCTTCGTACTGGGCAATCATCTTCTTGCCGCCGCCGCTGTACCCGGTCAGAGAGAACGCCGTTACGGGATAATCGGCCGGAACGATGCCGGCTGCCGTCAAAGGCTGCAGGATAGAAATGGCGCCGCTGGCGTGGCAGCCCGGATTGCCGACGCGGTCGCTCTTGGCAATAGCTTCGGCCTGCTGCGGCGATAATTCGGGGAACCCATAAGTCCAGCCCGGTGCCACCCGCCGGCCCGTCGACGTATCGATGAGGCGGACGTCACAACCTTCAGCCAGCGTTACGGCTTCGGCTGCGGCACCGTCAGGGAGACAAAGGAAGGCGATGTCGGCCTGCTTCATGCAAGCCCGGATGGCATCGGGATTCTTGCGGACATCGTCGGCAATAGGAACCAGTTCAATGTCCTGACGGTTGCTGAGCCGTTCATGAATGCGAAGGCCCGTCGTCCCTTCATGGCCATCAATGAATACTTTCGTTTTCACACTTCATCACTCCTATATCACATGGGCTGTGCCCTGACTATTCTTTGAATTTTTATTCATTATAGATGCATTTTAATATTTTGTCAAGAATTATACACGATTTTTTACATAAATAATCGCAAATAATCGTAGGGGCCGTCCCGAAGGGCGGCCCGCCTAACATCAACCATCAACAAAGGTAAGCGACGCGCCCTCCCTGTCAGCATCGATCCGGCCTTCGACGCCGTAAGGCACGAAGGCCTTATCCCTGGTATGACCGATGGGCAGGCCCTTAATGGCAGGTTTCCCAGCCAGATGGGCATAATAATCCAAGACCTGGTCCGTCGTGAAGTCGCCCGGGTCGTTAGGGCAATCGGTAAAATCGCCATAGGCAATCGCGGCGACGCGGGACAAAAGGCCGCTTTGCCAGAGCTGGTTCAGCATGCGGTCGATACGGTAGGCATCTTCACCAGTATCCTCCAGGACCAGGATGCAGCCTGTCCCGTCAAGGGCATAAGGCGTGCCGACAAGGGACGTGAGGACCGTCAGATTGCCGCCGACAATCGGCCCTTCTGCCTGTCCCGGAACGACGGTCGTCAGCTTCCGCCCGGCCGGCAGGGCCAGGGGACCTTGCCATGCGTCGGTTGTAAGGCCCTGAAAGAACTGGCCTGCCGTATAGGCATCGGAGCCGCCGAGGGTGACCATGAGCGGCCCATTGGCCGTGACCAGGCGGCACTTTTCCCAGAGGGCAATCTGCAATGCCGTCACATCACTGAAGCCGACGACCAGTTTGGGATGAGAGGAAATAAAATCGTAATCCAGCTTATCGAGGATGCGCGCTGACCCATAGCCGCCATTAAGACAGATAATGGCCTTGACGTCATCGTCATGGAATAAAGCGTTGATATCGCGAGCACGTTCTTCATCAGTGCCGGAAAAGAAACCATAATTTCCGGTGACCGTCGGCGTCATCTTGACGCGATATCCAGCCTGTTCCAGCCTGTCCACAGCCGCGGAAATATCCTGGCCTTCATCATGCGTCGCCGGCGCGGCAATGCCGATACAGTCGCCGCGATGCAGAGCCGGTCCCCGGACGGCAGTCACGGCCTTCACTCCCCCTTGTAATAATGCTCCATCCCCTTGGCGTAACCGTAATCGTCATTCAGATACTGACCCGTCTTCTGCTTATAACAGAGATTGACAGCGACGAAATCAGCAATCTGATTGTGCTTGATTTCCTTCTTGCGCATAGGGATTTCCTGCCAGCTGTGAGTCGAATCATTATACAACCAGGCCTGGCCATGGGCAATCTTATACGTCAGGGTATATGTTCCTTCAATGGCTCCGGAATCTTCAGGCGACCGGAAAAGATTGACTTTGAAAATCCATCCCTGGCCATCATCCTTCACGGTTTCCAAAGAACTCAGATCGACGTACATTTCATAGCCCATGCCAAAATTAATCGGCCGGTAATGGCTGTTTGCCGCTAAAGGACTGTTAAAAAAAGCCTGGCTGCCGGAAAAACCGCCCAGGGCCACAGCCAGCCCCAAAGACAATGTAAGTATACCATGTTTCAGTTTCATAGATACCACCCTTTCTCATGCTGAGTTTATTATACCACAGGGGGAATCGTTCATCGATGTAGGGGCCGCCATAACCGGCGGCCCGCAGTCCGCAGTCGGTCGTTCGCATTCCGGAAAGCCTCCCCTAATAGGGGAGGTGCCTCGAAGAGGCGGAAGGGTTGCTCCTCACATCTTCCCCATTCGGATTCAGATGCTGCTTCGCAGCGCCAGGTTCACGGGATTGTATGGGCGCAGGAGCGCCTGAAGGCGGCTCATCGCCTGTCGGCGATGTCGCGCGCCGGATTTTTACACGTGGCTACTCCCGTGCTGTAGGGGCGCCCATAATCGGGCGCCCGCGTGAATCCCGTGTATAGCCCATATTCATGATAAATGATACCTTTCATATTA
>NZ_JANFQH010000018.1:0-7698 GCF_024436295.1 Megasphaera sp. SC8-1 | reverse complement strand
AATCATGGAATATATTGAAAACAATCCGCTTAACTAGCAATTACGTCATCAATTAGAAAAATAATTCTGAAATATCCCCCCAAAAACAAAAAGCGATTATACACAATATCCACGCGGGCCGCCGGTTATGGCGGCCCCTACGATTGCCTCCGGCAATAAAAAATACACGGCGCAGCCCGTACGTAGAGGCGCCCATAACCGGGCGCCCGCTATGCGCCGCAGGGGTCACCCGAAGCCGCATTGTCAGTCTGAGTCTAAAGGCGCGCAGCGCCATCTGAGTCCGAGAACGGCGATGCGCCAGCGAGCCCGTCCCGCAAACGATGAACGAACTACGACAAACGACATACAAAAAGGGATTGTGCACGATGGCAGAAACCTTCGTGCACAATCCCTTTACCGGACTGCGGCCGGCGGACTGCGTTATTTTATTCCATGTCGTAATCCTGCAAGGCAGCGACGTGATGGTAGCCTTCGTTTTTGCCTTTATTGGCAAAGACGCGGAGTACTTCACGGGCTGTATCCAGGGAGGTCAGGCAGGGAACGGCGAGTTCTACGGCCATACGGCGGAGGTTGAAACCATCGCGTTCCGGATGCTTGCCATAGGTCAGGGTATTGAGGACCAAGTCGATCTTGCCGTTGCGGATCAGGGTGGCGATATTCTGGCCGCCTTCATGGATCTTACGGACGATGTCGACAGGCATACCGTGGTCGTTGAAGTATTTGCCCGTCCCTTCCGTAGCGATGATGTGATAGCCTAATTCCTTGAAGCCTTCAGCCAGCTGGAGGGCTTCGGCTTTATCGCGGTCAGCGACAGTGACCAAAATCGTACCGCCGGCAGGAATCTTCATCTTCGCGCCGTTGACCGCTTTGTACAGGGCTTCGGAGTAAGAATGACCGATACCCATGACTTCACCAGTCGACTTCATTTCCGGCCCGAGGGCGATTTCAGCCAGGCCGATCTTGCTGAACGAGAAGACCGGTGCCTTGGCGGCGACGTGTTTCTTAGCCGGCATGAGGCCACTGTGATAGCCCATGTCTTTCAGCGTTTCGCCCAGGGCGATGCGGGTTGCGATTTCGACAATCGGGAAGTGCGTAACCTTGCTCAGGAAAGGAACGGTACGACTTGAACGCGGATTGACTTCGATGATGTACAATTTACCGCGGGAGACGACGAACTGGATGTTGACCGAGCCTTTGACCTGCAATTCCAAGGAAATGCGCGTCGTGTAATCGACGATCTGGTCGATCATATCCTGGTCCAGGTGCTGCGGCGGATAGACGGCGATGGAGTCACCCGAATGGACACCGGCCCGTTCGACCTGTTCCATGATGCCCGGGATGTAGACGTCCGTACCATCGGCAACGGCGTCGACTTCGACTTCACGGCCGACCATGTATTCGTCGATGAGGATCGGATGGTCCGGCGAGGCGATGACGGCTTCGCGGAGGTAGCGTTCCAATTCTTTTTCGTTGTAGACAATTTCCATAGCCCGGCCGCCGAGGACGTAAGACGGGCGGACGATGAGCGGAAATTCCAGTTCCTTGGAAACCTTCATGGCTTCTTTATCGCTCGTCGCGATGCGGCCATCTGGGCGGGGAATGTTCAATTTAGCCAGGACTTCATCGAAGCGTTCGCGGTCTTCAGCGCGGTCCATGCCGTCGACAGACGTACCGAGGACGGTGACGCCCCGTTTTGCCAAAGGAGCTGCCAGGTTGATGGCCGTCTGACCGCCGAACTGGCAGATGACGCCGACTGGTTTTTCCTTGTCGACGACAGCCATGACGTCTTCAACCGTGAGCGGTTCAAAATACAGGCTGTCTGACGTATCGAAGTCGGTGCTGACCGTTTCCGGGTTGTTGTTGACGATGATGCTGTTCATGCCGGCTTTGCGCAGCGCCCAGGCCGAATGGACTGAGCAGTAGTCGAATTCGATACCCTGGCCGATGCGGATCGGTCCGGAACCGAGAACGATAACGCTCTTCTTGCCCAGCGGTTTGACTTCATCTTCGTCAGCATAGCACGAATAGTAATACGGCGTTGCCGCTTCAAATTCAGCAGCACACGTATCAACCATCTTGAAGGTCGGCGTAATGCCATGATCGAGGCGGAACTGGCGGACTTCGTCTTCCGTCTTGTTGGTAAAGCCGGCAATGATGACATCGGGCATGCTGTAGCGTTTGGCCAGGCGGACATTGTCGACAGTCAAGTTATTGCGCTTCAAATCAGATTCCAAATCGATGATGTTTTTGATCTTATGGAGGAACCACAGGTCATAGCCGGTGATATAGTGAATCTTTTCTTCACTGATACCGAGACGCAGGGCCTGGGCGACAACGAAGAGCCGTTCGTCATCCTGTTTCTGCAGGAGTTCGACAATATCGATGAGGGATTTGCTTTCGAGCTTCTTCATGGAAATGTAGTTAACGCCGATTTCCAGGGAGCGGACGGCTTTGAGCAGAGCCCCTTCAAAGCAACGGTCGAGAGCCATGACTTCACCAGTAGCCTTCATCTGCGTGCCCAGTGTCTTATCGGCAAGGGCGAATTTTTCAAAGGGCCAGCGCGGGAACTTGACGACGCAGTAGTCCAAGGTCGGTTCAAAGCAAGCCGTCGTCTTGCCCGTGACGGCATTGGTAATCTGGTCCAGGGTCAAGCCCGTAGCAACTTTAGCGGCAACCTTAGCGATGGGATAGCCCGTCGCTTTAGAAGCCAGGGCCGACGAACGGCTGACACGGGGATTGACTTCGATGACGTAATACTGATTGCTGTTCGGGTCGAGGGCATACTGGACGTTGCAGCCGCCTTCTATTTTCAAGCGGCGGATGATGGCCAGAGAAGCCGTACGCAGCATCTGGTACTGCAAATCGTTCAAGGTCTGGCTCGGAGCGACGACGATAGAGTCGCCCGTATGGATACCGACGGGATCGATGTTTTCCATGTTGCAGACGATAATGCAGTTATCGGCCTTGTCGCGCATGACTTCGTATTCGATTTCCTTCCAGCCGGCCACAGAGCGTTCGACGAGGATCTGGTTAATCGGGCTGAGTTTGATGCCGCGCGTGGCGATCATGAACAATTCGTCTTCGTCATGAGCGATACCGCCGCCTGTACCGCCGAGGGTAAAGGCCGGACGGACGATGATCGGGTAGCCGATCTTATCGGCGAATTCGATAGCCGACGGGACATCTTCAAAGATATCGCTTTCCGGTACCGGCTGGTTGATGTCCTTCATGGCTTTCTTGAAGAGTTCCCGGTCTTCCGCTTCTTCAATAGCCGACAGGTGCGTACCCAAGAGCTGGACGTTATATTTTTCCAGGACGCCGGCATTGGCCAGCTGGACAGCCATGTTCAGGCCGACCTGGCCGCCGAGGGTAGCCAGCAGGCCATCAGGCCGTTCTTTTTCGATGACTTCTGTAACGTAATCGAGGGAAATCGGTTCGACATAGACGCGGTCGGCAATGTCTTCATCCGTCATAATCGTCGCCGGGTTGCTGTTGATGAGGACGACTTCCAATCCTTCTTCTTTCAAAGCGCGGCAGGCCTGGGTGCCGGCATAGTCAAATTCAGCGGCCTGACCGATGATAATAGGGCCCGAACCGATAACGAGTACTTTCTTCAATCCTTCTACCATGTTAGTTTTCCTCCATCATCTTGACGAATTGTGTAAACAGATACAGATTATCAGTCGGTCCCGGCGAGGCTTCCGGATGGTACTGGACGCACATGATTTTCTTGGACGGGACTTCAAAACCTTCAAGGGTGTTGTCGTGGAGGTTGCGGTGCGTGACGACGACGTCAGCCGGCAAGGAGGCTTCGTCGATGACATAGCCGTGGTTCTGGGACGTAATGTAGACGCGGCCCGTGCGGATATCTTTGACCGGATGGTTGGCACCGCGGTGACCGAAAGTCAGTTTGCGGCTCTTGCCGCCCAGGGCCAGGCCGAGCATCTGGAGACCCAGGCAGATGCCGAAAATCGGTTTCTTGCCGATCAGCTTCTTGACTTCTTCGACGATGTAGGGAACGTCCTTCGGATCGCCAGGGCCATTGCTCAGGAAAATGCCGTCCGGGTTGACAGCCAAGACTTCTTCGGCCTTGGTTTCAGCCGGGAAGATGGTCAAACGGCAGTCGCTGTTGACCAATTCGCGAAGGATATTAGCTTTGGCGCCGTAATCCATGACGGCGACGTGGAAGCGGCCATCGCCCATGTGCTTGATTTCCCGCGTCGTGACGCGGCGGACGAGCTGCGTTTCCAGCGGCGTATCAAAGAGTTCCTTAATGGCGCTTTCATCCATTGTTTCCGGCACGATGACGCCCTTCATGACGCCCTGGCTGCGGATAGCCCGGGTAATGGCACGCGTATCGACGCCATAGAGGCAGGGGATGTGGTGTGTCATAATAAAGGTAGACAGTTTGCCTTCGTTCTGCCAGTTGCTCGGTTCTTCACAGAGTTCGCTGACGATGAAGCCGGCAGCATAGGGCCGGTCGGCCTGTTCGATTTCGTGGAACAAACCGTAGTTACCGATGAGCGGGTAGGTCATGGTAATGATCTGACCGGCATAGGACGGATCGGTGAACGTTTCCTGATAGCCTGTCATGCCCGTATTGAAGACAACTTCGCCGACAGCTGGTTCATCCATCAGCATATTGCCATAAAATTTCTGTCCGTTCTCTAATATGAGGACACCTTTCATTATAAAACCTCCCCGTTTTTCATCACAATTTTACCGTTGACGATGGTAGCCGCAGCCTTGCCTTTGAAAATCATTTCATCGAAAGGCGACGCTTTTCCCTTGGAATAGAATTTCGAGGCATCTACCGTCCATTCTTTATCGAGATCGAGTACGGTCAAATCGGCATCCTTGCCCGGAGCGATGACGCCGGCGTCGAGGCCGAGGATCTTGGCCTGGGCTGTCGACATGGCATTGACCAGGGTCATGAGGTCGATGTTACCCGTATGATACATATAAGTCAGCATGGCGCCGACGCTCGTTTCCAAGCCGACGAAGCCGCTGGGAGCCAGGTTAAATTCCTGGTCCTTTTCTTCCCATTCATGCGGCGCATGGTCGGTGACGACGGCATCGATGGTGCCATCTTGCAAACCGGCGACGCAGGCTGCGCGGTGTTCTTCCGAACGGATCGGCGGATTGACTTTATACCGTGTTTCAAAAGTACGCAAGACTTCGTCCGTGAAGATGAGGTGCTGCGGCGTAACTTCTGCCGTGACCTGGACACCGCGCTTCTTGGCCTGGCGGACCAGTTCGACAGCATTCTTCGTGCTGATGTGGGCGATGTGGACCGGCGTATGTGTCGCTTCGGCCAGGAAGATGTCGCGGGCGACGGCAATGTCTTCGGCAACGGCCGGACGGCCTTTGATGCCCAGTTCATTGGAAACGACACCTTCGTGCATGTTGCCGCCTTCGACGAGGCTCTGTTCTTCGCAATGGTCGATGATGACCTTGTGGAACATGCTGGCATATTCCATGGCTTTACGCATGAAATCGCAGTTTTCTACGTAGCGGCCATCATCGGAGAAAGCAGCGACGCCTTCTTTGGCCATGGCACCCATAGCAGCCAGTTCCTGGCCCTGGAGGCCCTTGGAAATAGCGCCGATGATTTCGACTTTGACTTTGGCTTCCCGTTCTATTTTATACTTCATGCCGTCGACGATGATTGCCGAATCGATAACCGGCTTGGTATTCGGCATGGTCGCTACACGGGTGATACCACCGGCAGCAGCGGCCTTCGTCCCCGTTTCAATCGTTTCCTTGCCGGACTGACCCGGCTGGCGGAGATGGACGTGCATATCGATGAAGCCCGGTGCTACGACGAGGCCCGATGCGTCGAAGATTTCCGCACCGTCCGCACTGAGATTAGCTCCGACTTCCTTAATTTTACCATTTTCAATGAGAATGTCACAAATTTCATCCTGCTGCATGGCCGGATTTACGACTCTGCCGCCTTTAACGAGTAGTGTCAACGTCATCGCCTCCCATAATTGTCAGATATAATACGGCCATACGGACGGACACGCCGTTCTTGACCTGTTCCTGAATCGAAGAAAATTCACTGTAACATGTATCCGGTTCGATTTCGATGCCCCGGTTCATGGGACCCGGATGGAGGACGAGGACATCGTCTTTCGCCCATTTCAGGCGGTCCCGGTTAATGCCGAAAAGCGAATTGTATTCACCGGCACTGGGGAAGAAGCCGATACCCTGACGTTCTTTCTGGATACGTAAGACGTTGATGACGTCAGCATCCTGGATAGCTTCCTTCAAATCGTAGTGGACTTTGACACCCATAGCTTCCAATTCCGGCTGGAGCAGCGTCCGCGGACCGACGAGGTGGACGTCGGCACCCATGGTCTTGAGACCATAGATATTGGAGCGGGCGACGCGGCCGTGGTCGATATCGCCGACGATGACAACTTTCAAGCCGTCGATGTGACCTTTGACTTCCTTAATGGTGAACATGTCGAGGAGGCCCTGCGTCGGATGTTCGTGAGCGCCGTCACCGGCGTTAATGATAATCGGGTCGACACAGCGGTCAGCAAACCACGGCGAACCTTCCTGTTTCTGACGCATGACGATGGCATCGACACCCATAGCCGTTACCGTCAGCAGGGTATCGCGGAAACTTTCACCTTTCTGGATGGAGCTTCCCCGCGGCGTAAAGTTGATGACATCAGCGCCGAGATACTTGGCAGCCATTTCAAAGGAACCGCGCGTACGCGTACTCGGTTCCCAGAACATGTTGACCACCGATTTCCCTTTGAGCAGGGATAACTTCTTATTCCCGCTGTTGACGACGGCCTTCATCTTCTTAGCGACCCGCAGTATCAATTCAATTTCTTCCTTCGGTACTCCCTGGAGCCCCAACAGGCTTTTGCCCTGTATACTAACCATCGAATCCTCCTTGTAAAAAAAGACCTCTGCCGCAGGGCAAAGGTCATATTATAAGCATGGCAAAATATGTCCCTTTTTAGCCTCTCCGGACTACATTAAAGGTACAATCTGAAAGTATTAGAATCGCACAGCCTCACGGGACTGCCACATATTCTTCTATATATTGTATCGACCAAGGCCCATAAAGTCAAGCAGTTTTTTCACGACTTCAGTCCGTCGATGCCGGCGTAATCGTCACGGCCTGCGGCGTAATGGAAACGCTGTTATAAAAGGCTTCGAAAAGCTGTGCCGGGACATACATCGTGCCATTGACATTGACCGGACCGGCGCCGTACTGGAAGATGTGGTTCAAGTTGACCTTCTTGATTGTCCCGATCCGTTCATACCAGTCTTCACCGGGTTTGACGATGATATAGGCAATGTTCATTTCTACGCGGACGCTCTGATCGTCAGGATCCCAGGTCACGGTATAACCGAGCTGTTCCGCCACTTTCCGCAAGGGAATCATGACCACATTATTTTCCTGTAAAACAGCCCCCTCTGCCGGGTCCATGACCTTGCCGGCCACCGTCAACTGGCATTGCTGCACCGCTGTCAATCCGGGAATCGCCGAATACGGCCCCATGACCGGTCCTTCATCATAAGCCCAGGCCGGCCCGCAAGCCAAAGCCGCTACGACCATCGCTAAGATAATCCTTCTCCTCATAGGGATCCCCCCTTTATATAAAATAAAATTGAGTCATAAATAAGGTATATATAATATATTCGACAAAGCCCGCCGTTTTCCTGCTAATA
>NZ_JANFQH010000017.1:0-10948 GCF_024436295.1 Megasphaera sp. SC8-1 | reverse complement strand
ACAACCTCTCAGACCGCCTCCGGCGGCCAGCTCCCCTATAAAGGGAGCCTTGCAAAAAAAAGCGCTGCCATAAAAGACAGCGCTTTTTTGCAAAACTAAAAATCGAAAAATCCGGCATTATCTGCCATGGGCACGACGGGGAATCCTGTCGGTACGGGCTGGATGATCATGAACACCAGGGCTGCCAGGACGGCAATCCCCAAGGTGAGGTAGGAAAAGCTTCCCTTTTCCTTATGTTCATACAGGCCGAACAAACGGATGCCGACAGCCGAACCGATGGTAGCGAACAAGGCGCCCAGCGAGAAATACTGGTACATGGCATACGATGCCAGCAGGGCGATGATCATGGCCCCGTTGATGACGATGGGATAGCATTTAGACAAGACCGATTCGGGATTACGGCGCATCGCCGTGAGCCAGTCCGTCCCGTCGATGCCGCTCAGACCCGTGAGGAACGTCGATGCATAGAGCAGCTTATCCCACCAGGCCGTTCCCTTGCGGCGGTCTCCCGTCCGCCACATGACGAAGGCGTAAATCAAAATAGTCACGCCGCCGACGATGTAATAGTAATTTTCCGGGACGAACTGGACGAGAGCCGTGCCAATCGTCACCAGGACAGCGGCGATGACGACCATCTGACCGATTTTCCCCTTCGTCGGACGCGACTTGGCATCCATTTCCTTATAGATCTTGGCGAAGATTTCCATGAGGAACGTGAAGACGAAAAAGACGATGCCGATGAAGGGATTGAGCGCAGCCAGAGCAATGGTGATCAAAATCGGGATGGCCAGGCGCACGCCAGGGAAAAAGGTGAAACTCTTGATCTTCATGATGTGAAGCTGAGAGTACACCGTAAAATACGTAAAGACATTGAACATCAACATAGCGGCAATACATTCGACGGGCTTAGCTCCCATGTACAAGAACATGAGGAGGACGCACATGCTCATATTGATACCCGTAAAGCGGGCGAACACCGTCCCCAGCAGGCCAGCCATGAAGAAAGGCGCTATGGCCGATAACATTTCCATGAACAAAACATCTCCTGATCCAGATTATTTCAGATGGTGGCTGCCCCGTTCGGTCATGGGGATGCCCTGTTTGCAGAGCGGGCATTCTTCCGGTTTGTACGTCGGGACGGTCAGATGGAGGAGAGCCTGGACTTTATCTTTCGGTACGCCAAATTCGGCCTTGCCGCCGCTACGGTCGACGAGGAGGCCGACACCGACGATGACGCCGCCGGCTTTCTTGACGACATTGACGACTTCCTGGACGGAACCGCCAGTCGTGACGATATCTTCGACGATGAGGACGCGTTCACCCGGTTCGATGTGGAAGCCACGGCGAAGGGTCATGACGCCCTTTTCACGTTCCGTGAAGATAGCCCGCGTGCCGAGAGCCTTGCCGACTTCATGAGCCAGCAGGATGCCGCCGGTCATAGGACCCATGACGGTCTGGACGTTCTGGTCCTTGAAACGTTCTGCCAATTCCTTGCAGAGCTTTTCCGTATATTCCGGATGCTGGAGAACGTTGAACTTTTCAACGTACAACGGGCTGTGCAGGCCCGACGTCAACAGGAAATGACCTTCCAGGACGGCTTTCGTATCTACTAATAACTGTCTTACTTCTTCTTCTGTCATCATGATTGGTTATACCCCCTGAATTTCTGCTAAAATCTTTTCCGCTGCTTCCTTCGGATCGGCAGCCTTGGTAATCGGACGACCGATGACCAAATGGGATGCCCCGTCGCGCAATGCCTGAGACGGCGTCGTGAACCGCTTCTGGTCGTTGGCTACGGCAAAAGTCGGACGGATGCCCGGCGTGACGATGAGGAAATCAGGGCCATTCATTTCCCGGATTTCCTTGGCTTCATACGGCGAAGAAACGGTACCGTCGATACCGGCTTCCTTGGCCAGTTTTGCCAGATTCTTGACCGATTCGGCAATACTGTACTTGCCGCCGATTTCTTTCCACGCGTCTTCGTCAATACTAGTCAATACCGTCACAGCCAGCAGGCGCGGCCGTTCGATATTCAACTTCGCCGCTTCATCGCGGACAGCTTCTGCAGCCGCTTCCATCATGGCCCGGCCGCCCGTACCGTGTAGCGTCATGAGGTCAGCGCCGAGACGGGTCAGGGCACGGATGCTCTGGCCTACCGTATTGGGAATATCGTGGACCTTTAAGTCTAGGAAAACATGCTTTCCCTGATCTTTCAAATACCGTACTGCGTCGGGACCGGCACTGTAAAACAGTTCCATGCCGACTTTATAAAAAGAAACACTGTCGCCAAGGGTTTCTACGAGCTTCTTCATATCCTCCAGTGAATGGACATCCAAAGCCGTAATGATGCGATCATCTGCCATGGGCTACCCCTCCTGTATATAAATGTATATAGGCATATCTAATTAATTGTGTCATGTTTTAGGAAGCCTGTCAAGGGAGAAACGCATTACTTCGTTCCGTGGCTACGGTACCAGTCATAAGTCCGGCTGATTCCTTCTTCCAGATTCATTTCCGGCACAAAGTCCAAGTTTTCTTTCAACGCACCATTACTGAGGACGGACCGCAAAATATCCCCCGTCCTGGGCGCCGTATAAGTCACATCTACGGAATGGCCAACGGCTTTTTCAAAACTATGGATCAAATCGTTAAGGCTTGTTTCCTGGCCTGTCGAGACATTCATCGTATGATAGCCTTTGAGCGGCAGCGCCCGGATAATGGCCTGGGCAATATCGCCGGCATAGACGAAATCGCGGGTCTGGCTGCCATCACCGAAAACCGTAAGGCCCTGATGCTGGGACAAAAGCTTACAGAAAATGCTGACGACGCCGCCTTCGCCCTTTTCGCCCTGCCGTTCGCCGTAAACGTTGGCAAAGCGGAAGACCGTCGCATCCATGCCGTATAATTCATGGTAGACCCGCAGGTAATGTTCTGTCGTCATCTTGGTGATACCATAGGGGGACGTCGGCGCGAGCCGTTCCGTTTCCCCTAAGGGAATGTTCAGATTATCCCCGTACACGGCAGCACTGGACGAAAACAGGATGTGCGGCACGCCATGAACCCGACAGGCTTCCAGCACATGAAGGACGCCTTCCAAATTAATCTGGCAATCGAGGACAGGCTGTTCCACCGAAACCGGGACCATCGTCTGCGCTGCCAGATGGACGACAGCCTCAAAATGGTGATCGGCAAAGACAGCGTCAATAGCTTCTTCATCGCAGATATCGCCTTCAATGAGTTCCATTCCATCGGGCACGTGGTTCCGGGACCCACTGGACAAATTATCAAAGACGACAACATCCATATCCGGCATTTCTTTCAACTGTGCTAAAACATGTGACCCAATGAAGCCGGCACCACCCGTAATCAATATTTCCATGAGTTATAATTCCTCCATATTTTTTTATAATATCTATCTCATATTTTATTATATATTGTATCAACAAACGACTAATGAGGCAATGTTTCCTCATTCCAGACTAACTGGCGTATTTCATCCAATTTTCTCTCACTATCGGCGTTCCGGGAGTGGAAATCGAGGAGTTTATCAAAATAGCCTTGCTCCCGCGCTAGCTGGCGGCTACGGGGATAGACCAAATCGAAGTATAAGCACAAGGCACCGACATAAAAATCCATGAACGTCTTCTTATCCTGCGTCCGTACGATTTTCCGCTGCCGAGCCTGGGCCATGACGACATCAGAAATAGGCTGGTTCTCAAAATCAGCCCAATCGACATTCCAAATATTTTTCTTCTGGCTCATATACAGGACATAGACCCGGAAAATATCGATTTTGTCAGCATCGCGGATGAGCTGGCAGAAAAGCCGCTGCCGCGGCGTCAAATTCTCCCGCAGCTGATAGACATTGTGCTGGTCGATAGCCATACGGATAATATCATCCTGTCTCTCATCGTCGAAAAAATCGCGGATATGACCGTCATCAAATAAATAATGGGCGCCATACTTGGCATGGTCCATGGACCGGTAATCGACGAACGTATGATACTCCCGCAGCTGCTCAAAGCGGCCGATATCGTGGAGGACGCCGATGAGCCAGGCCAAATCCACATCATCCTGAGACAAATCCAGACTCAGAGCAATCTGTTCACACAACCCGCTCACCCGCAAAGAATGAGCATACTTCAGCCGGACGCCTTCTTCCTTTTGGTCAAAGCCCTGGACGTACCGCGTAAATTGCGATACCACAAAATCCCGATCCATACGACTCACCGAACCACCTTCCTTATGTATCCTTAATATAATTCAACTATAACGTTAATTATATCATATACGAGCAGACTTGATAATAACGCAGGCCGCAGTTCGCAGACCGCAGGCCGGAACTCATCGCCATCGGCGATGTCGTTCGTCGTAGGCCGTTCATAGTTCATCGACGCCGAATCAGATGCGGCGGCCCGCCGCAACAGACTCATGATTGTATTACGACCATGAGCCGTCCGTCATAAATCCCGGATATGCACAGGATTCACGCGGGCCGCCCGTTGGGACGGCCCCTACGGAATCGCAGTCAGGCGATGAAAAAAGAGCGTGATCCGCAGGCCACAAAAAATACACAGCCAACGGCCTTGTGCGTAGGGGACGCCCAGAGCCTTTCTGGCACGACAGATACCGACTATCGGGAGGTGCAGGACGGTTAACAGAACAGACAGCAGCGGCGGGCGTCCCGCCGTGAATCCTGTGTACAGCCGAAATTTATGACAAATGGCTCGTAATTTGTAAAACCCCTCTATCATACCAGAATGGGCTATAACTGAATCTCACAGCGGGCAGCCCTCGTCGGGACAGCCCCTACGCATACGGCTATTAGCCGTACTTTTTTTTGCGAACTGCAAACAGCGACCTGCGGGGCTACTGGCCCCTATTTTCGTATAGCACCAATGCCCCGCTTCACTCCCCGGATAACCATGACTAAAAAAATTCCAATCATACACCCAACACCGTCGAGTACCACATCATGCCAGGTCGATGTCCGGCCACCGGAAAATGACTGGATATACTCATCAATTGCTGCCACGCCAATTCCAATCAAGAGCACCCAGACTTTATGAGGACGTCGCGAAACTAAAACAGAAAAGCCGCTCAATACCATTCCCAGCGTTGTATATTCCGTCAAATGCGCCAAGCGCCGAATGACACCGTCACTCAAATAAGGCGCCACCGCCGATCCTTGTATCCGGGCCAGGACCCACGCCAGGACCCGCCGGCTCTCGGCATGAGAAGCCACTCCATTCTGCATAGAATGCCACCAAATTACACCGATGACGCCCATAACCAGCAACCCGACTACAACCTGAATCCATCTACGTCCCATACATGCCACCCCATCCCAAAAAACAATCGCCCTCATTGTACCGCAAAAAATCGTCCCTATCGGGACCCCGTAGGGGCCGTCCTGAAAGCCTTTTTGGCCCGTCAAGTGCCGACCACCGGAAGGCGCAGGACGGCTGCCAAAACGGACAGCTGTGGCTGGCGGCCCGCCCAATGATGCAGTTTACGTCGGACTTAAAAAGGCTCCACTGCGAAGGGGAGCTGTCAGCAAAGCTGACTGAGGGGTTCTTCCAACATTATATCAGAAAGCTACGGCTGCAAACACGATAAAAAACAACAGATAAGCCACATTAAGCGCCGTAAATATCTTCAGAAAATAGCCCTGTTGCCGGGGATAAGCGCGGATGAAGATGCCATAGGAAATGAGACTGGCCATAGAGGCAATGAGCGTCCCTAATCCGCCAATATCCGTTCCCAACAGCAATGCCGCAGCATTATCGGTAAAACCGGACAAGAGGACCGCCGCCGGCACATTGCTGATAACCTGGGATGCGAATATCGCTACCAAAAACTCATGTCCTGTCAGGAATGCAGCCAAGATTTGCTGGAAAGTTCCCCATTGACTGATATTGCCGATAAGGATAAAAAAGGCCACAAACGTTCCCAACAGCCGATAATCGACATAGCGAAAATAACGCGGAGCCATCAGCGCCGTAACTAGGACAACGACTGCCAGCGTGATACGGTAATCCAGAAGATGGGCCACCGTCAGTAACGAAAGAAAAAACAAGGCTCCCAGCATCCAGAGCTGCCGTGGCGAAGCCATGAGCGGAACTTTCTCCGCCCGCCTAGCCGCCAGCTGTGCGGAAATGGAAATACGCCGGTTCGGCAGCAAAAAAACAGAGGCAGCCAGCATGATCATCACTGCTATCGTATAAGGCAACAACAAGGCCATAAATTCGCCAAGATTCAAGGCATAATGAAAATACAGGTATAAGTTCTGCGGATTACCTACCGGCGTACACATGCTGCCCAGGTTAGCTGCTATCGTCTGCAAAGAAATGACGACAGCCATTTCCTTTTCACTGGCGACACGACGCAGCGACAAGAGTGCAAATGGGACAAAAGTCAGCAGCGATACGTCATTCGTCACCCACATGCTCACAAAAAAGCAAGAAAAGACCAGCACCATCGCCAACTGACGAAACGTTCCCAGACGCAATAGGAGCCGGGACAATAACACCGAAAAGACACCGCTTTCACGAAAGCCGCCAATGACAACCATAAGACAAAACAAAATTCCCAGCACGGGCCCATTGAGATACTCCACATCCCCCACCGACGGCGGCACAATGACCATCGAGACCAACGCCCCCACAGCCGCCAGCAATATGACAAGATTATTTTTCACAATACGCCCCACAAAACTGACCTCCGCCTCAAATTCTTCGTTAAGTTCATTCAATTGCTCTTTTCAGTATCCGGGATGCAGCATTTTCGCTTATTTCAAATCGAGTTGCTACACTTTGTCGCTTGAAGGGAAAGTGCCAGCCTGTTTTGAATTTTTTATTCTAACTGAATCGTTTCTTCTCCCTTCAAATATACTTGAACTCGATTTTCTACGTTGACATCATTTACAATCCATCCTCTGGCCTGGCATAATTGCTTGAATAATTCAATTCGATTAACTCCCTTCATCTCTTTCAAGGTAATAACCAGACCAAATGGAATTTCCCGTCTGGCATGATTGTTTAATCGTTCTTTGCAATATAATTTGATACCCCAAAGTCCTTTTTCATACGCTTTACGAGGTTTCATGTTACTATAAATCTGATCAGCAACTATTTTTACGTTATCCCATTTCCGATAATCATTTCTGGCATCTTCTTCATAAATAGAGTGCTGGCCCGGTTCAGCCTGTAAATTTCCATTAATAGATTTTATCTGTAAACGTTGTGCTTTATCAATCATTAATCGCCCAAAATGCAAATCTAACTCCGTATCGGTATAATCCACACCTTGATTACGATCACACAACGGAAAATAAACCAAAGTAGCTTTGGCAAGATAAGGATGCTTATTCTCTACAACCGGGACAGGCAATTGATATGTATACGTACAATAATTCTTAGTCTTTCCAAAAATAATAAATTTAATTTCATCATCGGGAGATTGCAAAATATCTTGAATAGAAATGGGCACTATGCCATACCCCTTTTTTTCATCTGGCCGACAATACCATCCCGTTGCAGCATCAATCAGCAAGGCTTTAGCCACTTCTCGAGTAAATCCCATAATGTAAACCAAATATGCCATTTTTCGGGTAATCCAAGGCGCTGCAAAAGAAGTTCCAGCTGTCTGCTTTGCCCCCAATACATTGTCACATACCGTTATAAATTCATGTTTTTGCCTATCTCCACCATAATAGCTAACATCTGGTTTTACAAAGAAAGACAATACAGGGCCACTTCGAGAATAAGATGCACTTTGATTCTGAAAATTTACAGAATTCACAACAATAGAATTTAAAGAATCTGCCGGGGCACCGATTTTATAATTGTTTTCATGTTCATGTACAGCAGGTAAATTCGTTCCTGCTACTACAAACACTATATCATATTCATTCTGCAACCGATCCAGTTCAGCAGCTTCTGGCGAAATAAAATTATCATTAATCTCTAATATAGAACCTAAAGAAAGATTCCACACCTTAATATCACGATTTAACCGTACAATATCCCCAATCTGCTTTATAACCGAAAAAGAACTAAATTTACCAGCAACAGCTACTCCGAAATGCCGGACTCTAAAACGACCGCATCCATCATCTAAATCAGGATTCCCCTTAGGACCATCAACAATGATCGAACTGACAGCTGTTCCATGTGCAAAATCCATTGGCCCAACGGGAATATCTTCAGACAAACAATTAGTATAATCTACCCATTCATGAAAATAGACGTCTTCATTAAAGGGAGTATCAATAACGCCAATAACAGGTTCATTCTTAGGAGATGGAATAAGTTCAGGTACTTCCGATACTTCTGTCAATGGCTCAGGAATATACTGAGTCAAATCATTTACCCCCATAGCTACCAGATATGGAGCTTTTTCCAACAACATATGTATTTCTTCTGGATTCATTTGAATCGTGAGCTGATTGAGAATTCTGCTTTCTGGAATCGAAATACCAAATTTCCCTAACAACTCCCGTGTTTTTACTTTAGTTTTATAAATTGTTATAATACATGCTTCATGAATATCCTTTTCCAATGTATCAATACGAAAACATTGAATATTCGAACTATCTACAATAGTTTGAAGAAACCTGGTTTTAGATAAACCATCACACACGAATGTTCCTTTTTTTAATTCTTCCACATCTTCATATGAAAGCTTACCCTGATAGTTTTCTTTCAAAACGTCATACACTTTTTTTAAAACAGCTATGGTCTGAACAAGTGCTGTTAACGGGATAAAATACGTAAAAACATGGTGAGCATGGGATTCCGGATCGATTATATCAACAGTAGTCTCAAATTTTGCCCCTACTATAAAATCATTGGGGGAATTATTAGTACATGAAAGCAAAAATTGCAATCGACTTGATTTAGGAACGATGCGAACATAATGCGCGCTAACTAAAGCACCTTCAATCTCTGGATGTACAGACCAATAATCAGCTATTTTTTGTAAATCATTAGCTAGCTCCAGTAAATGGTCGGCCTTAACTACTTGTCCTTTTTTTAGTGAGATGCTCCCCCCTCTAGCTTGATTTGACTTATGTTGGAATTCCCCCTTTAACTCCAATAAGTTATTCATTTATAACGCCTCCTTAAGCTCTCTATCAATAGTACTTTTAGATTTATTTGTGAGTATAGCCATCTCTCTTACTGTAAATTTTTGTTTTTTTAATTCACTTAAATTATCCGGATTTTTACCACAAATTGCGCTATATAATCGTCTAAAATAATCACATTCGTCATTAGGGTTGCTAAAAGCTACAGCCGTACGGACTATATTCTTCAAATCCCCAGGATAAGGTAATTGATCCATTAATTTCATAATTTTACGAAACAGCCGAACATCCCGATTTTTTAAATGCAATTGATCTAAATATCGGTTTAAAATTTTCTCAGCAATATCCAACAAATCGTCCTGTGTATATCGATTAAAACTAATAACCGAATCAAATCTCCTGATTAAAGCTCTGTCAAAATAGGAATATAGATTGGTTGTCGCAACTAAAATAATATCCTTATCCAGTAAATCAAGACATTTCAATAAAGTAGAAGTAGCTCTTCCCATTTCCCGTAAATCATTATTATTTGTTCTATCTAAAGCCAATGCATCAATTTCATCAAATAAGAAAATCATATTATATTTTTGATAAATCCCATTCATTTCTTTAAATAAAGCTACTATATTTTTTGCAGTCTGCCCTAATCTACTGTCAATAAGTTCAGAGAAGTTCACCATATAAACATCTCGATTTAAAATTCTGCCAAGTTGTTTTACTGCTTCTGTTTTTCCTGTACCAGGAGCCCCTTCAAATAAGAAACGATGAATCCCCATATGATGATTAATAGCATTTACAATCCCTAATATATCATTCATAATTACGTCTGGTAAAAGCAGCATTTCTTCACAAGCAGAAGCCTTATCAAGATATTGCAATCCGGTATATGTTTCTTTACTTTCCTGCACTTGTGGTACAAACGTATTGGCATCTGATAATAGTGACATAAGATAAAGTCCTAATTGGGTATCTCCACTTTGATCGAATTCTTTGGCAATTTGATAAGCTGTAGTCCTAAATCCAGCATCATTACCTTCTGCATAACATTTAATTAAATTTACAATATCTTTTTTTTTCATCACACTCCAGCTCCTTACACTTTACAGCATCTCTTATTTCTCCTGTCATTATAACTTATTGGGACATTTTTTTCAATATTGGGACAATATATTATTTTTTATTAACAAAACAATCCGGCTGCGGTGAAATCACCGCAACCGGATTGTTTATGATTGGATGTAAATATTTTTTCATAATCATGGTGGCTCAAAAATTCGTGATCACATATTTCACTTTTTCATTGACATTTACAATTAGATATTTCTAGATTATCAGTATATTCAATTTCTATAAGGACGTTTATCAACAATATTTCTGCTTTCAGAATATGGTGCAAAAATCAGTTTCTTTCTAGCTAGCAATTCTTTATAACCTTTCGCCTCTTTAAAAGTCCCATAACTATCCCGAAACCATTCATTTCCAAGATAGTCTCTAAAAAAAATACCAACAACCAAAAATTTACACATCCCTAAGCCTCTATTCTGTACTCGAATAGTTACATGTTCTAAAGGAGCTATAAGCCTAATATATTCTGCTTGACAACAATTTTCACCAGCATATATATTGGAAGTATTGATTCCCTCTAAAATCATCACATCATATATAGGATAATCGCTGTTATTGCAAACTTTAACTGAATTCAATCGATACTCTGAATCGAGAACATAAGGAAATATTTGGCTCACTTCATGTATTTTTTCCCTTTCTTCTCTATCTTTATTTGACTTTTCATTGATTTTATATATTTTCCAAGATATAACAGCACTTAGTATGGAAACAATAATAGGAATAATAGTAATT
>NZ_JANFQH010000016.1:0-1366 GCF_024436295.1 Megasphaera sp. SC8-1 | reverse complement strand
GATAAGGTAAAATATATTTCGCAAATTCAATTTCATAAAAAATAGACATAGTCTATTGCCGCTAGTACAATTAAGTTACCACACAAAATTCGTAAGGAGGCAATAGACCATGTCTGATAACATTATACAACTTAACGAGGATCTTATAAAGAATAATTTAAAGGATCTCGTACGCGACAGCGTAGAAGAAACGCTGAATGCCCTGCTCGACCACGAGGCGGACGAACTCGTCCGCGCTGGCAAGTATGAGCGGACGGGAGACCGTAAGGGCTACCGTTCCGGTCATTACGAGCGGAATTTCGGCACAACATCCGGAGAAGTCCGGCTGCGCGTGCCGAAGCTCAAGGGCATCCAGTTCGAGACGGCCATCATCGAGCGCTATAAACGCCGTGAATGCTCAGTCGAGGAAGCTCTTATTGAGATGTACCTCGCCGGCGTATCCGTGCGCCGTGTTGAAGACATCACCGAAACGCTTTGGGGCACGAAGGTCTCCTCTGGCACCATCAGCAACCTCAACCAGAAAGCATACAAGCACATCGAAGAATGGCGTCAGCGTCCCTTAACGGGCGAATACCCGTATGTTTACGTCGACGGCATCTACCTCAAGCGCTGCTGGGGTGGCGAGATTCAGAATGTCTCTGTTTTAGTCGCCATTGGCGTCAATAAAGACGGATTCCGTGAGATCCTCGGCGCAGCGGAGGGCATGAAAGAGGACAAGGAAAGCTGGCTGAACTTTTTCACCTGGCTCAAAGGCCGCGGCCTTGCAGGCGTGCGTCTCATTGTCGGCGATAAATGCCTTGGCATGCTGGAAAGCATCCCTGAAGTCTTTCCTGAAGCCAAATACCAACGCTGCACGGTCCATTTTTACCGGAACGTCTTCACAGTGACACCAAAGAATAAGATGAAGCAGGTTACCTTGATGCTCAAGGCAATTCATGCGCAGGAGAGCAAAGAAGCCGCTCAGGAAAAAGCGGTTTCCATTGCTGCTAAGCTCCGTGAGATGAAGCTCCTGTCCGCAGCCAAGAAAGTCGAGGAAAGTGTGGAAGAAACCTTGACCTACATGGATTTTCCGACCGAACATTGGAGCCGGATCCGCACGAATAACCTGACGGAACGGGTGAATCGCGAGATACGCCGCCGTACAAGGGCCATTGGTGCCTTTCCTGACGGCAACAGTGCTCTAATGCTCGTTTGTGCCAGACTTCGCCATGTAGCCGCCTCAGAATGGGGCTCCAAACGCTATATGGACATGGAGCACCTATTCAAGATGGAAATTGAGCAGCCAGCTGATGAGGAAAATCCATACATCTGATGCTGATATTTACTGGCGGATGAAATGAATTTGCGAAAGAATCTTGACACTACC
>NZ_JANFQH010000015.1:0-25165 GCF_024436295.1 Megasphaera sp. SC8-1 | reverse complement strand
TATAACAAGAAACAAACCAGTTACCACCAAACCAAATGGGAATCAATGATTTTATCATGCCTTTTAAAGAAAAAGTCACAAAATGGCCACCATATAAAATCATCATGATAATCCATGAGTAAAAGAAAAGTGTACTAAGCAACAGTAAGATTTTTTTATAATTAACCTTCCTGTCAATCAGAAAATATCCTGTAATCAGAATAAAAATAGAATTCCCTAAATTACCGCCCCAACATACAATTTGAGTAAAAATATACTGCCAGGGAAGATTATGAAAAGTCCAATTTTCATTTAAATATTTTCCAAAATAGGGATCAATGCCATGTACCCCAAAATGGTGAATAATAATGATAAACATAGCGATAATACGTAAAAGTTCCAGAGCAGAATTACGTAATGCCGGAGTTTTTATAATGTCTGTCTGTCTGTCTGTCTGTCTGTAAAAATTGTCATATAATGAACACTTCCCGTCAATATAAAATTAAATATTTTGAACTCATTCTATCCTCGACGCATCATCCTTTTAACAGATACTACTCTGTTTTTATTTGCAATCATATATCCCAAATAAGCCACGGCATAAATGATGGTACACAGCCAGTTATCCAATAATACACTGGTAGTAATGAATATAGCTGCCATGAATAGTTCAGCTAAGATTGCTTTTTTTAATTTCAGTTGGAGTATATGTCCCATGTAGTGCTCTGCCATTTCACAACGAAAGGCATAGAGGAATACGATAGAAAAAACGGCTGCGTTTAAATTATGCAACACTTCGATTGTCAAAAAAGTTACGATAGCTGCTACGCC
This sequence comes from Megasphaera sp. SC8-1, assembly GCF_024436295.1. Classification (NCBI taxonomy): domain Bacteria; kingdom Bacillati; phylum Bacillota; class Negativicutes; order Veillonellales; family Veillonellaceae; genus Megasphaera; species Megasphaera sp. SC8-1. The sequence continues at coordinate 24,355 of NZ_JANFQH010000015.1, read as the reverse complement.
AACGCTAATCAGGTTGATTTTGAGCATCAAAGCCTCTTTTCGGAGGCTCTTCAGATAGGTGTTGATCAGCAAACTGACCTTGCTTTCAAAAAGGCATACTGGGAAAAGGACAGACATGTAGATCAAGCTATCTGCATATTTCGGCAACCACCATGATAATATTTCCTTAATCGGATAATAGAAAATCAGCATAAAAAACAGAACGCAGGCCAGAATGGTCCTGATTTGCATATACATTTCCGGCAATCGTTGCTTATCCATCCGTTTTAAGATTGGGAAAAAAACAACGCTGACCGAATTAATAAAAACCATCAGGAAATTTGAAACGCCTAGGGTCAGCGAGACTTTGCCAAAAGTAGATACATCCCAGCCAATAGAAATGCCATAACGAACAATGCCAATAATCAGCATACTGGCAATGTTTGCAAACATCAACTTGATGCCAACTTCCAGATTCAGTCCCGCTTCACGGCAAATATCACGGACGCTGTCGATATGCGTCGTCCACAAATGGCGGCATAAATAAAAACACAGTACAGAGACCGCCGCTACAGAGCCCAGTTTTGCCGCATACATATAGCGGAACTGGTTAAAGCCCAGCAGCAAAAAGGAAAAGACCAAGAGCAGCAGGACGATTTGCTCCGACAAGACGATGCGGGCATAATCCTTGATCCGGTTTGTAATCTGCATGATAAAGTTGCAGCCCGTATTAAAATTGACGAAAACCGCCAGGCTGGCCGCACAAACAAATACGGTCTGCTTTATCGGGTCGGCAATGAAAACCTGGGAAAACAAAAATGCCAGACCGGCCAGGACTAACTGCAGAATCACAATCCCAAGAAACTGCCCGGAAAAAACACGCGGACTCAGTTCGCTGAAGCTCTTTCCAGCATAGCGCAAGTAAATACCGTCTTCCCAGCCAAAATGCAGGAAGCCTAAGTAGGAAAAATAAAACAAAAACAGCTGCCACTTCCCGTAGTCTTCCACTGGCAGCAGCTTCGGCACGAACATGACCATTAAAACAGAAACGCCTAATGATACAATGTTCGCGCCAAAAGAATAAGAAATATTTTTAACGACTTGACGAAGGCTCATAATATAACTTCTCCGTATCTAGAATAATTTTTCGTGGCGTAGCTTCCTGCCTACGATGTCCTTTTTAAAGCATGGCGGCGTCGGTTTAAAACGGCGATCCGCTTTTTGTTCCCCAAAGCCTTTGCACTGGAAGAACCTCAGCTGCTCGATATCAATCGTCCCAACTAACACTGTCGATGCCTCTCCGCCTTTGACGCGCAGGATATCTTGATTATCATGTTTGGACGGCTGCGTAATGCGGCTGTCACCGTAGTCAGACGAATTGGCCTGAATACAGTAGCAGTGCAGATCACGAGCCAGAGCTTCCAAAATATTCTGATAATAATAGATGTCCTGATTCCATTCGACAGCAAAAACAGCATCGGCATAGCTTTGGAATAAGGCCCTTTCCGTAATCGATGACAGTTCAAAACAGCAATATACCGAAAAATACAAATCGTGCCACTTGTACAATTCATACTGCGCCTGACCCGGCCCTAACAAATGGTCCGCATCCATCGGAACAAATCCCCGTTCAAATAAGCTTTCGAATTCTTTCGGTGAAAAATGATTCTTCGGATGCAGCACAATAAGGGCACAGGGGATATTATTCTCCTTAAAAGGCAAAATAACGGCTACCAGATTATAGACCTTTTCCCCCACAATAAGATGCTCCAGCCCCGTAATTACAGCCAAATCATTTTTCTTACACGTATGTGCTAAACTACTCAGCCACGAAAAAGGAAGACAGCATTCCGGCATGACCAATATGTCCGCATGATTCTTCAAGGCACCATTGACTAGGCAAGAAATATCTTCCCATCTCGCCGGTGTCGTAGTGGGCAATCGCACTAAGTTCTTTTCCGTATCTTCATGCTTTATCTTAATATTGGAAATAGCAATCTTAAACTTCTTTTTGGGTTCATTCATAATGGCAATTCTCCGAGTATAACCAGATTTTCCATTCACTTCCTCAATAGAATACCCATGAGTATACTCACTTTCGCCTTCTGTTTTATCCAATGAATCCAGTTTGAATTGAAAATTGACTTCAAGAAATAACTCAAAAGTCTCATCATAAATATGTGCAGAAAAAGGACTCCCAAGACCGGGCTGTTTTGATGCAGAAGCTAAAGAAATGCATTGCTGTGCCAATAGAATATCATAATTTTGAATCAAATATGGATAATATTTATATTTCTGCAATTTAATTTTAATAAAGCTCCATTTTTTTCCTGCATCTGCTAACAATCTAAATGTAGTCTGTAAATCATTGCGAGAATATGGCTTGTACCCAACATCCCTTTTCTGTTTAAGGGAATTCTGGCAAATGAGAAACACGTCAGGCCAAATAGCATATAGGTACTTGTCCCCCATCCGCGCTCTCTCATAAGCAACACTTAAACGGCAAAACGTCGAAAATCGCCTTTTCAGCAAATGACAATTCTTGTACGGTTTAAAACAGTCATCGTGAGAATTTGAAAAAAGGCAGAGAGCACTCTGAACACGACACAAATCAAAAAACAAAAAGCGATATAAAGACAAACGCATATTGCGTGCAACAGCCTGATTAGTATAACTTATTTTATTAATTGACTTACCTATTTTCAGGACTATATCAACAAGCTGTTTTTTTTCTTTCTGCAAACCTAAAATCGTAATAATCCGTTCCCACAACACATAATTATCGATTAATTGGGTGTCTGTCAGCGATTTTATGAACTTATTAAGAAGTCGATTATCCCTGCGCAAGTGATACGAAGTGATTTGCTGCTGCTTCGCTAAAAATTTAGACAAATTATATTTATTAAGCCGAATTCCCGATATATCCTTGAACTTGTTAATTTCATGCTGGTCGATATCAAAAAGCTTAGTATAATCGTTTTCCTGAAAAGTAATTTCATCTTCCGGCAAAAAACGGAACTCACTTTTATTTTCTTCCAGATGTTTTCGAAACGTAGTCAATAATTCGGTAGAATTTTCGGGCGAAAAATAAAAAATTTTGCATTTTTTCATATTGAAAAAAATCTTCGTTTTTTTTAATAAAGGCGGCAATAGATATGAACCCAATCGATACTTATGTGTGTTTATATTCCCATATAAAATACCTGACTTAAAACAAGAACTAAAATAGTTCGCAATAAACTCAAGCATCGTTATTTCCCCTGTCCTAATCTGTTTATACAAAGGATGATTAGGACTTATTTTATCAACAACGATAATATCATCGACATAACGACCAAAATACAGGGGATTCCAGGAATTAATGATTTGGTCATCGAACTGCTTAAGTACATAATTAGCCAAAATATTAGAGGGTAAAAAGCCAATAGGAAGAATATTTCTCTTTATCCCTGGAAAATATTTCTTGTACTTTTGGGCATAAGTTTTTATGATCATACTCATCAGAACATTTAACCGTTTTAAACATTTTTTCTCTTGTCTATCTTTACATGACGGATAAATTTCCTTGAAAATCCTCTGCATAAAGCGTTCTGTGATATCCAAGGAATAATAAAAGCGATAAAAATCCAAAGTAAAAATCAAGATTTCATCATTATCTTTGAGATGCTGCTCTGCAGTTTTTAATGCATTATCTTGCCATTTTTCGTATTCTAAATAATATGGTTTAAACAAATAAGGTGAAAAAGTAATCTTTCCTATTTTCTTACAGCATCTTTTAGCTTGATACACATCTTCCCGAAGACGATTTCCATAACAGTTCGTCATCTTCTTATCAAGCTTTACACCAATTGTTAAAATCCAAAGGACACTTAGGATATGTCCAATAACAGGCAATTGAATAAAAGCTTGGACCTCATTCACTTCTATTTCATGTAAATTATCTTTCACATTAGAAATAATACAAGAATCTTTCTCCTGATTTTCTTTTAACTTTTTGGGCAAGAAGATACAGTGGATACCATAAAGAATTTCTTTTTTAATATAATTAGTCCATTCATCGTCCGTTGAATGGACTAATTTTTTCCATATCTCGATTAAAGAATCATCCAGCTCTTTAGCCGATTTCTTATTAGCTTCAAATTCAACAATTTCTTTCTTCAGGATAACTTGTGTCTTATCATAATACACATCCGATTTTAATTTTTTATATGCTTTTTGACATAATTGAGAATCATTAAAAATCGAATCAAGATTTAGTTTTTCCATAATTGTCCCCTACATAAAATCATCGGTTAACTTATCTCCCAGAATATATTTTATTGTCTTTAGTGTTCTTTCCAAAAATTCTCTATGAATTTTAGGGAGAAAATCATTCCATTTCGTCTCTGTACTATAAAACTGATTGCGATTTTCCCATCGCACTAAATGGTCATTTTCGATATCTGGTACAAGTAAGTAACGTTCGACAATATTTCCCTCATTCTTCACAATAAAAACCTTAGGATTCATTTCAAGGGAGCCATTATGTATAACGTGATTTCGTATACTAAGAATCATTCTAATAAATTCATCTCTTTCAAAAAGAGTCCCTGGTGTCTTCCAAATTTTTAAATATTTTGCCTGTCCATAGGCTTTATTATTTCCTCTCAACCTGGGAATAGTAGAAAAATCTTCTTGTGGTTTCTCAATTTCATACATCAGTTTACAAAAAAGATCTAAAACAGCATTCATTTTGGCAAAATAATTTTCAATACAAAATGAACACTTTCTCCCAACACGAGACATCGCGATATGGATTCCATCTTCACTAAATTGGATAGCTGTAGAATCAACAGTTGACAAATAAACATAAAAATCAATAAAGCAATTATCTAAATCCTCAAGTGTATTTTGAATTGCACTAACAATGTACTGACAATCATTTAAATAAATCATTTTATTTAAATCTGGTAGTACGGTTTTACACAAAGCATCTGTCCTGATTTCCTGAACAAATTGCTGTAGTTTGGTTTTAGAGATAGGATTATCTGAATTAAATCCACCTGAAGCAATCTCTATTGGTAATGCATAAGATTCCTTTTCATATAATTCTTTATCTGGAAAATAAATATTTTCAAGTAAATCATATACTAACACCAAATTGTCTAAAGCTTTATAAATTAATTTCTCATTAGGATAGAAAAATTTAATTTCACCATTTTCTTCATAGCACTGAATACAAAAATTTTGAGGAATTACAAGTCTTTGTAAATCAGGAATATTTTCTTTACAAATTCCGCATTTTAAATATACCTTCATAATCTCACGTCCACTTTCTCTACATAAATCCCAAGAAATTCATCTGTCAATTTATCCCATCGTCAAAATCATCCACGCAAATCTCTCTCTCAGATTTTGTATCGCTTATATTCAGCAGCAGTTTACAACTTTTGAACAAATAAATATCGCGTAACCACACATTGAAGTATAATGAATCTGCTCAAAAACATCATTCCAAAGGAGTTACGCGATGAATTCATTATACCTCGAAAATTCGATTATTGGTAGTCTGTTTCGTTTCTTTTCTCAATATTTTTCTACGGCGACACGGCCCACGCAATTCCTGCTGACCTAGCCAATCATGGCCCAGCTGTTTTTACAAGCATTCCCCTCTCTTCGTTTTCTTCGCCAGAATTACAAGAACCTGAAAATGCTGCCGTATCTAAATGAGCCTTTTGTGAAATACCAAAAACGCAAATATGCAAGAACTGCGAAGTCATATAAACTGGCAAATACAGCATGAAATATTTTTTTGCACTTTGGTCGCTAAGGCCTAACCCATAAAAAATCCAACGGACTTAGTTCAGACTTTATGTAAACTGGACTCGTCAACTTCCGAAGTAGCGTAAAAGTTGTAAAGTGTTGTTTAAATTTTCCAACCTGGAAAATCTTTAATTTTTCCTATCATTATGTTTCCGTTTTCTTCCTGAAAAAAGTTTGTTGGATCTAAAAACTTGACATATTCATCAATCAATGGAGTGATTCGTTCAAAACATTCTAATACAATTTCTTCTTCATCAGCTAAAGAAAAGCGAGTAGTATAGTCATTTGAAGTGATTTCAGACCCATCTTCATTTTTCCAAATTGCATTAATAAATTTGGGTTCTAAATCATCACAAATAATGTAGCCTCTATGCTTAAGGTTATTAACCAAATCATTTCTCATCTTATGGCATGAGTCATATACATCTTGAGTACGTTTTATAATTTCATAATTAGGAATACTTTTTTCTCCATAATATTCACCTAATTTTTTACACTCCTTTTAATTTTTCTCTCTCTACATCCTTTTAAATGTTCCTTAATATCTTTCTGGTTCTTCCATTCTACTGAGTCAAGAAAAGACCAAAGAATCTGATAGAAATAATCTAAACAATGATTAAATAATAATGCCGACATGAGCAAGTAAGTATGGCGATGCCAAAGAATGGATACCGAGTCAGTCAATCTTAATGTATTATACCAATCATCTGAATTCACAGCATTAATAAGAAAACTTCGCCCAGTATTATAAATAGATATAAGTTCATTTAGTTTTTCTCCAGCCAAACAATACCTCATATTAGTAATATATCCCTCATAATGTCGAGTATTATCTTTGCAGAATCCATATTTTTTTATAAATTCAGCTTCCGTAATAATTTTCGTTTGATACACCTACAATCGTTTTAAAATATCTACAGTTCTCTCTAATCCAGTCTTTATGTCATATAAAGGCTGCCATCCCAATTCTTTTATCTTACTTCCATCCAGCCGAGCTTTTGTGGCTTTACTATAACCTGCTTTTTCTACAGCATCGGGAAGTTCGAACACAACTTCTTTGTCAGACATATTCGCCAAAATACTAGCTAAATCTTTCAATCGAATATCTGAAGAAATATCGGCAATATTATACGCCTCACCGGATTTCCCTTTTAATAAAACTGTCAGTAGTCCTGAAACAGCATCTGCCACATAAGTATAGGAATAATATTGATTACCTTCGCTTTTTAAGACAATATCTTCGCCTTGAACAGCTTTTTTAATAAATTGACTAATAGCCTTCGTATCACTAGCTAACATCGTCGGTCCATAGGATCTTGTTAATCGGGGAATGACAATATCCAACCCTTTTTGATGTTGATAAGCCTGACACAGTGCTTCACCACACCGCTTACTTTCAGGATATCCAGCCCGCATAGTATTACAATCAATGTAACCGCAGTAGTTTTCATCAAATAATTCCTGATCACCTCTATTCTCACCATAAATTTCATTAGACGAAGCAAAAGCAAACCGCTTAGCATGATATTGGACGCTAAAATCAAGCATATTTTTTACACCAATAATATTTGTCGTAATCGTACCAATCGGATCCGTCGAATATGCTTTGGGATGTGTATTACTTGCTAAATGTACTACATAGTCTATATTATCCCATTGCCCTGTCATCGGTAAATTAATATCATGAGAAAAAAAAGAAAACACTGGATTCTCGAAGCAATATGCAAAACGATTTTTCGCTTTTTGCTCATTTCTGCCTATAGCATACACCTTACAGTTCATATCGAACCATTTATTTCGATACATGAGGACATCTACCAAAAAAGAACCAATAAGACCAGTAGCCCCCGAAATTAAAATAGATGAATCTTTCATTTTTTCCCAAGGCAAATCATATTCTGCTACTTTTCGTATATCATCTTGATACAATGCATTCCAATAGACTTTCATAATATAAACCTCATTTCAACCAGGAATCTTTATCCGCCTTTAAATACGCTTTAAATAATTCTAAGTCATCCTTTGTCGTTAATTTAATATTTTTATCTGATCCAGCAGCAAAATGCAATGTTTCTCCTAATTCTACCATCATAGTATTCGTATAAGAGGAACCCAAAATACCAATCTTTTTTTCAAAAGCTTCATGATATTTTTGATCAAGAATATCAAACCGATAAGCTTGAGGTGTAGAAACACGTCTTAAAGTTTCTCTTGGGATATATTGCGTCGTTGTTGTTTCATCTTCTTTGCTTATAACAAAAATTTGTTCATTATACGGCATAGAAGTAACAGCATTCCCAAACTTTGCAGCCTTCACTAACACATCCGTTAATACAGAATCATCCACAAGTGGCCGAATACCATCGTGGATAATGACAATATCATCATCACTAACTTTCCCCTCTAAATTATAAACACCGTTACGAATGGATTCCTGCCCAGTTTCTCCACCAGAAACAATCCATCTCAACTTAGTGATATTAAACTGTTTCGCATAGGCACGAAGAACATCATGCCAACCATCAATACAAACAACTTCAATGGCATCAATTTGAGGATGCTTTTGAAATCCCTCTAACGTATAAATCAAAACAGGTTTGTCATAAACATTAATAAATTGCTTAGGAATATCCTGTCCCATACGATGACCAGAGCCGCCGGCAATAATTACTGCATAATTCATATAGCTCACTCCCTAAAAAATCAAACAACTGGATATAAAATTTTATATTTTATTTTTAAAAAAGTATTTTCATGCAATTGAATCAAAGTATATGAAATTATAATAAAATAACATAGTCCGTTAAAAAATTACGTAAGAACTTTTATTTATTCATCTAATTGATATGCTTCTATCTCATGAGTCTTCCTTTTTTCAATAGGAGGAAGCTTCATATAATCACCATATAAATTTGACAAATAACTTCGCCAGCAGGAAAATGCTGGATATTGACTTCCTTCAAATGTTACTTCTACCGATTTTTCAAATTCGTGTTTTAACATTTTTTCTCTTGGACCATACAGCCCCCATGTAATTGCCCCCACATTCTTGCTGCTTTCATATTTATGACTACGTGCTACGGTTTCTATTTTCTTTATAAGCCGATTTTCTCCATACAATCTTGCCAATGGTTGCAAAATGTATTTACACATACGTCGTAAAGGGGTCTTACCGGTTCCAAGTTTGCACCTCGTTAAATTTAATGTATCTCTATATATGTTACATAACCAATAAATCTTTTTTATCTCATCCTCACTATCAGGCAAGCCATCTATGGGTAATACATCAATCCATAAGTGCTGCTCATCTTCACTGGTTTTTGCTATTACTTTAGTCGTTAAATCTAAAATTTTTACATACGGACGATAGCTATTACCTACATCATAAGAAGAAAGTGAATATTTTTCATTCGCATTATCCTTAAATATTATAAGTAATCTTTCATAATCAGGCCGCGGCATGCATACATCAATATCATCATCCCATGGTATAAAACCCTTATGGCGAATTGCTCCTAATAAAGTTCCTCCTGTTAAATAGTATCTTAATTTATATTTTTTACAATAGCTATCAAAATATCGCAAAATTTTTAATATTGATAGTTGAATTTCTCTTTCACTTAATTTTTTTCCCATCATTCTCTCCCTCATTTTTTATTTACTCATAATTCTTCGAATCGGTATTTTTAATTTCTCTTCAAAAACAGCTATGGAAAAGCATATCTTCGCCAATATCAATTGAACCTTGTTAACCTTTAAATAGTCTTTTAAATAAATTAAACGGCTTATATATATCATTCGAACTCGATTCACTATATTGGGAACACTTTTCTTGATACTTGTCGATTCATAGTGATCATACTTTTCATCCACTAATAAATAGGTTTTATATCCTTTTTGCTTCAGTCGGTATCCTAAAGTTGATTCTTCACAATAAAGGAAAATATTTTCATCATAAGCGCCAGCTGCAAGAAATTCATCAATTTTTACGGCTAAAAATGCCCCTGTAACACAGTCTACCTGCTGATTATGTGATAACACATATCGCGGAATAGATAAAAAATGCCTCAAAATATATAATGAACCAATAACATAGCTAGTATAGGTAGGCAATGCCCACGCAGTATCATCTCGACGTTGCTTGCTATAGCCATTATATTGGACAGGAGCAATGGCTGCATAATCATCATTTTGTTTAAGAAAATCTATCATATGCTGTACACACTCTCTCGTATATGCAACATCTGGATTTGACACGAAGGCTACTGAACATCCAAGTTTTTTAGCCAATTTTATACCGTAATTATTCCCTGCCCCATATCCTCCGTTTTTTGAGGTTTTGCAAACAATGACATTTTCCCCCTGGATTTTTAATAGTCTTTCATAGGAATCATCAGGCGAGCAATTATCTACTACGATAATATAGTCATAAAAGGCAAGATTTTTAGCAAATCTTACATATTCCTCTGTCGTTTTTGAATCTTTATAATTTAAAACAATACATGCTATTTTCCACTTTGGCATATTATTTCCTCATATATTTCACGAAATTATAAATGAAAACTTGATTTATAAGAAACTATTCCAGTCATTGCAACTAAAATCAAAACAAATGTCCCTGAAGCTAACATATTCAATGAAAGCATCAACACAAAAAAAGTAGCTATCAGTTCCAATAAAAACACTGTGTTACTGTGAATAACACTTATAATATATAGGAAAAATATAATTACTCCTATTATTCCTGTCGATACTAAAACTTCTGCAATAGCTCCCATATAGGCACTTCCGAAAGATGGATCAAAAGGTGTTGTAATACTATATGTAATTAATACATTCGATATATTGCCAAATCCAGTTCCTATGAATTGCATTATTAACGGTAAATTGTACCATACTGCAAAGCCACGTATAATTCTTTGATTCCCTGAGGTTTCATCTGCACCAGCGGATATATCGATTTCAGTCAACCTAGTAAGAAGCATTTGTCCCCAATCACTTGCTTGTATATAGTAAAAAACACCTAAAATTACTAATCCGATAAAAATACCAAAGCCTATTGCATAAACAATGTTAGTTTTCCCTAAATATTTTACAGCCGCAATCAAATAAACAAGGAATAGTATAATTATTCCTGTTGCAGATGTCGATAATAAGACTGCCGTGGTACTGATAAGGATAGCTATATTAATTTTTCTTGATGAAATATTTATATGCCATTGTTTCTTATCAATAAACTTTATAATTAACAATATCGCTACCAACGGTAAGACATATGATGCAAAACTTGTAGGTTCTGTAAAACCGCCTGTCGCTCTTAAGCTATCACCATAATGGTAATATTTAGGAATATAGTGAGCATAATAGCTAGCTTGATCCACAATCGAATAATTCAATGGTAATCCTGGTAATAACCACGGTATGGGCACATTAAAAAAAAGAAACATTATATTTTGCAATATTAAAAAAACAGATACAGCTGTCCCTCCTAAAATATAGTATTTCAAAAAGGCTTGTAAATTAAACAAACGTGTGCCTAAAACAGCTATTAAAAAAAATTGTACTATATTTCTTAAAGGTCTATTGATTGGCCTCATATCCCCCATATCCGGCAAAGTAGTAAATATTAGTAAGGATATAATCGTTGAATAAATAATAAATATAAGATAGAAGCTTTGAAATTTCTTCATACTTACATTCATATTATAAGAAACCAAATAGGCAATAATTATTATCACCCCTAGCAACTCATTAACACCTAAAAAAGTAATTCCGGGTACAGCGTAAGTTCCAATAATCGGATATAGTGCAATCAAAAAGTTAAATGCCATAATAATTTTATGGTGTTTTGTATCTTCAATAGTCACGGTATCCATATCAATGAATCACCTCATCTAACGTTACATACTCTATTAAATGCAATCCCATAATAATAATATCTTTCTACTAACAGGCATCTTCCATTTCAGTAATGTAAAGACATTACTGCGAATGATTTTTTTCAATGAAGAATATGCCTTCTTCACTTCTCTATCATTTTTATCATACCCATATAATTTCATCTTAGATAAAATGGTAAATTGAGAGCGTAAAACATTCATTTTTGCATAATATGAAAAGTCCGGCACATTCGAATTGATGTAGCTATATATTCGTTGAAATGCCTGAATATACTCAAAATCTCGTTTCGTCACCTTACTTTTGGTCACACCAGATGTATTTTGAAAATAATTATACATAGGAACATTAACTACTACTGTTTTGGGGCTATTAACACACATAAAAAAGGCTGCCGAAACATCTTCAGATATGGTTCCTTCTACAAATCTAAAATTTTGCAAAATTTTTCGATCAATCAATCGCCCACACACACTGATGATGCTGGAATCTTCTCCGTTCACCCGAAAAAATCTCTTCAGCATTTCCCTGGTATCTTTCATCGTATAATGAATTTGTGCAGCATCTATCTTTGCGGATTCTTCATAACGAGATTTGCTAACCATTCCTGTCATTGCAATAGTTGCAGACGATTTTTGAAGCGAGTTATATAATATTTCATACATTTCTGGAGAAATCCAATCGTCACTATCCACAAAGTTAATATAATCTCCTATTGCAATTGCCAAGCCAGCGTTGCGAGCCGCCCCTGCACCTGCATTTTTTTGATGAATGACCTTGATTCTCGCATCTTTTTTACTCCATTCATCACAGAGTGCCCCTGAATTATCTGGCGATCCGTCATCAACTAAAATCAATTCAAAGTCGGAAAAAGTCTGATTGATGATAGACTTCACACATCGATCTAGGTATTTTTCGGCATTGTATACAGGCACAATCACGCTAATCGCTGGCATAATCAAAGTCCTTTCTTTATCTCCTCAAAATATTATGGATTATTCAAATTTTGCTAATTTTGCTATGATTTCTTTATCGACATTCACATCAAATTTTCGTGCCATCAAATAGCCAGATTTTTTGATTTTTTCATAGTCGCTCAGCACAAGCGTATTGGGGCTATTTTTCGGTTTACCAATTCGTTCGGACCAATCGACGTAATGCAAGTAATCGCATCTCGTCTTTCTATACGGAGACATCATCAATAATGTCTGGAAAATCGATTCGTCCGGATTCAATGAATTGAGCAAATACTTAATAAAAGCGGGATGCTCTTTCAAATATGTCAGCATCCATTCCACGAAGTCTTGTGAAAGGCAAACCCAGGAAGGGCCATAATAGAAGCAGAACTTAGATGCATATTCCGGCCGTAAAAAGCATGCATAAGTATGATTCCACCCCCCCCGAAATTTCTATATAAATACGCTTTATTAACCGTTTTATTAAGGTTCTTCCCATAAGGAAAGTCGGGAAATACAGGTCATTTCTCTTGTCAAGATGAGTCTTCTTATTTGTATTATTATAAGAATAAGAAGGCCAGAGGCTCACAAAATTTTCCCCGGCATGTTTTTGGAAATAGTCAATAATTCTGTCAGCACTAACAATAGGGAAATCCTGTCCGCTGCATACCCAATAGTAATCAAATTCCCCCAGCTCACTGGCCGCCGAAAATAAATTCAACGTAGCCTGCGTCTGCGAAAATTCGCCCCATCGAACATCTACGCGGAGACAATCTGGCAAAATGTGAATATCCGGTCTCTGTTCTATCTGATCAATGATATTCGCCTTTTTATCCATGTGAATAAAAAATTCAATATCCGGATGTTTCAGTGTATCCAAGAAAAGGTTGATTTGCTCTGCATTTTTATGGCAAAGCAATAAAATCGCCAGTTTCATCAATACACTCCTTTCTTTGGATAAATAATTAATATTAACTATAGATAGTGCTTCTTTATCCCGCCTACAATATAACAAGCCATATACCAACTGGCCGCCAATAAGGAAAGATTCTGGCTTTCTCTGTATACTTTCCAAGTCCAGGTCAGGCTCTTTTTCTTATTGCCTGAGAGGGATTTTTTGGATAGCCGGTAACGTGCCAAGTCTTGCGGCAGGGAATAGGCTTTCATTCCTTCTTTGAGGATGTTCAGCCAGGTAATATAGTCTTCATGATAACTGCCCGGCATTTCAATATGCGGGACTTGCTGCCTGTCAAGCATGACGGTCAGGCAGCCGATATCATTGCCGTGCAAAAGACTCCGATAATCGACGGATGCTTTCGTTTTTACCAGACGTATAGGCTGCGACGGAGTCGTCACAAATTGACGATACCAGGTATAGGTAAAAGCATAGTGATTCTTTTCCATGAATTGAATCTGCTTTTCCAATTTTTCCGGCAGCCAAAGGTCATCGCTGTCAAGGAAGGCGATATAACGGCCTTTTGCCTGCGTAATGCCGGTATTGCGGGCCGCTGCGACGCCGCTGTTTTTCAAAAGGCGTATATACCGAATCCGTTCATCGTGAAATGATTCGGCAATGTCCTTCATCGATTCCGGGGAACAGTCATCAATGATCAGCAATTCCCAATCCGTAAAAGTCTGATTGACGACAGACTGGATGCTTTCACGAATGGTGCCGCGGCTGTTGTAAGCCGGCATGATGATGCTGATGCTTGGAGTATTGTTAGCCACAGACAACACCCCGCTGTCTCCAGACGACAGGAGCAGCTAAGATTTTACACTTGGCTAGTACCCCCCCCCGAAAGTTTATTTGCTTTTCTTCTTAAAATATTATTAAAAATAAAGCTGCGCAGACTATTCGGTGCAATGGCAACACCTAAGCGCACAAACGTCCCCAAGAGATAGGGCCCCACTGTGATGAACCCAGATTGATGCATGTACTGCAGCAATCGATGCTGGGACAAAAAGTATTTCCAGCCGCCCCGGCGTTTGTACATGTCGCTGCCAGCCCGCATCCACAGCAAGGGTTCCTGCAGATTGTATCCCTGGAAGCCGTTCTGCAGCATGCGAATCCAGAGGTAGTAGTCTTCTAGGAGGTAGAAGTCCTGATAGCTTCCCACTGCCTGAACGGCACTTTTTTTGTACATAATGCAAGGATGGTTGAAAGGATTGCGTTTTTTAGCAAAGACAATGATGTCGTCTTGATGTTCAGGAACGATGCGGCGAACGGAGACGTTCGTGATGGTGTCGCTGAATTCTTCTACAATACCGCTGACCAAACTGTATTCTGGGTGGTCATGAAATATAGCAAGTTGTCGTTGGCAACGGTCGGGACGGCTGACATCGTCAGAGTCCATGCGGGCGACGAGGTCGTTTTTGCATTGTCCGATACCAAAGTTCAAGGCCTTGCCAAGGCCGCCGTTTTTCGACAAACGGCAGACGTGCAGGCGCGATCCAAATTGTTGCTGCATGTCGGCGATGACAGCGTCCAGTTCCGGCGTCAAGGGTCCATCACTGACGAGGACAAAGTCGTCGGTCGGGACGGTCTGGTCGTAAATGCTTTGCATGCTTTGCCGTAAGTAATCGGGATGCTCTTTATAGTACACAGACATTAATACAGAATAATTGGCAGGCATAAATCAATCCATCCTTTGTAAAAATAGGAAGAACCCCTTCGGCCCTTTCGGGCCACCTCCCCTTCTCAGGGGAGGCTTTAGCGTTCAAATTTGCTCAGGTCTAAGTCTTTACCGCTAACGTCTTTGCCTTCGGTGGCGCTCTTGGTGACTAGGATCTTGATGGTCTGGATCATGATGACGAAGTCTTCTAAGATACTGTAATTTTCAATGTACATGAGGTCGTAGACGAGTTTGTCATAAGGCGTGGTGTTGTACTTGGCAAAGACCTGGGCCAGACCGGTGATACCCGGTTTGACGTTATGGCGATAGGCGTATTCGGGGTTTTCTTTTTTGAATTGTTCGACGAAGTACGGCCGTTCGGGTCTCGGGCCGACGAGGCTCATGTCGCCGTTGAGGACGTTGAGGATCTGCGGCAGTTCGTCAAGGCGGGTGGCACGAATGAATTTCCCTACTTTCGTGATGCGCGGGTCGTTGTCCGTGGCCAGCTGGGGGCCGGAATATTTTTCGGCGTCCGTGCGCATGGAACGGAATTTGTAGACCTTATATTCTTTGCCGAAGCGGCCGACGCGGACCTGGCTGTAAAGGACAGGGCCATGGTCTTCGAGTTTGATGGCGATGGCTACGGGGATGGCAAAGGGCAGGGCGCAGACGGCGGCAATGGCCGAGACGATGATGTCCACGGTGCGCTTGACAGCCCGCTGTTCGACGCTGAGGCGCAGGCTCTTGGGCCTAAAGACCGGGACGTCGTCGATTTTCTGGAGCATCGCACCGTTACAGAAGATTTCGTAGGAACTGGGAATGATGTAGGGCTGGATTTCCTTGTCCGTGCAGTAGTTGACGATGTCCGACTTGACGGCAATGGGGATGTCCGAACAGATGATAACGATGTCAATATCCGAAGATTCCAGTTCTTTGCGCCAATCCCTGGTCAGATCCATGACGACCTGTTGGAGCTTCATTTTGAGCTGCGGCTGGGCACTCATGCGGTAGTAGACGTGACGGCATTCGTCTTCGTTGCCCATAATCATGACCCGGCGGACGGGATGAAGGCTCTGTTCCCAATGTTGGACCGCCCGCTTCCAAAAACCGAGTAGGACAAACTGTACAGCCGTACTGGAAGCGATCAAGACCCGGGAATAAGCGAATTCATGAATGACAAAACTCAAAGCCATGACCAGGATGAGGACCAGGAAGAGACTGACAGCCAAGCTGATCAGGACTTCACTGAAGCGCTTGTGTTCAATCGTATAAAGACCATTGATGCTGAACAATAAGACCGAAAAGATAACAGCAATCGGCAGCATACCCGAGTATAAAGCCTGATGTATTTCCCGCGCACTAGGCGGGATAATCAGATAGGTCAGGAGTATGTAAGTTAGGGTGATGATAGTCACGTCACCGAGTAAACCGAAAAGTTTACGTGACGTAGGATAGACACGGGTCTTCATGACCTTTTTTCATTCCTTTCGTGAGGATTGGGGCCGGTGGCCCCAGTAGCTAGGGGCTAGGGGATCGTGGCTCGTGGCTTATCGCCTTCGGCGATGTCGTTCGTCGTTAAGCCTCCCCTCATAGGGGAGGTGGCCGAAAGGCCGGAGAGGTTGGTTGGTCGTCCGCAGGTCGTGGGCGCCCTTGTAGGGCGCGCCGGTCGCAGTTCGCATTCGCGAAAATCATACCACATTGACCAGTTTTGGGAATGACCAACTGTTCGCGGCGGGCCGCCCTTTGGGACGGCCCCTACGCACAAGGCCACGGGCCGTGGATAATTATTATCGCCTGGCTGCGACTCCGTAGGGGACGTCCTGGAAAGGCGTCCCGCTACGCGCTGAGGGTACCCCCGAAGCGTCGTTGTTAGTTTGAGTCTGACGCCGCGCAGCGGCACCTGAGTCCGAGATAAACGCCGGTCGCAGTTCGCGAAAATCATGCCACATTGGCCCGATTAGTGTATGGCCATCTGGTCGCTGTAGGAACCTCTCAGTCAGCTTCGCTGACAGCTCCAGCACGGCTCTCCGTTTTGGCAACCGTCCTGCACTTCCCTCCAGTCAGTCCATGACGGGCCAAAAAGGGCCTATGAGGGGAGCCATACTACTAACGGCGTTTACGCTTCTTATTATGGTTTTCGTCGTAATAGTAGTAGTAATAGTAGCCACTCTTGTGGTGCTGCGGGACTTTGTTCAGAATGACACCTAAGATATTGGCGTGGACTTTTTCTAAGAGTTCTTTCGCTTGTTTACCTTCATCTGGGCCGATGTCGCCACTGCCCAGGATAATGACGGTGCCATCTACCCGGCTGCTCATGAGGGCGGCGTCGGTGACAGCCAGGACCGGCGGCATATCCAAGAAAACGTAGTCATAGGTTTCGGCCGCTTCCTGCAGGAGGGCTTTCATTTTCTTCGATCCCAGAAGTTCTGATGGATTGGGCGGAACCGGGCCACTAGTGACGACGTCCAGGTTGGGGAAGACGTCGGCCTGGATGACTTCTTTCAGCGGCAGGTCTTCGGCAAAACAGTTGCTCAAGCCCCGGTTTAAGAGGCCGAAGCGGCGGTGGACGACGGGCTTACGCATATCACAGTCTATGAGCAGGATTTTTTTATCATCCTGTCCCATGGCGATAGCTAAATTGGCAACAGTCGTCGATTTCCCTTCGCCAGGAATGGCCGACGTAAAGACGAGGGTTCTCAATTGCTTTCCAGCACCGGCAAACTGCAAATTCGTCCGGATAGCCCGATAGGCTTCGGATACGGGCGACCGGCTGTCATAATGGGTGATGAAATCTATTTCCGCCATAATTTCCTCCTAATTTTCGACCACAAACCATCGCTGCTTCCCGTTTCTACCTGTAAGGTGCTGGTATCGGGAATCATGCCCAGGACCGGCAGGCCCAATTCTTTTTCCACGTCTTCTGCCGTCCGTATCTTGCGATACATGAGAGACTGGACAATGACGGTCCCCATACCGACGATGAGCCCTAATAAGGTCATAATGGCCATAATCAAGACCTTTCGCGGCTTAATCGGTTTTTCCGGCAGTGTAGCCGCATCGATGACTTGGACTTCATTCGGCACCATAACTTCGGCGACCTTGGCTTCTTCCAAGCGTTTGGCCAGCATAACGTAGATTTCGTTGGAAACGTCGGCATCGCGCTTGACCCGGACGAAGCCCTGTTCTTTTTCCGGCAGCGATGAAATGATGGCGTCGTTCTGGGCATCCATCTGGTCCAAAGCGGTCTTCTTGCTCTGGGCTACGGCAATGGCCGCTTCGTTCTTGAATTTATCGGCCAGTAATCCCTGCTGGACGCTGTTGCTGGACGGCGCCTGCTGGGAAACGATCTTGCTGATTTCCTGGTTCAGGGAATCACGGGTGGAGTTGATCTGATTATTGATTTCCTGCATCTTTGGATGTTCATCCGTGTATTTGCCGACGTAGCTGGCTTTCGTCGCTTCCAACTGGGCCAGCTGAGTCTTGTACTGCTGGATAGCCGGGCTGTCGGCAATGGAGACGCCAGCCGAGCTGAGCTGTTCATTGACACTGTTCAAGCCGGCCTGAGCCGTTTCCAAATTGAGCTGGTTTTCAGCCTTAGCCTTGTCGACGATGTTCAGCTTATCCGTAAGCTGTTTCATCTGGTCATCTGTAGAATACATCTTATTGGCAGCTTGATACTGCTGCAGTTTGTCTTCGGCTTTGCTCAGTTCATCCTTAGAAGCACCTAGCCGCTGTTCCAGGAACTCGCGGGTCCGCTTCTGTTCATCGTGGCTCAGTTCGGTCAGGCGGTTCATAAAGCCCTGGACAATAAGGTTATTGGCCTGCTGGGCCTGTTCCGGCGATTTGCCCGTGACGTCGACTTCCAAGATTTCCGTATCCTTATACGGCTTGGTGACGATGTGCTTTTTAACGTAACTTTCATAATCGGGTAATTCGCCGTCGTCATCGCGTTCTTCTGTCTTTTCGATGACCGGCAGGACGACGTTGCGGCTCTTGAGGATTTCCGCGTCGGTCATCATGCGTTGCTTATCGTCCAGTGTATTGCCCCCGGACACCTTAGACATGAGCGAGTCGCCTAAGCCTTTATCCTGCTTGATGCGCAACAGCGACGTCGACTGGTACACTGGTGAAGCAATGCAGAGATAGGCCCCTCCAGCAATCATGAAGGCCGCCGTAATGGCAGCGATTTTCTTTTTATGGTCCATGACGACTTGAAAGAGGTCCTTCAAATCAATGGTTATTTCTTCCACCCTGTTCAACTCCTGTATCGAAAATACTAGTTATTATCTAAGTTGTCTTTCGCTTCAGTTACCAAATAAAAACTACTTAAAATCGGCGCGATATCGCGAGTAAAGTCGATGCGATGGTTCTTGGTCAAATAGAGGATATCCCCTTCGCGAAGGGTGACATTCTGTGACATATCGCCGGTTTTGAGCATATTATTGAGATTAATGGGGATGAGCGATTTCGGTTGGTCCTGATGGATGAGGAAAATCTTCTTCTTCGCCGTATCCCGCGTAAAGCCCTGGGCCGCGCCGATGGCGTCGATGACCGTATGGCCCTTTTCCAGTTCTACGGCACCGGGCTTCTTGACTTCGCCAAAGACGTAGACCCGGACGCGGCCTAACTTGGAAATATTGACGGATACATCGGGATCGACAATATACCGCGACAAGCCCTGCTGCAAGACGTCTGTGAACTGGGAGACCGTCATGCCTTCGGCGTGGATTTCCCCGACTAAGGGAAACGATACGTTACCATCGGGCCGGACGACGAAGGGCGACTGATTCGTCGATGAATTGCCTAAATCCTGCTGCTGGGTGACGACGATATTGAGCTCATCGCCAGGGCGCATATAATATTCTTCAGCACAGGCCGTCCCGGTCCATAAAGCGGTTACAGCAGCCAATGCCAGTATGCTTTTTTTCAACATATATATTCACATCCTAAATTCAACCAAAAAGACGATGGAAAAAGCCTTTTTTCTCTTTTTGCCAGTGCGACGGCAAATCAGGATAAAAGACGCGGTGTTTCAAAATATATTCAGCATTACGCGTCGCTGTATTCCAAAGATTGACATGCGGCTTTTCCTTGGCGGCCAAGCGGTCCAATTCTTCATGAGCCTGACAGATATCCGTCGTGCGGAATTCCACGCGGTGGCCGTCGCTGCCGAGGAAATGGATCATGTTATTACGGTAGAGATTGCGGACGCGCTGCTGCAATTTCGAGCCGAAATAGCCCGTAAAGCTACCTGTATTGCATTGAGCCAGGACGCCCTTGTTCATCCATGCCAAGAGTGTTTCCGGGCGCTCCATGAGGCGCTCATAGCGTTCTACGTGGGCCAGAAGTGGCAGGAAGCCGCGCATCTGCAACTCATAAATCATCTTTTCGACGATATCCGGCTGGGACTGGTCCGTCAGTTCCAACATGACATAGCGGCTGCCGGCCAAACAATAGTCGTCGTGATTTTCCTTCATGAAACGTAACGTATCACCGTTAAGTTCTACTTCGGCCCCCGTATGGATACGGATAGGGATACGGGCTTTATCCGCTTCTTCTTGAAGGGCTGCTGCCTTGTCAAGGATGGTCTGCCAGGACGGAATGTGTCCTTGTCGATTAACATGAGGCGTCGCAATAATATCGGTGACTCCCGAATCCACAGACATGCGCAGCATCTGCAGGGACATGTCCAATGATTCAGAGCCATCATCAATATCGTATAAAATATGTGAGTGAATGTCTATCATGATTGTTCTCCGTTTGGGGCCGAAGGCCCCGTGGTTAGTGGTTAGTGGCTCGTGGTGTTCCCTAGTATCTCCACTGGATGGTGGCAGTGGCGAATTTGTCGTGGTCTGTACGGACCGTGAAGTCAGCGTTTTCTACCTTGGCGTAGCCGATGATGCCGTTGAGGTAGACGTCCTGGCCGAGTTTTGTCTGGCCAGTCAGACCGAATTCATTGACTGTGGGATGGGGGCTCATGCCCCGTTCCATTTCCGTCCGCTGGGCGTACAGGCCGAGAGATGTTTCGTTGGGCAAATAATGGCGGATCGCGCCGTAGTATTTGCGGGCATCGCGGCCCATGGCGTCACCCATGATGGCGTCATGATAGGTCCAGCCGTTCTTGAAGCGCTGATGACCGTACCAGGCGTCGCTGGTGTCGGCCATTTCCAAGGTCATATCCCACGAGCCGTCATGGGCCAACTTCGGCAGATACATACCGGCCCGGTAAGCCACTTTAGACGGCATGTAGTGGGACTGGTCTTCACCGTAAAGTTCACCGTAGAAGGTGACACCGGGCAGGCTCAAGCGAAAGTCACCGCCGGCGATGTCGTCCCAGCGGTCCTGGTCGCGATCATCGTTACGGCCATAGAGCCAATGGCCCCAGTCAGAGCTATCCAAGCCATTGCCGTCACCACCGAGCATGGACAGGCGGGATACGCCAAACGTGAAGTACGACGTTGGCGAGAAATCGGCACGGATGCCAAAGAGACCGGCATTATCGTAATCTTGGGCATTCGCGCGGCCGGAGCGGTCGTCTTCGAGGAAGCCGTAGAAGAGATGGACGTCGGCCTGGCCGAGGAAACGGAAGAAACCACCGACGCGCTGGGGTTCCATGAAGTGGGCCTGGATGGTCGTCAAGGGACGCATGTTGTCGCCTAAGACGAGGTTCCCCGTTTCCCCCTGTCCCCAGGTCATGGCCTGTTTACCGGCTTCAAAAGCCCAGATACCGGCCCGGGTCTTGATATAGCCTTCTTCCAGGCTGGCACTGAAATCATTATCCTTGTCATAGCTGAAGCGGGGCCGCAGGGCAATAGCCGTTTCATGACCGATGTTCCCGGAGATTTCGGCTTCCAAGATACCGTTACCATCGCGGCCGTATTTATAACCATTGCGGTCAGCGCCGAAAGTCTGCCAGCCGGCGTTAACCACGCGGCTATAAGAATGGCGCGGCGTATCCGAAAGCTGGGCTGCTGCCGTCAGCGAAACGGAACGGAGCTTCAACGGATCATAGGTCTTTTCCCCGCGCAGGGTCGCCACTTCCGGCGCTACGTACTGCGCCAGGGCTTCGACTTCATCGGACAAGTATTTTGGCATAGGCTTGGTCTGGGCCTTATCCTGGGCCTGGACGACCCACTGTGCCATCTGCATGCGGCTGTATGGTTTGGCCCCGTTGGGCATGGTATCGAAATAGCCCATGGCACTCAGCTTTTCGATATAGCCATAGTACGGGCTGTCTACCGAAACATTGGCCGTCGTCGCCGGGGCTGCCCAAGCTCCCGTAGTCATGCCTAAGGTCAGCACAAAAGCCGCCATCAAAGCCGCATTCATCTTCTTCATACTTATCCAACTCCACTTCATTATGAAAATCAAATAAAAGATATACGTTATACTAATGTATATATGCAAAACTGTAACAAGTGATTATGTGACCTTTATCACCTACTAATACCTTATAACTATAGAATAAAAGCCACCGTCCTGTCAAGTCCCTCATATTGTCTAAACTGTAGTCTAGATGACAAAAAACAGACAGATAATGTCTATCTGCCCGTTTTTTCGTATATATACTTATTTTTATGCATCAACTGTATGTAATTCCATGTGAGCTACGGTATCATTATCTTCGGCAAAGGTAATGATGCCCTTTACCTTTTCTTTTTTTAGCAACATAGGAATCCACGTCCGATCCCCTTTCCACATTTCATCATACGGAAGGGCTGCTGGGTCGAACCATTGCGGTTCCATTTCTTCCGTTTCCTGGATAGTCCCCTGCCATGTATGGAGGAAATAGACAAAACCGATGTGGTTGAGTTCCGGCGAGGCGGAAAAATGAAAATCGAGAAAGCCGACGAGTTCCAGATCTTCTTCCCGAGCGATGAGGCCCGTTTCTTCCTGGAGTTCCCGGACGGCGCACTGCAGGAAGTCTTCGCCGGCTTCAATCTTGCCGCCGAAGCCATTCCACTTACTGACGCCGAAGCCGCGCTTTTTGCGGCCTAATAAAAGCTTCCCGTCCGAACGGACGGGAAAGCAAAGTGTCGTAGGACGCATAGTCGTCTTACCTCTTTTTATGGAAATATTCGTGTTCTTTCGACAATTCCTGCAAAATCGTTTCGATAGTCCAGGAAATGTTGTTCGGCGTCAACATCGCCTTGAGGGGAACATTCTTCAGACGCCCCCGGCGGATGCTGCTCAAGAGCAGGTTGACGGCCTTGTTGTCAAAGCCACAGAGAATCAGAGCTTCCTTGGTCACAGGCGGAAGATTTTCGTCTTCGTTCATCTGTTCATGGACCTTGGTCTGTTCCGTTTCCTGTTTCATGGCTGCAATTTCAGCGATTTCATCGTCCGTCAGTCCCAGGACTTTGCCGACGGTTTCACTTTTTTCATCTTCCGTAACCGCTTTGACCTTTGATTTCGTCAAGAGGGCCAGGAGCTTGACCAGCTCCAGCCGTTCCGGTGTAAAGTTGACAGCTAACATCATACGATATGGCATTTATATCACTCCTTTTGAAGTAGGCTCGCGTAGCGAGCCCGTGGTTAGTGGTTAGTGGTTAGTGGTTAGTGGCTCGTGGTTAGTGGCTCGTGGCTTATCGCCTTCGGCGATGCGTTCGTCGTTATGCCTCCCCTTATAGGGGAGGTGGCCTAAAAGGCCGGAGAGGTTGGTTGGTCGTGGGCGCCCTCATAGGGCGCACCGGTCGCAGGCCGCAGGTCGCAGGTCGCAAAACCATGCCACATTGACCTGATTGGTGTATAGCCGATTGTTCGCGGCGGGCCGCCCGTTGGGACGGCCCCTACGCACGAGGCCACGGGCCGTGGATTATTTATTATCGCCTGAATGCGATTTCGTAGGGGACGCCCAAAGGGCGTCCCGCTACGCGCTGAGGGTTTCCCGAAGCGTCGTTGTCGGTTTGAGTCTGTCGCGGCGGAACGCCGCATCTGAGTCCGAGATAAACGGCCGGTCGCAGCCGCTGTTCGCCGTTCGCAAAACCATGTCATGTTGACCTGATTAGTGTATGAACGACTGGTCGCTGTAAGAACCTCTCAGTCAGCTTCGCTGACAGCTCCCCTATCAGGGGAGCCATTTGCTAACTACTAACTGCTAGCCACTAA
>NZ_JANFQH010000014.1:0-43397 GCF_024436295.1 Megasphaera sp. SC8-1 | reverse complement strand
CAAAAGGGGCTGTCGCACATGCGACAGCCCCTTTTTTCTTACAAGCTTATACTAATTCGATGATTACCATCGGAGCAGCATCGCCCTGACGAACGCCAGTTTTGATGATGCGAGTATAACCGCCCTGACGATCTTTGTATTTCGGTGCAATTTCGTCAAACAGTTTTTTGACAACATCTTCATCCATCATGTATGCCAAGACCTGACGGCGAGCGTGGAGATCGCCGCGTTTTGCGAGGGTAAGCATTTTATCAGCGACTTTGCGAAGTTCTTTTGCCTTTGCTTCTGTCGTTTCAATGCGTTCATGCTGGAATAAAGAGGTGACAATGCTGCGCAGCAAAGCTTTACGTGCGGAGCTGTCTCGTCCCAACTTTCTATAAGCCATCGTTCATCCTCCTCGAACTATTCTTCGTTACTCGATTTTAAATCGTAACCTTCTTTTTGCAACTTTTCAATGATTTCATCGACAGACTTCTTGCCGAGGTTGCGAATCTTGGACAAGTCGTCTTCCGTCCGTTCTACGAGGTCGCCTAAGGTGTAGATATTTGCACGTTTCAGGCAATTCGAAGCGCGTACGGAGAGGTCGAGGACATCAATCTTGATGTCGTTGAGGTCCGGTTCTTCCGGTACTTCCGGTTCTTCGCCATCTTTGTTGGTAAATTCAGCCAATGTGTCGTTGACTTTGGCGTCGGTGGCGATGTCCTGGAAGTAGTTCAAATAGCTGATCATAATGGATGCAGCTTTGGCGACGGCGTTTTCAGCAGTGATGCTGCCATCCGTCGTCACTTCAAGCGTCAACGAATCGTAATCCATTTCGTTGCCGACCCGGATATTGCCTACTTCGTAGTTGGTGCGCACAATAGGCGAAAAGATGGAATCGATGGGGATGACCCCGATCATATCCGTTTCTTTCTTGTTCTTCGTAGAAGGAACATACCCTTTGCCGCGTTCAATGTGGCACTGCATGCGGATGTTGGCATCCGTATCCAATGTGGCAATATGAAGATCCGGGTTTAAAATTTCAATGTCTGAGTTTACGTTAAGATCGTTTGCAGTGAATTCACATTCACCAGAGATATCGACGGTGATATCGAGTGCGTCAATATCATCATCCAAGAATTTCATCCGCACCTGTTTGAGGTTGAGGATGATTTCCGAAACATCTTCCCGGACGCCGGGGATGGTCGAAAATTCATGGAGCACACCATCGATTTTAATCGAAGTGATTGCTACGCCATCCAGAGATGCCAGGAGGACACGCCGCAAACTATTACCCAATGTGATTCCGTAACCCCGATCGAGAGGTTCACATACGAATTTTCCATAGGTACCGTCTTCATTGATTTCGACGGTTTTAACTTTAAACTTGTTATCATCGATCATTAGGAAAATCCTCCTATTTCAGAATCAAAACACCTTGGTTAATTATCTACGATTATACGCGTCTCCGTTTCGGCGGACGGCAGCCGTTATGCGGAATAGGAGTTACGTCTTTGATGGAGTTGACTTCAAGACCTGCAGCCTGCAATGCGCGGATAGCAGCTTCACGGCCGGAGCCCGGGCCTTTTACGAAAACTTCTACCTGACGGAGGCCATGTTCCATAGCAGCTTTAGCAGCCTGTTCAGCAGCCATCTGTGCAGCGAACGGAGTGCTCTTACGGGAACCACGGAAACCGAGGCCGCCGGCACTTGCCCAGGACAATGCATTGCCTTTTGCGTCAGTGATCGTAACGATCGTGTTATTGAAAGTAGAACGGATATGTGCTGCGCCCGATTCTACATGTTTCTTTTCTTTTCTTTTGTTGCTTCTTACGTTCTTAGCCAAAATCGTTTCCCTCCTTACTTAAAGAATCTTATTTCTTCTTACCTGCTACAGCTTTTCTCGGGCCTTTACGGGTACGTGCGTTCGTCTTGGTGCGCTGACCGCGGACCGGAAGACCTGCACGATGACGTTTGCCGCGATACGAATTAACTTCGATCAGGCGTTTGATGTTGAGTGCTGTTTCACGGCGAAGGTCGCCTTCAACTTTATATTCAGAACCGATGACTTCACGAATCTTCTGTACTTCGTCTTCTGTCAGGTCGCGAACGCGGGTATCCGGGTTTACGCCAGTCTTAGCCAGAATTTTCTGGGAAGAAG
The DNA here is from genome assembly GCF_024436295.1 of Megasphaera sp. SC8-1. NCBI lineage: Bacteria > Bacillati > Bacillota > Negativicutes > Veillonellales > Veillonellaceae > Megasphaera > Megasphaera sp. SC8-1. The sequence goes on along the minus strand of NZ_JANFQH010000014.1, from coordinate 41,257 downwards.
AAAGACCAATACCTAAAATGTAAGTCAAACCAATTTCAACTCGTTTATCACGTGGTAAATCCACACCGGCTATACGTGCCATCTATTCATTCACCTCCTGTTTATTAACCCTGTTTCTGTTTATGTTTCGGATTTTCGCAAATGACCATGACGCGGCCTTTACGTTTGATAATTTTGCATTTTTCGCAAATCTTTTTTACTGACGGTTTTACCTTCATCGTTAACCTCCTGCGTAATACTCTTACTTAAAGCGGTACGTGATACGACCGCGATTCAGATCATACGGTGTCAATTCAAGTGTGACCCGGTCGCCCGGAAGGATACGAATGAAATTCATCCGCATTTTACCGGAGACATGAGCCAGCACGATGTGATCGTTTTCAAGCTTGACTTTGAACATGGCGTTTGGCAAAGCTTCAACGACGACGCCTTCTACTTCAATGACATCTACCTTCGACATAGTAACCTCCCTGGTCAATTCTTCACAGCCCGGTTCAAGACGGACCGTATCCATTCATTGCTGATTCTCGCGGGACCAGCGCTTCCAGTGGATACGCTCGTTCCCAATATCCGGAGATGCCGGCAATTCTTTTTCTTCGGCTTATCCAGGTTGTACTTTCTACCGTCAGCAATCCATACGTAGGGATAAGCCAGACTGCCGACAACAACATACAAGTGGCCTTTATCCCTGCCTGCCAGGCTTTCTACGACCGTGCAGACAGGTATCATCTGAGTCCGTTCCATACTTACTCTTCCGGTAACGTCAGAATTTCAGGACCGTTTTCCGTGATGGCTACTGTATGTTCGAAGTGGGCTGCCGGTTTGCCGTCACGCGTGACGACGGTCCAGCCGTTCTTCAGCTGGCGGACCTTTTCGGTGCCCATATTGATCATCGGTTCAATGGCCAGGACCATGCCCGGTTCCAGCAGTTCGCCGTGACCGGCCATGCCATAGTTCGGCACTTCCGGATCTTCATGCATATCCGTGCCGATGCCGTGGCCGACGTAGTCGCGGACGACGCCGTATCCGAAGGATTCGGCATAAGACTGGACTGCGTGGCCGATGTCGCCGAGGTGATTTCCGGCTACGGCCTGTTCGATGCCCTTATAAAGGCTTTCTTCGGTGACCTTCAAGAGCTTGAGGGTCGCCGGACGAACGTGGCCGACAGGAATCGTTACCGTCGAATCGCCATGGTAGCCATTCTTGTTTACTACTAAATCAATGCTGATTATATCGCCATCTTTGAGCTTGCGGTGGCCCGGGATGCCGTGGACGACTTCTTCATTTACGCTGGCGCAAATGGTTGCCGGGAACCCGTAGTAGCCTTTGCAGCTCGGAAAAGCGCCGCAGCTGCGGATGTATTCTTCACAGCGCTGGTCGAGTTCGCCTGTCGTAATGCCAGGCTGAGCCAGTTTCTTCATGAGTTGAAGTGCGTTAGCAGTAATGCGGCCAGCTTCGCGAATATACTCAATTTCCCGTTTCGATTTTAAAATAATCATGCTTATTTACTCTTTTCAAGACTAGCGACGATGTCTTTGTAGACATCTTCCATGCTCTGTTTGCCATCGATTTCGATGTAGAGATTGGAATTCTTATAGTAGTCGATGAGCGGTTTCGTCTGTGCAGCGTAGACGCTCAAGCGTTTCTTGACGGTTTCGACTTTGTCGTCATCGCGCTGATACAATTCACCGCCGCATTTATCGCAGACGTTCTTCACCTTGGACGGTTTGAATGTGACATGGTATGTCGCACCACAGGAGCGGCAGATCTGACGGCCCGTCGTCCGTTTGATGAGTTCTTCATCGGGGACGGCGATGTTGATGACGCCATCGAGTTTGATGCCTAAATCCCGGAGGATAGCATCGAGGGATACAGCCTGGCTGGTCGTGCGCGGGAAACCGTCGAGGATGAAGCCTTTTTTGCAATCATCTTTGGCAAGGCGTTCTTTGACGATGCCAACGGTAACAGCGTCCGGTACGAGCTGGCCGTTATCCATGTACTTCTTGGCTTCGAGGCCGAGCGGGGTCTGTTCTTTTACAGCCGCCCGGAACATGTCGCCTGTCGAAATCTGGGGAATACCATATTTTTCAATCAATCGTTCAGCCTGGGTACCTTTACCAGCACCCGGAGGGCCCATTAAAAGAATATACACTCAAACTACCCCCTTATTATTTCATAAATCCTTGATATTGTCTATTCAAAACTAAGGATTCTGCCTGTTTCATCGTGTCGATGGCAACACCGACGACGATGAGGATGGCTGTACCGCCGAAGTAGACCCCTTCGATGCCCGTGATCCAGCCGATGAAGTTCGGCAGGATGGCAATGAAGGCCAGGAAGAAGGCACCGGCGAGGGTGATCCTCGTCATGATGCGATCGATATACATGGCCGTCGGCTGACCCGGTCGGATGCCAGGGATGAAGCCGCCGTATTTCTGCATATTTTCCGTAAGCTGCGGGATGTTCAGCGAAATAGCCGTGTAGAAATATGTGAAGAACATAATCAGGAGTGCGTACATGACGGTGTTGGTCACCGTGCCCCATGCAAAGAAGCTTGCGACCCACTGGATCGTGTCATTCTGTACGAACTGTGCGATGGTAATCGGGAACATCAGTACAGACGAAGCAAAGATGATGGGAATGACGCCAGCCTGGTTGACTTTCAGCGGAATGTGTGTCGAGTGACCGCCATACATCTTACGGCCGACGATACGTTTCGCATACTGTACCGTGACGCGGCGCTGACCCTGGGTGACTTCGATGACCACGACGATCATGAACAAGGCGATAACAGCAAAAAGCAAGGCCTGGAAGATGTTGATCGAACCAGCCTGGATATACTTGTAAATCGTCATGCACCCTTGAGGGAAACGCGCTACGATACCCGCGAAGATGATGAGAGAAATGCCGTTGCCGATCCCACCAGCTGTGATCTGGTCACCGAGCCACATGAGGAAACACGTGCCTGCCGTGAGGATCAGCGAGACCATGACGACCATGGCCCAGCTGTCGACGATGAGGGCATTGTTGACTTTCAGCGCATAGCTCATGGCGAAAGCCTGGATCAACGCCAGGACAACCGTACCGTACCGCGTGACCTTTTGGATCTTATCGCGGCCTTCCTGATTGTCCTTTGCCCATTGTTCAAAGGTCGGGACGACGGCTGTCAGCAGCTGCATGATGATCGACGCGTTGATGTACGGCGTGATGCTCATGGCCAGGACGGAGAACTTACTCAGTGCCCCGCCGGCGAACAAGTCCAGAAGACCGAACAAGTTGCCGCTGCTGAAGAGGTTTTCAATGACTGACGAATCAACGCCCGGTACGGGGATGTGAACGCCAAGTCTGAAAATGACGAACATGATGAGGGTGAAGACTGCCCGTTTCCGAAATTCCGGGACGTTCAGTACGTTTTGGATGTTTTCTAACACCGCAAATCACCCCTACTGTTCAGCTACCGGTTCTTCTCCCGGTACTACAACCTTGCCGCCAGCTGCTTCGATTTTAGCCTTAGCGGATTTCGTGAAGCCGTTAGCTACGACAGTGAGTTTCTTTTCGAGTTCACCGTTGCCGAGGATGCGGACGCCATCGCGGACATTCTTGAGGATGCCAGCTTCAACGAGAGCGACGGGATCGACAGTCGTGCCATCTTCAAAGCGGTTGAGTACAGAAACGTTAACTTCTGCATATTCTTTAGCCCAAATGTTTTTGAAGCCGCGTTTCGGGAGCAAACGATACAACGGCATCTGGCCGCCTTCGAAGCCCGGGCGCTTGCCGCCACCGCTACGGGAGAGCTGACCTTTCATACCTTTGCCAGCCGTTTTGCCATTGCCGGAGCCGATGCCGCGGCCGACGCGGTTGCGTTTTTTCTTGGAACCAGGAACAATACTCATTTCATGAAGTTTCAATTCAGCGCACCTCCTTCTATATTAGATTTCTTCTACTTTTACTAAGTGTTCTACTTTGTGAAGCATCCCTTTGATCTGCGGGGTAACTTCTTTTACTACGCTGGAGTTCGTCTTGTGGAGACCGAGGGCAACGATGGTTGCGCGCTGGTCACCAGGACGGCCTGCCAAACTCTTTACGAGAGTAACTTTAACCTGAGCCATCTTGTCATATCCTCCTTATTAACCGTAAATTTCTTCTACAGTTTTGCCACGGAGTTCAGCAACTTTGTTGACATCCTTCAAGCGGCTCAAGCCTTCGAGGGTTGCCTGAACCATGTTGTTCGGGTTGGAAGAACCGATCGATTTGGTGAGGATGTTGCGGACGCCTGCCAGTTCCAATACGGCACGGACCGGACCGCCAGCGATGACGCCAGTACCTTCAGCAGCCGGTTTCAGGAATACTTTGCCTGCACCGAAGATACCTGTGATCGTGTGGGGGATGGAGCCGTTCTTGAGAGGAACGGAAATCATATGTTTCTTAGCGTCTTCAACGCCTTTACGGATTGCTTCAGGAACTTCGCCAGCTTTACCTAAACCTGCGCCGACATTGCCGTTGCCGTCACCGACAACAACGAGGGCACTGAAGGAAAAACGGCGGCCGCCTTTAACTACCTTAGCAACGCGGTTGATGAATACTACATTTTCCTGTAATTCGAGACCTGCATGGTCAACTTTTGCCATGTGTTATTTCCTCCTTGATTAGAATTTCAAGCCAGCTTCACGAGCTGCTTCAGCGAGAGCTGCAACACGGCCGTGATAAATGTAACCGCCACGGTCGAAGACAACCGTCGTGATACCTTTTTCGATAGCCCGTTTTGCAACTAAAGCACCGACTAATTTTGCGCCTTCGGCGTTGCCGCCGCTGACGTTCTGACCTTTGATTTCTTTGTCCAAAGAGCTTGCGGAAACCAAAGTTACGCCGTTCTGGTCATCGATGACCTGAGCGTAGATATTGTTAAGGCTGCGGAAAACGTTGAGACGCGGACGTTCTGCCGTGCCGTTGATGTTCTTGCGTAAACGCCAATGCCGTTTCAAACGGATTGTGTTTTTACTCTTCTTCAAGGAATTCACTCCTTTCTAATTAAAGGTTAATTATTTCTTCGTACCAGCTTTACCGGCTTTACGACGGACATGTTCGCCAACATAACGGATACCTTTGCCCTTGTACGGTTCAGGCAGGCGGTAGCCGCGGACTTTAGCAGCAAATTCGCCGACAACTTCGTTATCAGCACCGGAAATGGTGATCTGCGTAGCGCTCGGGCATTCGATGGTGACACCAGCCGGAGCATCGAGTTCGAGGGGATGGGAGAAGCCAAGAGTCAAGGCAAGTTTCTTACCTTTCATCTGTGCTCTGTAACCAACGCCAACGATTTCCAGTTCTTTTTTGAAGCCTTCCGAAACACCTTTTACCATGTTGGCAATAAGGGCACGGGTGAGGCCGTGCAGTGCACGGTGATTTTTATCGTCAGACGGACGTTCTACAGTGATGACGTTGTCAGCCACTGTGATTTTCATATCCTGGTGGAGCGTACGTGTGAGTTCGCCTTTCGGGCCTTTAACGGTAATTACGTGGCCATCGAGGTTTACATTTACGCCTGCCGGGATATCAATAGGCATTCTACCTACTCGGGACATATTGACACCTCCAAAACGATTTACCAGACGTAAGCGATAACTTCGCCGCCCAAGCCGAGTTTACGAGCTTTTTTGTCGCTCATGACGCCCTGGGACGTGGAAATTACTGCGATCCCCAAACCACCGAGAACGCGCGGGAGTTCTTCTTTGCCAGCGTATACGCGCAGGCCCGGTTTGGAAATTCTCTTGATGCCGGTAATTACTTTTTCTTTATTAGAACCATATTTCAACGTAACTTTCAGCGTTTTGCCTTCGTTTACGGATTCGTAGTTTTTGACGAAACCTTCTTCTTTGAGGATGTCGAGCACTGCAGCTTTCATCTTCGAAGCAGGGATTTCTACTTTTTCGTGATATGCCGAGTTAGCATTACGGATTCTTGTGAGCATATCCGCAATCGGATCGGTCATTGCCATAATCTAAAAACCTCCCTCCATGGAATACGTGTTACCAGCTGGCTTTTTTAACGCCAGGGATCTGACCTTTGTAAGCCAGTTCACGGAATGTGATGCGGCAGATGCCGAATTTACGCATATAACCGTGAGGACGGCCGGTTACTTTGCAACGGTTGTGCAGACGGACCGGAGATGCGTTAGCCGGCAGCTGAGAAAGTGCTTCATAGTCGCCTTTTGCTTTGAGTTCAGCGCGGAGCTTAGCGTATTTGGCAACCATTTTTTCACGTTTCTTTTCACGTTCGAGCATCGATTTCTTTGCCATGTATGTTATCCTCCTCTATTACTTTTCAAAAGGCATGCCCATCATTTTCAGCATGTCACGGCCTTCTTCGTCGGTCGTAGCTGTGGTAACGATGGTGATGTCCATGCCGCGAGCTTTATCAACCTTATCGTATTCGATTTCCGGGAAGATAAGCTGTTCTTTCAGGCCGAGGGTATAGTTGCCGCGGCCGTCGAAACCGGTGGCACTGACGCCGTGGAAGTCACGGACGCGGGGCAGTGTCAAGTTCATCAGTTTGTCGAGGAATTCATACATCCGTTCGCCGCGCAGGGTAACTTTGCAGCCGAGGTTCATGCCTTCACGGATTTTGAAAGCTGCGATGGATTTCTTAGCTTTCGTGATGATCGGTTTCTGACCGGAAATGATGGTCATATCATTGACAGCAGCGTCCAAGGCTTTGGAGTTGGTAACAGCTTCGCCAACGGCCATGTTGATAACAACTTTGGTAACCTTCGGAATCTGCATTACGTTTTTATAATTGTATTTTTCCTGCAAGCCTTTTACGACTTCGGAAAGGTATTTGTCTTTTAATCTGGACACTCTCAAGGGCCTCCCTTCTTATTAGATAGCTTTACCGCTCTTTACGGCTGTACGGACTTTGGTGCCATCGGCCTGCTGGACCATTTTGACACGGGTCGGTTTGCCGCTTTCAGGATCTACGAGCATTACGTTGGAAACGTGGATTGCTGCTTCCTTAGTGATAATGCCGCCTTGAGGATTGTTCTGACTCGGTTTCGTGTGGCGCTTAACCAGGTTAAGGCCTTCAACTACGACACGGTCTTTTTTCGGATACGTTGCGATGACCTTGCCTTTTTTGCCTTTTTCTTTACCAGCGATGACGATGACCGTATCGCCTGTTTTAACGTGCATTTTACCCATTGAGAACACCTCCTCCTTATAATACTTCCGGAGCCAGGGAGATGATCTTCATGAAATCTTTTTCACGCAGTTCTCTGGCAACGGGCCCAAAAATACGAGTACCTTTCGGGCTTTTATCATTATTGATTACGACAGCTGCGTTTTCGTCGAAGCGGATGTAAGAACCGTCTGCACGGCGCAAACCTTTCTTGGAACGAACGATAACAGCTTTGACTACGTCGCCTTTCTTGACAACGCCACCGGGTGATGCATCTTTAACAGATGCGGTAATGATATCACCAATGTTGCCATATTTACGATACGAGCCACCCATGACCTGGATGCACAAGATTTTCTTGGCGCCAGTGTTATCGGCAACATTCAACACAGTTTCTTGCTGAATCATGGCTTAACCTCCTAATTAATGAAGCTTATTTAGCTTTTTCTACGATTGTCACTACTCTCCAGTGTTTCTGTTTGGACAGCGGACGAGTTTCTTCGATGCGGACTACGTCGCCAACATGGCATTCGTTGTTTTCATCGTGGGCTTTGAATTTTACCGTCGAGATAATCGGTTTTTTGTACAGCTTGTGCTGTGTCTTATATTCTACAGCAACGACAACGGTTTTGTCCATTTTATCGCTGACAACTTTACCTACGCGGATTTTCCGTTCATTTCTTTCCATCTGTGCTTGTGACCTCCTTTTAGATTCCAATTATGGACGCTTCTTACGCCTGCGCTTTCAGTTCTGCTTCACGCTGTACCGTTTTGATGCGAGCGATTGTCTTCTTGACTTCGCGGATACGCATTGGATTTTCTAATTGGCCGGTCGCATGTTGAAAACGGAGGTTAAACAATTCTTCTTTCAGGCTAACCACTTTTTCATCCATTTCGGCAGCGCTCAGCGCACGGATTTCTTTAACCTTCATTTTATTCACCACCTAATTCCTGACCTTTAACAACAAACTTCGTTTTAATCGGCAGCTTATGGCCAGCAAGACGCATTGCTTCACGAGCAACTTCTTCGCTTACGCCGCCCATTTCAAAGAGTACGCGGCCCGGTTTAGCAACGGCAACCCAGTATTCAGGAGCGCCTTTACCGGAACCCATACGAGTACCAGCCGGTTTAGCCGTGATCGGTTTATCCGGGAAGATTTTGATCCAAACTTTACCACCACGTTTGATATAACGGGTCATAGCAATACGGGCAGCTTCGATCTGGCGGTTCGTGATCCACGACGGTTCGAGAGCGACGAGGCCGAAATCACCATGAGCTACTTTATTACCGCGATGTGCCTGGCCTTTCATGCGGCCACGGAACTGTTTACGATATTTAACACGTTTTGGAATTAACATTATGCTTCACTCCCTTCGCGTTTCTTCGGAGCTTTCTTAGCTTCCGGGAGGATTTCACCTTTGTAGATCCAGCATTTGACGCCGATGCAGCCATAGGTCGTATGAGCTTCTGCAAAGCCATAGTCGATGTCAGCACGGAGCGTATGCAGGGGGATGGAACCGTCGCGAAGGCTTTCGCTGCGAGCGATTTCAGCACCGCCGAGACGGCCGGAGCACATGATCTTGATACCTTTAGCGCCCATACGCATGGTACGGCCAACGCACTGTTTCATAGCGCGGCGGAAGCCGATACGGCGTTCGAGCTGGCCGGCAACGTTTTCAGCAACGAGAGTTGCATCCATTTCGGCCTGTTTGATTTCTGCGATGTTTACGTCGACAGTCTTAGTGGTGAAGGCTTTCAACGCTTTTTTAATATCTTCAATACCTGCACCGCCACGGCCGATGACCATGCCCGGTTTTGCGGTATGGATAATCAATTTGATACGTTTTGCAGAGCGTTCGATTTCGATACGGGAAACACCTGCGATGTATAACTGTTTCTTTAAGAATTCACGGATCTTAACGTCTTCGTTCAAAAGTGCAGCGTAATCTTTTTCTGCATACCATTTTGCGTCCCAAGGTTTGGAAACGCCGACGCGGAATCCATGGGCATTAACTTTCTGACCCACTCCATTTCCCTCCTTATGCTTTTTCGTCAACAACAACCGTCAGATGACTGGAATGTTTGAGAATTTTGAAGGCCTGTCCACGGCTGCGCGGATGAATACGTTTCATCGTGGAATCCTGGTCAACAAAGATTTCAGAAATGAACAATTTTGCAACGTCCATATCATTGTTATGTTCCGCATTAGCAACGGCACTGCGCAAAGTTTTTTCAACTACACGGGAACCCACTTTCGGAGTGAATTTCAAGATAGCGAAAGCTTCGCCGACGTTTTTGCCCCGAACCAAGTCAGCAACAATCCGAATTTTACGGGGAGCAATGCGAATGTGTTTCGTAACAGCTTTTACTGCCATTTAAGTTACCCCCTTATTTAGTTACTTTTTCGGCTTTAGCATGACCCTTGAATGTACGAGTCGGTGCAAATTCGCCTAATTTATGACCTACCATATCTTCCGTGATATAGACAGGTACATGTTTACGGCCGTCGTGTACAGCGATGGTGTGGCCGACGAAGCTCGGCAGGATCATCGATGCACGGGACCAGGTTTTGATTACTTTCTTTTCGTTGGCTTCGTTCATAGCGTCGATTTTCTTCAAGAGATGGTGTGCTACGAATGGGCCCTTTTTAATGGATCTGGACACTTAGTTATCTCCTTTCCTCAACACTTATTTACGTCTCTTCACAATGAATTTATTGGAAGCTTTCTTAGCGTCGCGAGTCTTAACGCCATAAGCAGGTTTACCCCAAGGAGTAACCGGACGTTTACGACCAACAGGAGCTTTACCTTCGCCGCCGCCATGCGGATGATCGCACGGGTTCATGACGACACCACGGTTGCCCGGACGGATGCCTTTCCAGCGGGAACGGCCGGCTTTACCGATGGTGATGTTTTCATAGTCCGTGTTGCTGACTACGCCGATCGTAGCGCGGCAGCGTACGTGTACCTGACGAAGTTCGCCCGACGGAAGGCGGAGCAGTGCATAGTTGCCTTCTTTAGCCATGAGCTGAGCCGATTCACCAGCGGAGCGGACCATCTGGCCGCCTTTGCCGATTTTCAGTTCGACGTTGTGTACGAGCGTACCGAGGGGGATGTTCTGGAGCGGCAATGCGTTGCCGATCTTGATATCCGATTCAGGACCGCTGTAGAGAACGTCGCCGACTTTCAGGCCGTTCGGAGCGATGATGTATTTCTTTTCGCCATCTGCGTAGAACAGAAGAGCGATGTTAGCAGAGCGGTTCGGATCGTATTCGATCGTCGCAACTTTTGCCGGGATGTTATCTTTAATACGTTTGAAGTCGATCAAACGGTAACGGCGTTTGTGACCACCGCCCTGATGGCGGACAGTCATACGGCCGCTGTTATTACGACCGCCCTTATTGGTTACTTTAGCCAATAAGGATTTTTCCGGTTTAGACGCCGTGATTTCTTCGAATGTCGAAACAGTCATGAAACGGCGGCTAGCGGAGTACGGTTTAAATGATTTAATGGCCATTGTAGTGCCTCCTCCTTATTCGTTAATTCCTTAAGCTCCTTCGAAGAATTCGATGGTTTCGCCTTCCTGAAGGGTTACGATGGCTTTCTTGTAATCCGGGCGCTTGCCGATGTACTTGCCCATGCGCTTGAATTTGCCCATCGTGCGAAGTGTTGCTACGCTTTTAACTTTGACGCCGAAGACGGCTTCAACAGCTTTACGGATTTCAACTTTATTAGCACGGAGCGGTACTTTGAATGTGTATTTGCCATCAGACATCATCATCGTTGTTTTTTCAGTGATGACCGGTTTCAGCAAGAGATCATGCATGTTCATTATGCGAGCACCTCCTCAATCTTAGCTACAGCGCTCTTCGTAACGAACAATTTCGTGTAGTGGAGCAGGTCAAAGATGTTGACGCCAGTAGTGGAAATGGCTTTAACGCCTTTGATGTTGCGTGCGCAGCGTTCTACGACTTCATCGTTGTCGGTGATGAAAAGGACTTTTTCACCAGCGAATTTGAAGTTGTTGATGAGTGCGACGACTTCTTTCGTCTTCGGAGCTGCGAGATTGATTTCGTCGAGGACGAACAATTCGTTTGTATTGACTTTATCGCTCAAAGCGGATTTAACGGCGAGGCGACGAGCTTTACGCGGCATTTTCTGTGCGTAAGAGCGCGGATGGGGACCCCAGATGGTGCCGCCACCAACCCACAACGGGCTGCGGCTGCTGCCTACACGGGCCCGGCCGGTTCCTTTTTGTTTCCAAGGCTTTCTGCCACCACCGCGAACGAGGCCGCGAGTTTTGGTGGAATGTGTGCCCAAGCGCTGGTTGGCGAGCTGACGGAGAACGGCCTGACGCATAACGGCTTCGTTCACTTCAACGCCAAATACGCTATCGTTCAATTCGATTTCACCGGTCTGTGCGCCGGTAATATTATACGTGCTTACTTTTGGCATTATATTTTATCCTCCTTCCTTAGACAACTATTAGCGGGGTTTTACAGTATCGCGAATCATGACGAGGCTGCCTTTGGCGCCCGGGATACCACCTTTAACCAGGATCAGGTTCTTGTCCATGTCGACTTTGACGATGGAGAGATGAAGAACGGTTGCCTGATTGCCACCCATTTGTCCAGGAAGTTTTTTACCTTTGACGACTTTACCGCCGCCACCACTGGTCATAGGTCCGAGAGAACCGGGTTCACGATGAGATTTGGAGCCGTGACCCATCGGTCCGCGGTGGAAACCGTGACGTTTGATGGTACCTGCAAAACCTTTACCCTTGCTGGTGCCAATTACGTCGACGAGATCGCCGCTTGCGAAAATATCAGCTGCCAGAGTTTGGCCTACCGTATATTCCGGCGTATCTGTCAAACGGAATTCGCGAAGATACTTAACAGGAGCAACGCCTGCTTTGTCGAATTGACCCTTAACGGGTTTTGTCAGATGTTTTTCTTTGATTTCACCATAGCCGAGCTGAATGGAGTTGTATCCGTCCGTATCAACGGTCTTGACACGTACAACTACGTTCGGGGAAGCTTCGACGACGGTTACAGGGACGACTGCGCCTTCTTCAGTAAAGACCTGAGTCATACCTAATTTTTTACCCAAAATAGCTTTAGACATAATCGCACCTCCTCCTATAATTTGATTTCGATGTCTACGCCTGCCGGCAGATCGAGTCTTGTCAAGGCATCAACGGTCTTGTTGGATGCTTCGAGAATGTCGATCAAGCGTTTGTGCGTACGGAGTTCGAACTGTTCACGAGAGTCTTTGTTGACATGGGGAGAACGAAGAATCGTGAAGATGTTCTTTTCTGTCGGAAGCGGAATCGGTCCGGATACCATAGCACCGGTACGTTTCGCCGTGTCGACGATTTTCGCCGCGCTCTGATCAAGCGTTTTGTGATCGTAAGCTTTGAGGCGAATACGAATTCTTTCCTGTTTTGCCATTACTTAATTCCTCCTAACGTCTATTTCCTTGAATAGACTGCTCCATAAGAGTTTCCCCGCAAGGCGGGCAACATCTTATATCATAGTTTAGCGCGTTTCAGGGCGTATTTCCCTGTTGTCGCGTACTTACTTAGTTTACTACAAAAAACCGCATGATGCAAGGATTTTTCAAGGTTTTTGAGAAATAATCGAACAGATTTCACATGGGACCCATGTCGTTACATCATGATAAAGTGAAGCAGCTTGCAGCTGCTTCACATGGCGCCCGCAGTTCGCAGGCCGCAGGCTGTGATTCGTGCGTAGGGGCCGTCCCAGAGGGCGGCCCGGCTCTCCTGTTAGGAGAGCTGTCAGCGCAGCTGACTGAGAGGTCAACCTCTCCGGCCCTTCGGGCCACCTCTCCTATGAGGCGAGGCTTTGGTGCTCCACGTCACTGTAACCGTGATTCCCTCAGAATCAAGCGGGTCGCCCTTTGGGCGACCCCTACGAAATCGCAGCCAGGCGATAAATCTTTCACGGTCTGTGACCTTGTGCATAAAGGCACGCAAAAAAGAGGCCGTCGCATATGCGACAGCCTCTTTTTCAACTTTGAAGTTGATAGTCAACCATCAAACAATATTTTAGCCTTCGATTTCGGAAACGACGCCAGCGCCTACCGTACGGCCGCCTTCGCGGATAGCGAAGCGGAGGCCTGCTTCGATAGCGATCGGAGTGATGAGTTCAACATCCATTTTGACGTTATCGCCAGGCATGCACATTTCAGTGCCTTCCGGGAGCTGGATGACGCCAGTTACGTCAGTCGTACGGAAGTAGAACTGCGGACGATAGCCGTTGAAGAACGGGGTGTGACGGCCGCCTTCGTCTTTCGTCAAGACGTAAACCTGAGCTTTGAATTTCGTGTGCGGATGAATGGTACCCGGTTTAGCGAGAACCTGGCCACGTTCGATTTCTTTACGGTCTACACCACGGAGAAGAGCACCGATGTTGTCGCCTGCTTCAGCGCGGTCGAGGATCTTACGGAACATTTCAACGCCCGTAACAACCGTATCTTTCGGTTCGTCAGCGAGGCCGACGATTTCAACTGCGTCGCCAACTTTGAGTTCGCCACGTTCAACACGGCCTGTAGCAACAGTACCGCGGCCTGTGATGGTGAAGACGTCTTCGACAGGCATGAGGAACGGCTGGTCAGTCGGGCGCTGCGGAGTCGGGATGTATTCGTCAACAGCATCCATCAATTTGAGGATGGACGGTTTGCCGATTTCGCTTTCGTCGCCTTCGAGGGCTTTGAGAGCGGAGCCAACTACGATAGGAACTTCGTCGCCGGGGAAATCGTAGGAGCTGAGGAGATCACGAACTTCCATTTCAACGAGTTCGATGAGTTCCGGATCGTCAACCTGGTCAGCTTTGTTGAGGTATACGACGATAGCCGGTACACCAACCTGGCGGGCCAAGAGGATGTGTTCACGAGTCTGGGGCATCGGGCCGTCAGCAGCGGAAACGACGAGGATAGCGCCGTCCATCTGAGCAGCACCGGTGATCATGTTCTTGACATAGTCAGCATGGCCCGGGCAGTCAACGTGTGCATAATGACGTTTGTCTGTTTCATATTCAACGTGTGCCGTGTTGATTGTAATACCACGTTCACGTTCTTCCGGAGCCTTGTCGATATCAGCATAGTCTTCGAATTTAGCGTAGCCTTTTTCAGCCAAAACTTTGGTGATGGCAGCTGTCAAAGTAGTTTTGCCGTGGTCGACGTGACCGATCGTGCCAATGTTAACATGCGGTTTGGTTCTTTCGTAATGTTCTTTAGCCATTTGCTGTTCCTCCAGTGTAAATTAAATTATATTAGCCTTTTTCGCTGATGACTTTTTCGGCTACGTTCTTCGGAACTTCTTCGTAGTGGTCGAATGTCATCGTATAAACGCCACGGCCCTGCGTACGGGAACGCAAATCCGTTGCATAGCCAAACATTTCTGCCAGCGGTACGAATGCGTTGATATGTTCTGCACCGGAGCGCATTTCCATACCTTCGACACGACCACGGCGGGAGTTGAGGTCGCCGATGACGTCGCCCATGTATTCTTCAGGAACGACAACTTCGACTTTCGTGTACGGTTCGAGGAGAACCGGGTCTGCCTTGCGGGCACCTTCTTTGAAGCCCATAGAGCCAGCGATCTTGAAGGCCATTTCCGAGGAGTCGACTTCATGGTAAGAACCGTCGTATACGACGACTTTGATATCGACCATCGGGAAACCTGCCAAAACGCCTGTTTCCATTGCTTCTTTGACACCAGCTTCAACGGAGCCGATGTATTCCTTAGGAATAGCGCCGCCAACGACTTTGTTTTCAAATTCGTAGCCTTTGCCCTGTTCCTGCGGAATGAGTTCGAGCCAGCAGTCACCATACTGACCACGGCCGCCGGACTGACGCTTGAAGAAACCACGAGACTTGACATCTTTGCGGATGGTTTCGCGGTAAGCAACCTGCGGTTTGCCGACGTTGCAGTCTACTTTAAATTCGCGGGACATGCGGTCGACGATGATATCCAAATGGAGTTCGCCCATGCCGGAGATGATGGTCTGGCCGGTTTCAGCATCGGTCTTGACTTTGAACGTCGGGTCTTCTTCAGCCAGACGAGCCAGGGCGATGCCCATTTTTTCCTGGTCAGCTTTGGTCTTCGGTTCAACGGCTACGGAAATAACCGGATCCGGGAATTCCATCTTTTCGAGGATAATCGGGTGTTTTTCATCGCACAGCGTATCGCCTGTGGTCGTATCTTTCAGACCGACGATGCCGCCGATGTCGCCCGTGTAAGCTTCCTGTACTTCTTCGCGGTGGTTAGCGTGCATCCGGAGGATACGGCCAACACGTTCTTTTTTACCTTTTGTCGAGTTGTAGACATAGGTACCGGCCTGTAACGTGCCGGAGTAAACGCGGAAGAATGCCAGTTTGCCGACAAAGGGGTCAGCCATGATCTTAAATGCCAATGCGGAAAGCGGTGCATTGTCATCAGCTTCACGAGTTTCTTCTTCGTCTGTGTCGGGGTTAGTGCCTTTGACCGGAGGAATATCCAACGGGCTCGGCATGTAATCGACGACAGCGTCGAGGAGCATCTGGATCCCTTTGTTCTTGTAAGCAGAACCGCAGAGGACCGGGAACAATTTGTTCGTGCAGACGCCTTTACGGATGGCTGCTTTCAATTCGTCGATGGTGATTTCTTCACCTTCGAGGTATTTCATCATGAGGTCTTCATCGGTATCGCAAACAGCTTCAACCATGATGTCATGATATTTTTTAGCTTCTTCTAATTCGTCTTCCGGGATGTCGACAACTTCGATTTCTTTACCGAGAGCATCGTCATAGACTTCTGCTTTCATGGTAATGAGGTCGATGATGCCGCGGAAGGTTGCTTCAGCACCGATTGGGAGCTGAATAGCAACGGCATTTGCCTGAAGACGATCTTTCATCATGTCGACAACGTTCAGGAAGTCAGCACCGGTCGTATCCATCTTGTTGACGAATGCGATACGGGGAACATGGTAATGTTCAGCCTGACGCCATACCGTTTCCGACTGCGGTTCTACGCCGCCCTTTGCGGAGAAAACAGCAACAGAGCCGTCGAGTACGCGCAGCGAGCGTTCAACTTCAACGGTGAAGTCAACGTGCCCCGGAGTATCGATGATGTTGATGCGGTATCCTTTCCAGTGAGCCGTCGTAGCAGCCGATGTAATCGTGATACCACGTTCCTGTTCCTGAGCCATCCAGTCCATGGTAGCAGCGCCATCATGAACTTCGCCGATCTTGTGGACGCGGCCGGTGTAGAACAGGATACGTTCTGTTGTCGTGGTTTTACCAGCATCGATGTGAGCCATGATGCCAATATTTCTCGTTTTTTCCAAAGAAAATTCTCTTGGCACGGTTTTTTCCACTCCTCAAAAAATAATAAATATCGTAAATTACCAACGATAATGAGCGAAAGCTTTGTTAGCTTCAGCCATTTTATGAGTATCTTCCTTTTTCTTGATAGCAGCGCCTGTATTGTTGAAGGCGTCCATCAATTCGCCAGCGAGCTTTTCTTTCATCGTGCGTTCGCCGCGTTTACGGGCATAGCCGACAGTCCAGCGGATACCGAGGGACAGGCGACGGTCTGCACGTACTTCGACAGGAACCTGGTAGTTAGCACCACCGACGCGGCGGGCACGGACTTCCAGGACAGGCATAACGTTGTTGAGAGCCTGTTCGAATACTTCCAAAGGATCTTTATTCATTTTAGAACGGATGATGTCGAAAGCATCATAAACGATGGTTTCAGCGACACCTTTTTTGCCGTCCAACATAACTTTGTTGATGAAGCGCGTTACCAATTTGGAATGGTACACCGGATCCGGCAGCACATCACGCTTCGGCACGGGGCCTTTTCTTGGCATGTCTAATTCCTCCTCTATGCTATGTAAGTCATCTTGTTCATCTTAAATGGCAAATCTTATTTGCCTTTCTTAGCGCCGTATTTAGAACGGGACTGCTGACGATCTGCTACGCCAGCTGTATCCAAGGCACCGCGGACGATGTGATAACGTACACCAGGAAGGTCTTTGACACGACCGCCTCTGATTAATACAACACTGTGTTCCTGTAAATTGTGACCAATGCCGGGAATATAAGCAGTTACTTCGATGGAGTTCGTCAAGCGAACACGGGCAACTTTACGCAGAGCCGAGTTAGGTTTTTTCGGGGTAGCTGTGTATACACGAGTGCAGACACCGCGTTTCTGCGGGCAGTTTTTCAAAGCCGGTGCTGTCGATTTAGTTACGGCAACCTGACGTCCTTTACGAACCAATTGGCTGATTGTTGGCATTTGGGCACCTCCTCTCCAAACAATTAGATTTATAATGTAATCATCAACGAGCAGAGCTCATGAGATGATGTTACCGAAAATTATTTTAACAAGCCTACGGCTGCAGCTTTTACCTTGATGTGGCAGGCCATGCCCAATTCGGTCATGGTGTAAGCGCGGTCGACGGGGATGTGAGCGCCTTCGGCTTCTGCTATGAGCGGCGCTACGACCTGTGCATCGCAATCATTGGCGATGTACAGCTGTGTGACTTCGTTTCGTTTCATTGCTTTCAGGGTTTGCTTCGCGCCCACGGTCTTGCGGACACTGGCAGCTAGTTCCAAGCTCACGAAACCTCACTCCTTACGTCTTGCAATTTAGACGCAATGCATTCATTGCGACACTTAGATATTTTATCATCACGAATATGATATGTCAATGAGTTTTTGGGTAAAAACTGCGTAATCAGTACATCTTTTATTACACGGTACCTAGTGGCTCGTGGTTCGTGGTTCGTGGTTCGTGAACCACAAGGCGTAGGGGCCGTCCCAAAGGGCGGCCCGCCATGAGATACAGCAAGCCTCGTGAAAAAACAACCTCTCAGTCAGCTTCGCTGACAGCTCTCCTACCAGGAGAGCCGGGCCGCCAGCCACTGCTGTCCGTTTTGGCAGCCGTCTTGCGCCTTCCACTGGTCAGCACCTGACGGGCCAAAAAGGCCTTTGGGCGGCCCCTACGAACTACTAACAACAAAAAAGGCGCTGTCTTCATGGGACAGCGCCTTTTTTACTCTCTTAATGTCCGGCTTCCGGTGTCGTATCGGCACCTTCCGGTGCTTCTACGGGGTTGCCTTCTTCGTCTTCATAGCTGATAGACGGGACGGTCTTTACGACCTTGATCTTGCGGTAACGGCTCATACCCGTACCAGCCGGGATGAGTTTACCGATGATGACGTTTTCTTTGAGGCCCAGGAGCGGGTCGATCTTGCCTTTGATAGCGGCATCGGTCAGGACACGGGTCGTTTCCTGGAAGGATGCAGCCGACAGGAAGGAATCCGTTGCCAGTGCGGCCTTAGTGATACCGAGGAGCATCGGTTTGCCGATAGCCGGCTTGCCGCCGTTGCTGACGATGCGCTTGTTCATATCTTCAAAGATATTGACGTCAATGTAATCGCCCGGCAATACATCGGCATCGCCGGCGTCTTCGATCTTCATCTTGCGCAGCATCTGGCGTACGATGACTTCGATATGCTTATCGTTGATACCAACACCCTGAGATTTGTATACCTTCTGTACTTCGTATACGAGGTACCGCTGGGTAGCTTCGACGCCCTGGATGTGCAGGATGTCGTGGGGGTTGATGGAGCCAGCCGTGATACGGCTGCCCTTTTCGATGACATCGCCTTCGTGTACGACGAGGTGCGAGCCGAAGGGAATGGTGTAGCTCCGTTCTTCGCCGTCCTTGGACGTAACGTGGACGATATTGATATCGTGGTGGTCTTCTTTTTCCGTAATCGATACGGTCCCACTGATTTCCGTGACGATAGCATTGCCCTTCGGCTTACGGGCTTCAAACAATTCTTCGACACGAGGAAGACCCTGGGTAATATCGCCGGCCGTTGCGACACCGCCTGTATGGAAGGTACGCATGGTCAGCTGTGTGCCCGGTTCGCCGATGGACTGAGCAGCGATGGTGCCGACCGATTCGCCGACATTTACCTTGCCGCCCGTACCGAGGTCACGGCCATAGCACTTAGCGCAGACGCCATAACGGCTGCGGCAGGTGAGGACGCTGCGGATCCGGACTTTATCATAATATTTTGCGATTTCTTTGGCCTGGTCAGCCATGATTTCTTCGTTGAGGGCCACGATGACTTCACCCGTTTCCGGATTGACCAGGGTTTCAGCAGCCGTACGGCCTTCGATGCGGTCTTCCAGCGATTCGATGACGCCGTTGCCGCTGTCTTCGACGATAGCCGTGACTTCGACGCCGCGGATGTCGTTGTTGCGGACCTTGACTTCATCGACGTCGCTGTTGAGGATGCGGTCGATGGCATCTTCCGTGAGCGGCGTGCCTTTGGCGCAGATTTCAATGCCGTTGGAATCGATGACGGCCTTTTCGACGGTCTTGCCGAGCATGTTTTCCGCCATGGATTTGCGGATAGCTGCACGGAAACCTTCTTCCGGTGCGCCGAGGGAGACCGTTTCGATGACATTGGTGTGGTTCAGGTCATCGTTGATGTCCATCTGGCTGCCGCGGAGATAGAGTTTCGGGATCTGGTGTTCGATGACCGTATCCATATCGTCGTTGGTCAGGAGATGTTCTGCCGGGAAGACGATGTCGCCTGTTTCCGGATCCGCAATATCGCGGGCCAGGACGCGGCCGATGAGCTTGTCGCGCAAGAGGTTGACAGCCTGGCGGCAAGAGCTTGCCAGACGGGCACGTTCGCGGACGAGGTCGATGCCGAATACGTCGCAGTCATCTTCGCGGACGATGACGTCCTGGGAAACGTCGACGAGACGACGGGTCAGATAACCCGAGTCAGCTGTACGCAGTGCCGTATCGGCCAAGCCTTTACGGGCGCCGTGAGACGAAGTGAAGTAGTCCAGTACGGACAGGCCTTCGCGGAAGTTCGCCTTGATCGGCAAGTCGATGATACGGCCCGACGGGTCAGCCATCAAGCCACGCATGCCGGCAACCTGACGAATCTGGTCGCGGCTGCCTCGAGCACCGGAGTCAGCCATCATGAAGATTGAGTTGAACGGGTCCATGTTATCCATCATGACATCCGTAACATCGTTGGTAGCCTTTGTCCAGATTTCGACGCTCTTGTTATAGCGTTCGTTTTCGGTAATCAAACCGCGCTGGTACATGGCATAGGCATTCTGGACTTTCTTGTCGGCTTCATTGAGGATATCCCATTTTTCTGCCGGGATCTGAATGTCCGAAATAGCGATGG
Organism: Megasphaera sp. SC8-1; assembly: GCF_024436295.1. NCBI lineage: Bacteria > Bacillati > Bacillota > Negativicutes > Veillonellales > Veillonellaceae > Megasphaera > Megasphaera sp. SC8-1. Next base: position 20,852 of record NZ_JANFQH010000014.1, on the reverse strand, counting down.
ACATACCGGCCTGGCGGGCGTAATGGTAGCCGATGGCCTTGATCTTGTCCAACAGTTCTGCCGTCTTGGTGTTGCCGACGAGGTGGAAGCAGGCATCGACGAGTTTGCCGATCTGTTTCTTGCTCATGAGGACGCCCAGGCAGTTGACGTCGACATATTCTTTATCTTTCTTGAATTCAGCGACAGCGGCTTCGTCGATCTTGCGTTTCGGCAAGGGACGCGTAGCCGTGAGGTCGACGCCGAATTTTTCTTTCAGCTGCGAGAAGCCATAGTCATGGATATGGCCGTCTTCGTCTTTGATCTTGACGAAGTGGGACCAGTCGATGAGGCCGTTTTCGTAAGCAAAGACCGTATCTTTCGGATCCGTGAAGACCATGACCTTATCCGTATGGAAGAGGCGCAGTGGTTCGTAGATCTGATAGTTGTAGAGCAGTTTGCCTGCCGTCGTTTCGATGAGGCCGTGGCCGGGGATGCGGACCTTGATCAGGGCTTCGATGTCGATGACCTTGGCATCGTAAGCGAGCATGACTTCGTCGTAGTTGGAGAAGATCTTGCCTTCGCCCTTGGCGGCCGGTTTGACCAACGTCAGGTAATAAGCACCGAGGACCATGTCCTGTGTCGGGACAGCAACCGGTTTGCCGTCTTTCGGAGCCAGGATGTTGTGCGACGAGAGCATGAGCGTCCGGGCTTCGGACTGGGCTTCTACGGACAAGGGCAGATGGCAGGCCATCTGGTCACCGTCGAAGTCGGCGTTGAATGCCGTGCAGACCAGCGGATGAAGCTTGATGGCGCGGCCTTCCCAGAGGATCGGTTCGAAAGCCTGGATACCCAGACGATGCAGTGTCGGGGCACGGTTCAAGAGAACAGGATGTTCCTTGATAACGTCTTCCAGGACGTCCCATACTTCCGTGTTCACGCGTTCGACTTTCTTCTTGGCGTTCTTGATATTGGTAGCAATGCCCTTTTCGACAAGTTTCTTCATGACGAAAGGCTTGAAGAGTTCCAGGGCCATTTCTTTCGGCAGGCCACACTGGTGCATCTTCATTTCCGGACCGACGACGATAACCGAACGGCCGGAGTAGTCGACACGTTTACCGAGCAAGTTCTGACGGAAACGGCCCTGTTTCCCTTTCAGCATGTCCGACAGGGATTTGAGGGGACGGTTGCCCGGGCCCGTGACCGGACGGCCGCGGCGGCCGTTATCGATGAGGGCGTCGACGGCTTCCTGGAGCATACGTTTTTCGTTGCGGACGATGATATCCGGCGCTCCCAGTTCCAGGAGGCGGCTCAAGCGGTTGTTACGGTTGATGACCCGGCGATAGAGATCGTTCAGGTCAGACGTAGCGAAGCGGCCGCCGTCGAGCTGGACCATCGGGCGCAGTTCCGGCGGGATGACCGGGATGACGTCCATGATCATCCATTCCGGTTTGTTGCCGGAGTGACGGAAGGCTTCGACGACTTCCAGGCGGCGGATAGCGCGGACGCGGCGCTGGCCCGACGAATCGCGGAGTTCATCGCGGAGCTGTTTGTCCAACTGGTCCAGGTCCAGGCCCTGCAGCAGTTCCTTGACAGCTGCAGCGCCCATGCCGACGCGGAATTTATCGCCGTACATATCCAGGTACTGACGATATTCCGTTTCCGTCATCAGCTGCTGCTTGGAGAGCGGCGTATCGCCCGGATCGAGGACGATGTACGAGGCGAAGTACAAGACTTTTTCCAGCGAACGGGGAGAAATATCGAGGATCAGGCCCATCCGGCTGGGGATGCCTTTAAAATACCAAATATGAGATACCGGTGTAGCCAGTTTAATATGGCCCATCCGTTCACGACGGACTTTGGCGCGCGTGACTTCGACGCCGCAGCGGTCGCAGACGACACCTTTATACCGGATACGTTTGTATTTGCCGCAGTGACATTCCCAGTCCTTTGTCGGCCCAAAAATGCGTTCGCAGAACAACCCATCCCGTTCCGGTTTCAATGTACGGTAATTGATCGTTTCTGGTTTCTTGACTTCCCCGTGGGACCATTCGAGGATCTTTTCCGGCGAAGCAAGACCAATCCGCATGGAATCGAATTCATTCACATCAAGCACTAATACCGCTCCCTTCTATCGACTCGTTATTCATCATCTTCAGTAATATCATCATCGTCGGCCTGTTCAGCTTCAGCGACGGCATCGAGGCTCATAGCGCTCATGATGTCATCTTCATCGCCGTTGGCGACGGGTTCCTGTTCTTCGCCTTCTTCTCCTTCGGCAGGAGCGTCTTCAGCCGGTGCAGCCGGGGTATCCGGACCATTTTCACCTTCCATGACGCGGCGGAGTTCATCGGTCTGTTCCGGTTCCGTTTCATCGTCATCGTCGAGTTCCTTGATGACGACTTCTTCACCGTCTTCGTTCAGGATCTGGACGTCGAGGCCGATAGCCTGGAGTTCTTTGAGGAGGACCTTGAACGATTCCGGTACGCCCGGTTCAGGAATATTTTCACCTTTGACGATCTTTTCGTAAGCCTTGACACGGCCGACGACATCGTCAGACTTGACAGTCAGCATTTCCTGGAGGGTATAGGCTGCGCCATACGCTTCCAGAGCCCAGACTTCCATTTCACCGAAACGCTGGCCGCCGAACTGGGCTTTACCACCGAGCGGCTGCTGCGTAACCAGGGAGTACGGGCCGGTCGAACGAGCATGGATCTTGTCGTCGACAAGGTGATGCAGTTTGAGGAAGTACGTGTAACCAACCGTGACGCGGCGGTCCATCGGTTCCCCTGTACGGCCATCATAGAGGACGGATTTACCGTCTTCCGGCAGGCCGGCGATCTTCAGGGCTTCAAAGACGTCTTCAGCCTGAGCGCCATCGAAGACCGGTGTTGCAATGTGGATACCGGCGACATCCGGTTTCGGCATGCCATATTTATCGAAATCATAACCGGCAGCGCGCAGTTTTTCTTCCAGACCCGGATCCATTTCCTTGATCTGTTTGCCCAATTCATGGACAGCCCAGCCAAGGTGGGTTTCCAAAATCTGACCGATATTCATACGAGACGGTACGCCCAAGGGGTTCAAGACGATCTGTACCGGCGTGCCATCGGGCAGGAACGGCATGTCTTCCTGGCGCATGACGCGGGAAACGACACCCTTGTTCCCATGACGACCAGCCATCTTATCGCCTTCGTGGATCTTACGTTTCTGGGCGATGTAGACGCGGACCAGGCGGTTTACGCCAGGCGGCAGTTCATCGTTGTTTTCACGGGAGAAGATACGGACGTTGACGACTTTACCCGATTCGCCATGAGGTACGCGCAGCGATGTATCGCGGACTTCGCGTTCTTTGTCGCCGAAGATGGCGCGCAGGAGGCGTTCTTCCGGTGTCAGTTCCGTTTCGCCCTTCGGCGTGACTTTACCGACCAGGACGTCGCCCGGGAAGACGTCGGCACCGATCATGATGATGCCGTTTTCGTCGAGGTTCTTCGTGCTTTCTTCACTGACGTTGGGGATTTCGCGGGTAATTTCTTCCGAGCCCAGTTTCGTATCGCGGGCATCACATTCGTATTCTTCGATGTGGATGGATGTGTAGAGGTCGTTCTTCGGGAGTTCTTCACTGAGGAGAACGGCGTCTTCGTAGTTATAGCCTTCCCAAGGCATATAGGCTACGAGGATATTGTAACCGAGAGCCAATTCGCCGCCATCGGTAGCCATGCCGTCAGCCAGGGCCTGGCCTTCTACGACCCTTTCGTTCTTATAGACCAAGGGACGCTGGTTGATGCAGGTACTCTGGTTGGAGCGGACGAATTTGATGAGTTTATACGTATCGACAGAACCGGAATCCGTGCGGACCTGGATCGTGTCGCCCGTAACGCGGGATACGACGCCGCTGTGTTTAGCCAGGACGCAGACGCCGGAGTCACAAGCCGTCTTGTATTCCATGCCGGTGCCGACGAGCGGAGCCTGTGTGCGCAGCAAAGGCACAGCCTGGCGCTGCATGTTCGCACCCATGAGGGCACGGTTAGCATCATCGTTTTCCAGGAAGGGGATCATGGAAGTACCGACGGAGACAACTTCCTTAGGCGATACGTCCATGAAGTCGACGCGGTCAGCCCGGAATTCGCGGGTATCTTCACCGTGACGGCAGGCAACGCGTTCGTGGACGAAATGGCCGTCTTCGGTCAGCGGTTCGTTAGCCTGGGCGATGACGTACTGTTCTTCTTCGTCAGCCGTGATGTAGTGGACCTCTTCCGTGACGACGCCCGTTTCTTTATCGACGCGGCGGTACGGAGCTTCGATGAAGCCAAATTCGTTGACTTTCCCGAAGCAGGCCAGGGACGAGATCAAGCCGATGTTCGGGCCTTCAGGCGTTTCTACCGGGCACATACGGCCGTAGTGGGAGTGATGGACGTCGCGGACTTCGAAGCCTGCACGTTCACGGGACAAACCGCCAGGGCCAAGGGCGCTCAGACGGCGTTTATGTGTGATTTCGGCCAGCGGGTTGGTCTGGTCCATGAACTGGGACAACTGGCTGGAACCGAAAAATTCTTTAATAGCAGCGACGACAGGACGGATGTTGATCAGGACCTGGGGCGTAATGCTTTCGGCATCCTGGATGGTCATGCGTTCGCGGACGACGCGTTCCATACGGGTCAGGCCGATGCGGAACTGGTTCTGCAGGAGTTCGCCGACGCAGCGCAGGCGGCGGTTGCCCAGATGGTCGATGTCGTCGACAGTGCCGAAGCCGTCCATGAGGTTGAGGAGATAGCTGATGTGGGCGATGATGTCTTCGCGGGTAATGGTGCGATGGTCATAGGGAAGGTCGCTGTTGTTGCAGATAATCTTATAGACCGAGCCGTCGGGCTTTTCGACGAAAGCTTCGACGAAGCCGCCGCCATCACCAGCCGGAGCGCCATCAGCAATTTCACGGTGGAAGACACCGCTTTCGCGGATCTTTTCGACTTCAGCCGAGCCGATTTCCGTATGGGCATCGACGATGACTTCCCCTGTTTCCGGATTGACGATCGGTTCGTGAAGGGTCAGGCCGAAGAGACGGCGTTCCCAGCCGAGTTTCTTGCCGGCTTTATAACGGCCGACGCGGGCCATATCATAACGGCGCGGGTCGAAGAACAGACCTTCAAAGAGATTGCGGGCGCTTTCGACAGTCGGCGGTTCACCGGGGCGAAGTTTCTTATAGATTTCAACGAGGGCTTCGTCCTGATTTTCTGTCGTGTCTTTTTCAAACGTAGCCTTCAGGCGCTTATCGTCGAAGAAGAGCTGCAGGATATCGGCGTTGGACGACCAGCCCAGGGCACGGATGAGTACCGTAACAGGGATTTTGCGGTTGCGGTCGATGCGGGCATAGACGATGTCATTGGCATCGGTTTCCAATTCGATCCAGGCCCCGCGGTTCGGGATGACCGTTGAATTGTACAGGCGGATGCCCATCGGGTCGATTTCGCGGCCATAGTAGACGCCAGGAGAACGGACGAGCTGGCTGACGATAACGCGTTCTGCCCCATTGATAATGAAGGTACCTGTATCGGTAATCAGTGGGAAGTCACCCATGAATACTTCCTGGTCCTTGATTTCACCTGTTTCGTGGTTGACAAGACGGATCTGGACACGGAGCGGTGCGGCGTATGTCGTATCGCGTTCCTTACATTCACGAATGTCGTACTTCGGTTCCCCTAACTTAAAATCCTCGAAGGATAAAGACAGGTTACCCGATGCATCTTCGATGGGAGAAATGTCTTTGAAGATATCTTTCAGTCCCTTTTCCAGGAACCATTCGTAGGATTTATTCTGTAAATCCAACAAATGAGGCATTTTCAAGACCTCGTTAATCTTAGCATACGTGTATCGAGTCCTTTTCCCTACTTGTACAGGTTTGAACATGCTGATTCTTCACCCCTTATAAAAAGTAAACCATTATGATAGCGTTGTACAGCGCTGTGTAAAGCGACAAAAAAGCAAGGCTCTCAGACGATTTGAACCTTGCTTAATTTTTTGCTCACCGGAAGCGCTTCCTCCATGTATCTCATAATATCAATTGAACATTTTGCAATGAGTTATTATAGCATATGAAGTTGCTTCTGTCAATATTTAATTTTAACAAATTCCTAAAATTTCCAATTACTGATGGACCCGGGCCAGGGTGTATTTCTTCTTCCCCTTGCGGACGATGACGAATTTGCCATTGGAGTTCTTATGGGGTTTGACGATTTCGTCGAGAGCCGTCACTTTGACGCCGTTGATGGTGACCGCACCGTGGGTGATGTCTTCGCGGGCCTGGCGCTTCGATTTATAAATCTGGGAATCGACGAGCCAGTTGACGACGTCTTTTTCTTCGTTGGAAACGTCTACTGTCGGCATCTTGCCGAAGGCCTGTTCCAATTCGTGTTCCGACAGATCAGCAATGCTTCCGTGATACAGGGCTTCCGTGATGTTCTGAGCTTCTTTCAAAGCTTCCGGGCTGTGGACGAATTTTGTGACTTCTTCAGCCAGGCGGCGCTGGGCCAGGCGTTTTTCCGGTTCTTTTTCGACCGATTCAGCCAGGGCGTCGATTTCTTCCTTGCTGAGGAAGGTGAAGTATTTCAAGTATTTGACGACGTCCGCATCGTCCTGGTTGAGCCAGAACTGATAAAATTCAAAAGGCGACGTCTTTTCCGGGTCGAGCCAGACAGCGCCGCCGGCAGTCTTGCCGAACTTGGTGCCGTCCGATTTCAGCATGAGGGGAATGGTCAGGCCATAGGCTTTGGCTTCGCTGCCGTGGATCTTGCGGATCGTGTCGATACCAGCCGTGATGTTGCCCCACTGGTCGGCGCCGCCGATCTGCAGCTGGACATCGTTGTGAGCGAAGAGGTGTTCAAAATCGATGGACTGGAGAATCTGGTAGGAAAATTCCGTAAAGGAAATACCGGCTTCCAGGCGGCTGGCGACGACTTCTTTGCTGAGCATGATGTTGACGCTGAACAATTTGCCGTAATCGCGGAGGAAGTCGAGAAGACTGATCTGGCTGAGCCAGTCGTAGTTATTGACAAAAGTGATGTTTTCCGAATCGCCGAAGAGATGCATGAACTGGGCTTTCAATTTTTCGGCATTGGCCTTGATTTTATCGAGAGTCTGGAGCTGGCGTTCCGTCTTGCGGCCGCTCGGGTCCCCGATAGCACCGGTGCCGCCGCCGATGACGACATAAGGATGATGGCCGGCGTTGGCAAAGCGTTTGAGCATCATAAAGGGAATCAAGTGGCCGATATGCATGCTGTCGCCTGTCGGGTCGACACCGCAATAGAGGGAAATGCTCTTTTCTTCCGTAAGCTTCCGCAACCCTTCTTCATCTGTCATCTGATTGACGGCACCGCGCCAAGACAATTCATCAATGATATTCATCGAATTCGCTCCTTTATATAAAAAATGATAAGTTACACTCCATTATAGCGACCTGAACGGGTTACGTCAATGTGCGTAAGGGCTTGTCGCATGAAGGCAGCGCCTTTTTGAGTTTTAAGTTTGTAGTTTTTAGTTTGCAGCAAATAGTAAAAAATTTAAAACCAGCTTCTACAAACTACAAACTCCGTACTACAAACTATAAAGTAAAAGGGACCTCGCATAATAGTAGAAGCCTTCGTGCGACAGTCCCTTACGTTGTTAGTTGTTAGCAGATGGATTTAAATTTTAAGGTGCCGTTTGTCGCCGTTCGCAAAGCCATGCCACATTAGCCCCTTGAGTATATGGCCAACTGGTCGCAGCGGGCCGCCCTAGCCGGGTCGGCCCCTACGCACGAGGCCATAGGCCGTGGATTCTTTTATCGCCTGGCTGCGATTCCGTAGGGGCCGTCCTGGGAAGGCGGCCCGCTACGCGCTGAGGGTTTCCCGAAGCGTCGTTGTCAGTTTGAGCTCATCGCGGCGTCACCGCCGCATCTGAATCCGAGATAAACGGCCGGTCACAGGTCGCCGTTCGCAAAACCATGCCACATTAGCCCCTTGAGCATATGGCCACCTGGTCGCAGCGGGCTGCCCTAGCCGGGTCGGCCCCTACACACGAGGCCATAGGCCGTGGATTCTTTTATCGCCTGGCTGCGATTCCGTAGGGGCCGTCCTGGGAAGGCGGCCCGCTACGCGCTGAGGGTTTCCCGAAGCGTCGTTGTCAGTTTGAGCTCATCGCGGCGTCACCGCCGCATTGGAGTCCGAGAGGCTACTGGCTGATCCGGTTCACGATGAAGCCGCCCAGTACGGCTGCTGTGAGGGACGCAGCGATGATGGCCGTTTTGGCCGTCATCAGGACAGGACTTGCAGGAAAGGCCAGGCCGGCGATGAACAGGGACATGGTGAAGCCGATGCCGGCTACGAGGCCGACGGCCCAGAAGTGGCGCATCGTCAATCCGTCTGGGAGAGATGCCTTTTTCAAGGATACCAATACCCAGACAGCCAGGCCGATACCTAAAGGCTTACCCAGGACGAGCCCGGCAAAAATCCCCAGGCCCGGTGCGGATAACAGGCCGGACAAGCCGCTCAGGTCGAGGCGGATACCGGCATTGGCCAAGGCGAAGATGGGCATGATGAGGAAAGCCGAAACCGGCGTCAAGGCGTGTTCCGCCCGCAGCAGCAGGCCTTCCCGCCCATCCTTTCCAGGCACTGCCGGCATGGCAAAGCCCGTCAGGACACCGGCCATGGTCGGATGGATGCCGCCGTAGAAAAAGGCCAGCCAGATGAGGATGCCACCGGCTGCGTAAAGCCAGGGCTGCTGCCAATTCCGGCGGCAGGCTGCCAGCATCAGCAGCCAGACAACGAGGCCTCCAGCCAGGGCCGGGGCGTTGAGGGCCCCGGCATAAAAGACAGCGATGACGACGATGCCGCCGAGGTCATCGACGATGGCCAGGGCCGTCAGGAAGACGACGAGGCTCCGCGGCGCTCTGGGAGCCGCCAGGGACAGGACGCCCAGGGAAAAGGCGATGTCCGTCGCCATGGGGATTCCCCAGCCGCCCGCCGTCGGCAGGCCGGCATTAAAGACACTATAAATAGCCGCTGGCGCCAGCATGCCGCCTAAGGCAGCGGCCATGGGCAGCATCGCTGCCGACCGGGATTTCAGTTCTCCGTAGAGGAACTCCCGCTTCACTTCGGCACCGACGACGAAGAAAAAGACAGCCATGACGGCGTCGTTGATCCAGTGCAGCAGAGACATATGTGTCCCTGCCGGCAGCGGGGCCTGGAGCCAGTGGTCATAAACGGGACCGAAGGGAGAATTAGAGATGGCCATGGCCAGGATGGCACAGGCGATGAGTAACAGTCCGCTTAACGATTCTCGTTTCATATTTCCTCCTTGATTGGGCGGGCCGCCCTTTGGGACGGCCCCTACGGGATTGGCAGGCCGCCCTTTGGGACGGCCCCTACGGGATTGGCAGGCCGCCCTTGGGGACGGCCCCTACGGGATTGGCGGGCCGCCTTTTGGGACGGCCCCTACGGATTCGGGCGACGTTCAAGGATGACGCCTTGACGATAGGCTTCCAAGAGAGCCTTCAAGTCGCGGATCATCTGCAGGAGTTTCTTACCGTTATCCGTGTCGCCGATCATGACCCGCTTCGGTTCCAATTCGACCTGTGTCGATTCGGAATCGATGTCGACATTGTTCATGAGGGCCTGATAGACGTCTTCAAAGGGATAGTGGGATTTGATGCGGATACCATGGGAGTTGAAGATGAGCGTGTAACCGGCAATGCCCGTAGAGCCCTGATAAGCTTTGCAGAAACCGCCGTCGATGCAGATTTCCTTGCCTTCCGCACGGATTGGGCTTTCGCCTTTCTTGACCTTGACCGGCGTATGGCCATTGATGATGTGGCCTTGGGGCGAGTCGATGCCAAATTCGTGAAGGATCTTGATACATTCATCTTTATCGCGATTCAGGCGGTAGTAAGCATTCTGCGGCTCTTTCCACGTCGATTCATCGATGATGTAACTCCGTTCAAAAGTCTTGACGATACGGCCGGATACGGGAGAATCAGCACCGCACCAGAGATACCACATATAATCCAGGCTGTCCGTATCGCGCTGGTCGTAAGCCCGGCGGATGAGGTGTTCCGCTTTATCCATGAATGCCTTGCCCTTATACGGCTTGCCGTCGAGGTAGATTTCCTTGAAACTGCCGTCTTCATTAAGGGGCAGGCCGCCGTGGAACAAGAGGTTGTTATTCATGCAGCGGTATAAAGAACCGTGGCTGTAGAGGAAGCGTATATGGCGCTGAAGGCGTTCGCTTTCGGTAAATTCAACCTGGATGTCATTCATGAGCTGATGTTCTTCCGGCGACAGTGTATACGGGTCCTGCGGGTTGACGGTCGGGAAATCTTTGGTCTTCAGTTCATACGTCTTGCCACCGAGGGTGATGACGCCTTTTTCCCAATCGATTTTATGGAACAACAGGCGGTCGTCCATATTATAGTCGGGATGACGGTAAATCGTCTGGCCTTCCAGTTTAGCCACGATGACGTTGATGGCCTTGACCATCGGTTCCATGCCGTCGTCCTGTTTATACGTATCCAAGGCGAACAGGGCAAAGGGGCGCAGGCTGATGCCATAACCGCTTTCTAATATTTCCATATTATGGTAACGGATGTTATTGCGCAGGACATTGGCGATGCAGGCGGCATTGCCGGCAGCGGCCCCCATCCAAAGGACGTCGTGGTTGCCCCACTGGATGTCCAGGGAATGATGGTGCATGAGGGTATCCATGATCTTATCGGCATGAGCGCCGCGGTCGTAAATATCGCCGATGATGTGCAAGTGATCGACAGCCAGGCGTTTGATGAGATTGGCCAAAGCGTAGATGAATTGCCGCGTACTGCCCGTTTCTAAGATGGTATCGAGGATTTTCATATGGTAGACCAGCTGATTCTGGTCTTCATCGGGCTGGGCATGCAAGAGTTCATCGATGACGAAGCGGAAGACTTCCGGCATGGCTTTACGGACCTTCGACCGCGTGTACTTCGAAGACAAGAGCTTGGCCAGGTCAATCATCCGTTCCAGCGTCGTCCGGGCCCAGTCATCGTTGACCTTGCCTTCTCGGTATAGCATGTTCAGTTTTTCTTTCGGATAGTAAATGAGCGTCAATAAGTCATCTTGTTCGGCCTTGCTCATCTTGTCAGAAAAAATCATTTCTACTTTTTCCCGGATGACGCCGGAGCAGTTGTTCAGGATGTGATAAAAGGCTTCATATTCGCCGTGCAGGTCACTCATGAAGTGTTCCGTCCCCTTGGGCAGATTGACAATCGCCTGCAGGTTGATGATTTCCGTAAACGTCGCAGCCTGTGTCGGATACTCCTTGGACAAGAGCTCCAAATAGCGCAGATATTCGGGAGAATAAGTATCGTACGTTTCCATGTTGCGTACCTCGCTTTCTTATATAGTATATATAGTATGGCTTATTTAATTTCTATTGTATATCATCATTGTCAGAGTGGCTAGATTCTTTTTCTGCTTTTTACCAACTTTGGCTCTATTTTGTTCATTCCGCATATACAATTACCCTTTTAGCAGAAGACAACACATGATTTTCCCTTTTCATCTTTAATCAGTATAGTTCTATTTATACCATGATTTTGATTCATATTGCAATTATTTTTAACGAATATGTCCTTTTAACCTACTATAACGTTTATCCTGTGCCATAAAAATCCTTGAATTTTGATGTCCTTTTTCACATAACGGCAATGCGGTGCCAGCATGGAAAAATCTTTTCCTCATTGTGGTATTTTCAAGGGCAGAAAAACATGCTATTATGTAATTGTAGAAATCAGTTTTAGGTATAATTAATTTTAAATGAGGTGATTACATATGAATAAGTATTTGGAATCTGTTATCGAAAATGTACGTACGAAACACGCAAACGAACCGGAATTTGTCCAGACCGTCGAAGAAGTCTTGAGCTCCCTGGACCCCGTCGTTGAACGCCACCCGGAATATGAAAAGTTCGACCTCCTCAACCGTCTTGTCGAACCGGAACGGCAATTCACATTCCGCGTCGTCTGGCAGGACGATAAAGGCGAATACCACACCAATACGGGCTACCGCTTCCAGTTCAACGGCGCTATCGGGCCCTACAAAGGCGGCCTCCGTTTCCAGAAAAACGTATACTCAGGCATCATCAAATTCCTGGGCTTTGAACAGATCTTCAAGAACGCCTTGACCGGCCTGCCCATCGGCGGTGCTAAAGGCGGTGCTGACTTCGACCCGACAGGCAAGTCCGACGCCGAAATCATGCGTTTCTGCCAGAGCTACATGCAGGCCCTCTATCGCTACATCGGTCCCGATATCGACGTACCGGCCGGGGACATGGGCGTCGGCGGCCGTGAAATCGGCTACCTCTTCGGTGAATACCGCCGTTTGAAAGGCTGCTTCGAAAACGGCGTCCTCACGGGCAAAGGCTTCAGCTTCGGTGGTTCCCGCATCCGTCCGGAAGCTACGGGCTACGGCGCTGTCTACTATCTGGAAAACGTCCTCAAAGATGACGGCCAGGACATCAAAGGCAAGACCATTGCCGCTGCCGGCTTCGGCAACGTAACCTGGGGCATCTGCAAGAAAGCTACGGAACTCGGCGCCAAAGTCGTTACCCTGTCCGGTCCGGACGGCTACATCTATGACCCGGACGGCGTCGCTACGCAGGAAAAAATCGACTACCTCCTCGAAATGCGCAACAGCGGCCGCAACCGCGTCCAGGACTATGCTGATAAATTCGGCGTCGAATTCTTCCCGGGTGAAAAACCGTGGGGCCGCAAAGTCGACATCATCATGCCGTCGGCTATGCAGAACGACGTCCATCTGGAACAGGCTAAACAGATTGCCGCCAACAAGATCCGCTACTACATCGAAGTCGCCAATATGCCGACGACCAACGATGCTTTGAAATTCTTACTCGACCAGAAAGACATCATCGTCGCTCCGTCGAAAGCCGTCAACGCCGGCGGTGTCGCTACATCGGCCCTGGAAATGAGCCAGAACAGCGAACGCCTGGTATGGACTGCCAAAGAAGTCGACGACCGTCTCCATGAAATCATGAACACGATTTACCAGAACTGCAAAGACGCAGCTGCCCGCAACGGCCTGGGCTACAACCTCGTAGCCGGTGCAAACATCGCCGGGTTCGAACGCGTCGCCGATGCAATGCTGGCACAAGGTGTCTTCTAAGTTATACCTGAAACTGAATATATAGAGCGTGAAAAAAGGAGCTGTCGCATCGCGACAGCTCCTTTTAAGTGGTTAGTGGTTAGTGGCTAGTGGCTAGTGGTTACAGGAAAGGCCATTCGACATAAACTCGTCTTTCATCTGCTGGCGCAGGGCGCTGTCCTGAGCAAAGAGGAGGGCCAGGCGGCCCATGATTTCGGCGCCTTTGACGATAGTTGGTTCGATGGTCCTGGCTTTGACGGCATTGGCGATATCCGTCGAGTGTTCCGGCATGGGGACGTCGCCTAAGGCCAGGTGGACGTGGACGGCCGGGCACTGGTGGCTGACGTTGCCGACGTCGGAGCTGCCGCAGTCTGTCGGATATTCATAGGGGATATCCATGGCCTGAAGGACTTGTTCCGATGCCTTTGTCGCCGCTTCGTTCCAGACCATGTTGTCGAATTTGCAGCCCATCTGGCTGACATCGTACGTCGTTTCCGTGGCAATGGCCGCACCTTTGAAGCAGTTCATGACTTTGGCTACGACCGTATCGAGGTATTCCCGTTCGCTGTGGCGGATACAGCATTCGATTTCGGCGTAATCGGGAACGACATTGGAAGCCATGCCGCCGTTGACGATATACGAGCCGATGCGTGTTTCCGGACGGACGTGCTGGCGCAGCATATCGATGGCGTGAAGGGCCAGCATGGCCCCGTTCAGGGCATTACGGCCATTCCAGGGTTCACCGGCGGCATGGGCTGTCTGGCCGTGGAAGGCGACGCGGTAGTCGTCAAGAGCCAGGAAATGGGAATTGGCATTGGTCTTCGTCGGTGAAATGTGGACCATGACGGCGAAATCATAATCCTTGAAGACGCCCTGGTCGCACATGATGACCTTGCCGCCGCGCAGTTCTTCGTCCGGCGTCCCGATGAGGTCGACGTCGACAGGCAAATCGGCCAAATCTTTCAAAGCAGCCGCTGCCAGGAAACTCATAGCACCGTTGGCCGAATGGCCGCAGCCGTGACCGACGCCGGGCAGGGCATCGTATTCGGCCAGGAGAGCCATCTTGAAGACAGGCTTATCAGCCCGATGGGCAACGGCGCGGAAGGCCGTGTGCTGACCGGTGAACTGTTCTTCCACTTCCATGCCCAGGGAACGGCACAAATCGACGTAATGCTGGCAGGCATGGTATTCTTCGCCGGATAATTCCGGATCGTCAGCAATGGTATAATTGAGCTGAAAAGCCTGGGCTTCATGGGCCTTCAAGGCTTTTTTCAAATCTTCGAGTGTATTCATAATCTAAAAAAACTCCTTCTATCCAATGATGAACATATATAAAGGGATGACAATGATGCCCATGACGACGGTGATGAAACTGACTTCCGTCGAATAGCGGACATCGGCACCGACGGATTTGGCGACGACCGTCATCTGAGTCATGGCCGGCATGCTGGCCTGCATGGTGAAGACCTGGGCCGACATAGGCGTGACCGGGATGAAGGGCAGCAATACCAGGACGCAGGCCGGACAGACCAGGAAGCGGCCGACGAGGGCGCCGATGATATCCCGGTCCCAACGGACCGAAGCCAAAGAGATGCCCGTCATTTCAATGCCGATGACCATGAGCGACAGTGGCGTCGCCATATTGCCGACGTATTGGAACGACGTCAGCAGGAAATCGGGCAGCTTGATATTGGCCATGATCAGGGCCAGGCCGGCTAAAAAGCCCAGGAGAGGCGGCGAAAAGACTTTCTTCAGGGTCTGCAGGGAAAACAGGGGCATACTCCCCTTGCCGCCCAGGCTGTCGTTGACGATGTGGTAGACGCCGAGGGTCCAGAACATCGTCGTATTGGCCATGTAGTAGAGCATAACTGACGGCACGCTCTGCGTCCCGAACAGGGCCAGGTTGACGGGCAGTCCGATGAAGATGGTATTGGCAATGAAGAAACACGTAATGAAGACGCCTTGCCGTTCCTGTCGGATGTGCAGGACTTTGGCTGCCACGCGGCCGACGGCATAGGCCAAAAGGATGGAGGCAAAGGGCAGGAGCAGGTCCGGCGCAATGCGGATCAGCGAATCGTGGGTGAAATCCTTTTCCAGCTGGCAGAGCATGTATAAGGGCAGGCTTATCTTCATGACCAGCTTGGTAAAGACGGCGCTCATGTCCGGGCCGAACCAGCCCTTCTTAGCCAAGATGAAACCGATAGAGATGATGAACAACACCTCAAAAATCCCTTGTAACCCGTGCAATACCCCTTCCACGTTACCGCTTCCCTTCTAACTGGTATAATTCCGGCCGCCGGTCGCGAAAGACGTTGATGCGGCTGCGGATGTCGTCGATGACGGACAAGTCGATTTCCCCGGTGACAACGACTTCCCCGTCACCGCCTTCGGCCAGGACTTCGCCCCACGGGTCGATGATCATGGAATGGCCGCAGAAGTGGTAATCCCCACAGGTACCGCAGCTGTTGACGGCGACGACGAAAAGCTGGTTCTCAATGGCCCGGGCCCGATTGAGGATCTGCCAATGAGCCAGGCGGGGATGAGGCCAGGCGGCCGGGACAAAGAGGATCTTGGCACCGGCCAGGGCAGCCATGCGGACCCATTCACCGAAACGCAGGTCATAACAAGTGATGGATGCCATCGGCACATCGCCTAAAAAGAAGGTATTCAAATGGTCTCCCGGCGTGAAGACTTTCTCTTCCCCACCAGGCGTAAATAAGTGGCATTTGTCATACGATGAAACGAGGTTCCCCTCTTCGTCGATAATATACGTCGTATTGTATAATTTTCCCTGCTGGCGCCGGACCAGGGACCCGCCGACAAGCTGGATATGGCAGGAAGCGGCCAGGTCCTGTAAAAACTCCCGTCCCTGACGGCCGCCTTCATCGGCCAGGTCGAAGACATCAGGCGGATAGAACGATAAATCCCATAGTTCCGGCAAGACGGCCAAGTCGGAACCAGCCGCAGCTGCCGTATGGACATGGCTGCGGACCTGGGCGAAATTGGCCAGCCTGTCGCCGGTGACGATGGGAAATTGGATGAGCGAAATTTTCACGGTACTCCCCCCCTGTTAGCATATATATTAGTTTTATTATACCATAGACTTGAAAAGAATCATCCTTCTTGCTATAGTAAAATTAACATGTACAAAAAGAAGGGGTATTATGGAAGAAAATGAAAAGATGAAGGATTGGCTGGCAGGGCTCATGAACTGTACGTCCTGTCACTTGCGAGATGAAGGCAACCGCGGGCCGACGCGCTATTCCGGCGACTGCGCTTCGCCGCTGATGTTCGTCGGCGAAGGACCTGGCGGTGTGGAAGATGAATACGGCGTTCCCCTGGTCGGCCCGTCGGGGCAGCTCCTGGACAAGGCCTTGTGGAGCGTCGGCCTCACGCGGGACCACGTCTACGTCACCAACATCGTCAAATGCCGTCCCAAGAACAACCGCACGCCGACGCTGGAAGAAGGGCGTCACTGCGCAGATATCCATTTAGTCAAAGAAATCGAGCTGGTCCAGCCGAAGGTCATCGTCTGCCTGGGCAAAGTCGCTTTCCAATATTTCTACGGCCGTGCCGCCAGTATCATGCGCAACCGCGGCAAGTGGTTCACATGGCGCGGCTATGACATCATGCCGACGTATCACCCGGCCTTCCTCCTGCGCCAGACCGGCCACGAACTGGTCGAATCGAAATGGCAGGTCTACTACGACTTCAAAGCCGCCGTAGAAAAAGCCAAGGCCGCCATGCCCGACTATATCTACCAGAGCCCGGAAAAGCCGGACCTCCTGACAGAATATGCGGCACTGAAAGAGACCCGGCATCTGTAGGCGGCCGCAGGCCGTGAAAAAAGGGGCTGTCGCACGTGCGACAGCCCCTTTAAAGTTGTTAGTGGCTACAAACTATAAATTAAAAATATCAATCCATCGCGATGAACGATGAACTATGAACAAAAAACGATTTAGTCAAACTTACGATCGTACAGGTGGCTCCGTTCGAGGAATTCTTCGACCGTCGGGAAGCCTAATTTTTTCAAGAGTTCGATGACATACGGATTTTCCATCGGCGTCTTGTAGACCGCTTGTTTCCCATAGGCCTGGACATTGGCTTTGCCTTCTTCTTTCTTGATGATAGCCCGAGGACCGCCGACGCAGCCGCCCATGCAGCCCATACCTTCAAAGAAGTTTCCGTCGCGGTTGCCGGCCAGGATATCGTTGATCATAGCTTTGCAAGCTGGAACGCCATCGGCTTTGCGGGTCTTGATATCGACTTGGCGGTCCGGATTCAGCTGATGGACCGTTTCCGTGACGGCTTCGGAGACGCCGCCGGCATAGGCATAGCTGATGCCCGCTTCCGAAGCGTGAGGCAGATTATCTTCCGGCAGGGATGCCAGGTCGATATTGGTGACGGAAAAGAGGTCGCGCAGTTCCTGATAGGTCAGGACGTAATCGACAGCACCGACCAGGTCCGGTTCTTTCCGTTCGGCTTTCTTAGCCAGGCAGGGTCCGATGAAGACGGTCTTGGCTTTGGGATGAAGGGCTTTCACCGTGCGGCCGCCGGCAATCATGGGCGAAACAGAGCCAGGCACGTTAGGCAGGAGCTGGTGATAGAGTTTCTTGATCATGGCGATCCACATGGGGCAGCAGCAGCTGGTGAGCTGGAACTGATCTTCGCTATTGATGTTCTTGTCAAATTCCAGAGCTTCTTTCAAGGTCAGGATATCGGCAAAGACAGCGACTTCCAGCATGCCCGTAAAGCCCAGGCGCTTGAAAGCCGTCCGCAATTTCCCCATGGTAATATCGGGACCGAACTGGCCGGATACGGCAGGGGCGACCATGGCGTAAATAGGGCCGTCGTAATCATGCAGTTCCTGAACGACAGGGATGATGTCTTTCCGTGTCTTCAGGGTATCGAGCTTACAAGCATCGACACAGGCCTGGCAGCCGACGCACTGGCTGTCGTCGATGGCAATGCCGTCGGGACCAGACGTAATGGCGCCCCAATCGCAGGCTTCCTGGCAGTGATGCGGTTCATCAGGCGGACAGAGACAGGGTTTGACCCGCCAGATCAGGGGATGGTCATCGGGATGAGCCAGACAGTCAATCAATTTCGGGTCGCCATCGACACCGACCGGTTTGCCTTCCGCAGCCCGCTTGAGCATCTGCTGATATAATTCATCTAATGTTTTCATGAAAACAGCCTCCTCTACAAAAAAAATCTGCTATAACGGATTGATGCACTTCCATTGTAGCAGATTTTTTGTCATCGCAACAGCATTAAAATACAAA
The DNA here is from genome assembly GCF_024436295.1 of Megasphaera sp. SC8-1. Taxonomy (NCBI): domain Bacteria; kingdom Bacillati; phylum Bacillota; class Negativicutes; order Veillonellales; family Veillonellaceae; genus Megasphaera; species Megasphaera sp. SC8-1. The sequence continues at coordinate 2,431 of NZ_JANFQH010000014.1, read as the reverse complement.
TACAGGAAACAACTTAGCCAGCAAAGCCGCCTTTGACGCCTTCGCGAGCGTCTTTTTCCCAATCTTTGAAATGTTCTTTAGCAGCCTGGCCGATCTGTTCGTCGTTGTTGTAATCGCCCAGTTCAGTCGGTACTTCATCTTCTTTGGCTTCGGAAGCGCTGACGGCAGCTGCAAAATCCCGGCCGTATTGACGGCACGTATCCTGCGTAGCCTGGTCCGGATTCCACTGGCAGCGCAGGCCGTCGTTGACGACGTCGAAGCCAGCGCCCTGAAGGAGAGCCGTAATCTGTTTGACTGCTTCGCCGCTCCAGCCGTAGCTGCCGAAAGCAGCGGCTTTCTTATTCTTGAATTTCAGGCCGCGGATCATTTCCATGATACCGCCGATGGAGAAGAGGAAGCCGTAGTTGATGGTCGGCGAACCGACGAGGATGGCTTTCGATTTGAAGACTTCTGTAACGATGTCGTTCTTGTCGTCGACAGCGGAGTTGAAGAGTTTCACCGTCAGCGTCGGGTCCGTTTCGCGCAGGCCTTCGGCGATGCATTCAGCCATGCGGCGCGTGGAATTCCACATCGTATCGTAGATGATGGTAATCTGGTTTTCCTGGTAGGCTTTGGCCCATTCCTGGTATTTCGCGACGATTTTCAGGGGATCTTTGCGCCAGATGACACCGTGGCTCGGGCAAATCATGCTGACCGGAACATCCATCTTGAGGATTTCGTCGATTTTCCGCGTAACCATGGGGCTGTAGAGGTTGAGGATGTTGGCATAGTATTTCATGGCTTCCTGATAGAGTTCAGCCTGGTCGACGCAGTCGTTGTACATTCTTTCGCTGGCATAGTGCTGACCAAAACCGTCGTTGCTGAAAAGGATGTTTTCACCGGTCATATAGGTGAACATCGTGTCCGGCCAGTGGAGCATGGCGGCTTCGATGAAGACGAGCTGGCTGCCGCCCAGATCCAGGGTATCGCCGGTCTTGACGTTGACGAAGTTCCAGTCCTGATGATAGAGGCCGCGCAGGATGGCTTCCCCTTTCTTGGTGCAGTAAATCGGCGTATCCGGGATTTCCCGCATCAGTGCCGGCAACGCGCCGCTGTGGTCATTTTCGTTGTGGTTCATGACGATATAGTCGATGTCTTTGAGGTCGATTTCTTTTTTCAAGTTGGCGACAAATTCATCGTCGAAAGGTTTCCAGACCGTATCCATGAGGACCGTCTTTTCATCGCGGATCAAATAAGAGTTATACGAAGAACCCTTTTCTGTGGAATATTCGTGGCCGTGAAATTCGTTCAATTCCCAGTCGATTTTACCTACCCAAGTTACTTTGTTTGTAATTTTTTTACCCATGATGATTCTCTCCTCTTCTTAATCTTCTATTTAAATTATTCTAATGTCAGCAGCAAAGCCATTTTGAAGGGCCCATCGGCAGTGATGGCATGGCGGCCGTTTTTAGCGAAGGCAAAGTTTTCGCCGGCCTTGATTTCATGATCTTCCCCTTCATAGCGGATGACGGCTTTCCCTTCCAAAGCGAAGATCAGCGCTTCGCCCGGTGCGGCATGTTCCGAAAGGCCCGTACCGGCACCGAAACTCATGACGACGAATTTGACTTTAGGCGACTGGATGATGTCGCGATTGATGATTTTCCCGTCCTGGCAAGGTACGAGACCGGCCAGGGAAAAGAGTTTTCCTGTATCGATATTCATAAGAGTTTCCTCCTTAACCGTAATTTCTACATAAACAGCCCCGTGAAGGCTCTTCATGCCGACAGGGATACCGGGCCGGGCGATGTAAACCTGGCCTTGCGGAACTTCCCGTTCGCCTTCCGGACCATAGAGGCACAGCATCCCAGCGGTGACATAAAGTATCTTGACCTGGTCATACGTTTCAGGACTGATGTCCGTCTGAGCAGCCAGGGAAAAATAAAGGACCTGGCAGTCAGCCTGATGGACTACGTCCTTAGAAATCGTGCAGCCTGCAACGGGTTCATTGTCCTGGCTGATAGAAAAAACACAACCTTTTCGTTCTTTCATGGTATCCCTCCCTTTCATGGCCTTAGTATACCGTCATACCGATGAAAGAGCTGTTGCAATTCCAACACATTAAAAAAAATATACGCTAAAAGAAAAACCTTTACAAAACTGCGGAATACTGGTAAAATGGACAAGTAAAAGTTCATGCGGGTGTAATTCAGTGGTAGAATACGAGCTTCCCAAGCTTGGTACGAGGGTTCGATCCCCTTCATCCGCTCCAAAAGATGAAAAGGGCTTGTCGCACGACGACAAGCCCTTTTAAGTTGTTAGTGGCTCGCAGTTAGTTGTTAGCGGATGGTTTTAAATTTAACAGCAACCTCTCAGACCGCCTCCGGCGGCCAGCTCTCCTATTATGAGAGCCTTGAAGCCAGCCTCTACAAGCTACTAGCCGCTAGCCACTGAA
>NZ_JANFQH010000013.1:0-90449 GCF_024436295.1 Megasphaera sp. SC8-1 | reverse complement strand
CATTCTCACTGGATTTCAATGGTGTTAGTCGGTTGTGCCTGTTGGGCATCTTTCGGGAGAGTTACGGTCAGGACGCCATCTTTGAAAGCAGCCTGGATACCTTCTTTCTGAATGCCTGTGACAGGGAACTGACGGCAGAAGGACGAACTCGAACGTTCTTTGCAGATGTAGTTGTGCTGTTCGTCTTGCGAATCCTTCTGTTCGTTGTGGCTGGCAGCCAAAGTCAGGACGTTGTTGTCGTAGCTCAGATGGATGTCTTCCTTCTGGACGCCCGGCAGGTCAGCGGTCATAACATATTCGCTGCCTTTATCTTCGATATCGACTTTCGGCATGGTGCTGGAGAATTCACCTGGCCACATAAAGCGATTGAAGAAGTTATCAAAAACATCGGGAACGGAAAATTCATTGTCAACAATGGGGAATAAGCTATTCATAAGTCATGCCTTCTTTTTAATATATTCGGGAACATTTTGGAAATTTGGCGGGCGTCCCACGCGGGCGCCCCTACGTTTCGGGAACGTTTCGGGACATTTTGGAAATTTGGCGGGCGCCCCACGTGGGTACCCCTACAATTATTTAACTTCGATTCGATGGGCTTCGGCCACTTTCTTCGGGTCTTCTTTCGGCAGGGTTATGGTCAGGACACCGTCTTTAAAGGCTGCCTGGATGCCATCTTTCTGGATGTTGCGGACCGTGAACTGACGGCAGAAAGTATGGCTGCTGCGTTCTTTGCGGATATATTTCTTCTTATCGTCTTTTTCATCTTTCTTTTCTTCATGTTTTGCCGTCAACGTCAGGACGTCATCTTTGTAGCTGACGTTGATGTCTTCTTTAGCGACACCCGGCAGATCCGTCGTCAGGATATAAGCCTTGTCCGTATCTTCGATATCTACCTGCGGAACGCGGTAGTTCGCTTCTGTCGGATTTTCAAAACCATTGAAGAAGTTGTCAAAAATCGTATCAGGGAATACAAAATCACTGTTCGTTACAACTGGAAATAAACCTTTCATCATAATCATTACCCTCTTTCAACATATCGTTCATTGTTGCTATGAGTGAACCTTCTTTTCAGTTCTGTTCTTTTGACCTTTTTGGTTATCTCTCTGTAACCTCTTCCTGATTACAGCTATATCATATACCCTATTAGCACTCTTGTCAAGTGAGTGCTAATAAAAAATTTCAAAAAAAAGCGGGCCGCCCTTTGGGACGGCCCCTACGAATGTATCCGCGGCCTGCGGTCTTCGGGCCGCCCTTTGGGACGGCCCCTACTAGCCCCTAGCCACTAATCACTTATCCTGCGGGACGAGTTGTTTGCCCGGTTTTACGAAGATCCAGGCTACGATGGCGATGATGCCGAACAGGGACGTTGCCGTGAAGGCATTGTTCCAGCCGTAGTTGGTGACGAAGAAAGCGGTGACAATCGGAGCCAGGACGCCGCCGATGTTGCCCCAGAGGTTGATCCAGCCGGAAACGGAACCGGTGTATTTGCCGCCCAGGGAGATGACGGAAGACCAGCTGGCGCTCATAGCGAAGCCCAAAGCACCGAGGGAAACGGACATCCAGAAGATGTTCATAGCCGGGTCGGCCGTATGAGATGCGATGTACAGGCCGAGAGACGTAACGGCTACGCCGGCCATGGCCGTAACGGTACGCATTTTATACTGCATTTCGCTGTGGCTGCCATTGGCGATCTTGTCGGAAACAAAGCCGGCTAAGAAAACCATAGCCATCAAAGCAATCCACGGACAGGAAGCCCAGAAGCCCATGGATTTCAGGGACATGTTGTGGACTTCCGTCAAATACATGGGAAGCCATGCCAGGAAGACGTACATGATGTAGTCGACGACCATGAACTGGATGCCGACAGCCCAGAACTGGGTCGAACGGAGGAATTTGCTCCAGGGAGCGACGGCTTTTTTCAAGGAATCAGCCGAACGGCCTTCGTTGATGTAAGCAGCTTCTTCCGCATTGACATAAGGGCTGTCTGCCGGATTATCGCAGGCGAAGCGGTGCCATACCCAGGCCAGGGCGATGCCGACGAGACCGAAGATGATGAAGACGGCGTGCCAGCCGAAGAGGCCCATGAGGGCGACTGTAGCGACGGGACCGACGACGGGGCCGAAGAAGGTGCCTAATAAGATGGACGAGCTGGCCTTGCCTTTTTCGTGTTTATTGAACCACGTAAAGGTGGCAGCCCCTAAGGACGGGAAAACGGGACCTTCGCCGAGACCGAAAGCCAGGCGGACAGCAGCGAAGCTGATTTTGCCTTTCGCTAAGGCCGTCAGGGCCGTGAAGACGGACCACCAGAGAATGGCCAAAGCCCCGGTCTTGCGCATGCCGAATTTTTCAGCCAGGATACCGCCGGGGACCTGCATCAAAGCGTAGCTGGCGAAGAAACAGGTCTGAATGAAACCCATGTCGATTTTGGTGAAACCAAATTCCTGCATGATGACCGGCGTTGCAACGGAAAGGTTGACGCGGTCCATATAAGCGACAAAACTGATTAAAAAGATTAAAAACGCGATTTTCCATCGGAAGTTCGTCATCGTACCAGCAGCAGCCCGCGTTTCAGCTGCGGCGGTCATGATCTTACCCATTGCTTTTTCCATAGCCAATACCTCTTTACCTGAATACCAAAATACCTAACATAAATTGATAATGAATACTGTAAAAGTCACACCCAGGGGATATAAAAAGCCCCTGCTGCTCCGGCGGAGCAACAGGGGCGATGAGTCGCGGTACCACCCTGTCATTATACTCAGTGTCTTTGACAGACATCCTATAACGCGGGATTGCGTCTGTACCTCAATTCCCTAGAAAAACAGTCGGTACAGAAACTCCCGGGCGAAGTCGGACGATTGCACCTCGCCGGATTCTCAGCACCGCCGGCTCTCTGCAGAGGATGGGATCTCGTCTTTTACCCGTTCATCGTCAGTATATCTGCACTGCTTTCACAGTGCCCTGTTTGTGTGATGTGCCTATTATCCATGAAAAGAGGCTGATTGTCAAGGCTTTTTATTAATATTTTTAAATTTTATTCCGTTAAACGTTATATTATTAATTTGGTTAAACGTTTTTATTACCTATTTGCCAGAAAGGCTTTATTTTTTGTAAAGCATGCGCACTGAATTGAGGACACAGAGAGCGGCCACGCCGGAGTCGGCAAAGACGGCAGCCCACATGGAAGCATAGCCGGCAAAACCGGCGATCATGACGACGGCTTTGATGCCTAAGGCAAAGACGACATTTTCCATGGCGATCTTCATGGTTTCCCGGGACAGGTGGAGCGCTGCCGGTACGGCGCTGACACGGGACTGCATGAAGACGACATCGGCCGCTTCGACAGCCGCATCGGCCCCGCTTCCCATGGCGGCACCGACATCGGCCCCGGCCAGGACAGGCGCATCATTGATGCCGTCGCCGACGAAGAGGACCGGACCGTACTGCTGGCGCAGCACATCCATCTGGTTGACTTTATCCTGCGGCAACAGCTTGGCCCGGACATCGTCGATGCCCGTCTTGGAAGCGATGTAGTCCGCTGCCTGCTGGGAATCGCCAGTGAGCATGGCCGTCGTAATGCCCATACGGGAAATAGCCTGAATGGCATCGACGGCATCGTCTTTGATAGTGTCCGAAATGACCAGCCGGCCCGCATAGGCCCCATCGACGGCGACGTACAGTTCCGAACCGTATTCCACCTTATCCATGACCGGCAAGGCGATGTGCTGGCCGTCCAGGAGCTGGCGATTGCCGCAGAGGACGTCATGGCTGCCGACGCGGGCTTTCAGGCCCTGGCCGGCGATTTCTTCCATGGCCGACGGTTCTGTAAGGCGCAGGCCCTGTTCACAAGCCTGGGCGACGACGCTGCGGGCAATGGGATGGTTCGACGCCTGTTCTGCCGACGCACAGAGGCAGAGGACGTCATCGGCACTGCGGTTATCGGCAGGGAGAACCTGGTGGACGACGAAATTGCCTTTGGTAATGGTCCCGGTCTTATCGAAGACGACAGCTTTGATATGCTTCATCTGTTCCATGGCAATGCCGCCCTTGAAGAGGATGCCCTGCTTGGACGCCGCGCCGATACCGGCAAAGAAACTCAAAGGTACGCTGAGGACCAGGGCGCAGGGGCAGCTGATGACCAGGAAGGTCAGGGCCGTGTAAATCCAGTAGTGCCACTGGCCGGTCACCAGGGATGGGACGATAGCCGTAGCAGCGGCGATAGCGACGACAGCCGGCGTGTAGATGCGGGAGAAACGGGTAATAAAGCGGTCGATTTTCGGCTTGCGGGCCGCTGCCCTTTCGACGGACTCCAGGATTTTTGTGACCATTGATTCAGCCAAGGGCTTCGTCACTTTGACCTGCAGGACACCTGTCGTATTGATGCTGCCCGACAGGACTTCCGCTCCTTCCCGGCAGATGACCGGCACCGGTTCCCCGGTCAAGGCCGACGTATCGATAAGGCTCTCGCCGGCCGTGACGATGCCGTCCAGGGGGATGCGGTCGCCGACGCGGACGACGACGACATCACCGGCTATGGCTTCTTTCGCCGGAATCGTGACCGTCGAGCCATCAGCCCCTAAGCGGTGGACCACTTCCGGACGCATATCGATGGCAGCGGCCACTTGTTTGCGGCTGCGGTGGACAGCCCGGTCTTCCATGGCTTCGCCAATGCGGCTGAAGAGCATGACGGCGACGGCTTCCGGATAGTCCCCGATAGCAAAAGCACCGATGGTAGCGACGGCCATGAGGAAATTTTCATCGAAAGGCCGGCGCTTCATGATATTTTCCCCAGCTTCCCGCAGAACGCCATAGCCTAAGAGCAGATAGGCGATGATATAAGCCGGCAGGGAAACGGCTTCCGGGATGATATTCGTCAGGTAGGTAATTAAAAAGAGGACGGTACCGGCGATGAGGGTCCACAAGGGACTTTCTTCTTCATCGTCCTCATCGTCGCCGTAGCCACAACTGCAGGTGCCGACTTCATTCAGTTTGATGCCTTCGTCTTCGTCGTGATGGCCGTTGCAGCAGGAACAGCCGTGGTCTTTCAAAAATTCTTCTGCCATAGATATGCCTCCTTTGGGAATCCTTTGTATTTGCCTCCATGATACCATTAAAGTTAAATATGTTCAAGTGTTCATATGTTGTTTTTATATACTTTTTGGGCATACCCTTCCCTATTTGCCCTTTATCCAGCCCTGTGCGATAATAAGATGTACGTTGTTCATCGAAAGAGGTTGATACTATGAAAATTATGGTTACTGGCATTGGCGGCGTCGGGGGATATATCGCGTCCGTCCTCTGTGCCAATTATGATGATGTGACACTCGTTGCCCGGAAAAAGCGCAAAGAATCGCTCCAGACGAAGGGCCTCGTCGTCCACAGCGACTTCTTCGGCCACCACGTCGCCCACCCGGCTGTCACCGATGATCCATCTTCGGCAGGCATACAGGATGTGATTTTCGTCTGCGTCAAGAATTATTCCCTGGAAGCAGCCCTGACAGCGGTCCTGCCCTGCATCGGTGACGATACGATCGTCGTCCCCGTCCTCAATGGCTTCACCTATCACGATACGGCTACATCCATCATGAAGAACGGGAAAATCGTTGACTCAGCCATTTACATCACATCGTCTTATCAAGAAGACTATTCCATCCGCCAGGAAGGGCGCTTCGCCCGTATCTACATCGGATCCGATGACGCTGAAGCGACGAAGAAGGTCTACGATGTCCTAAATCATCCGGGCCTGACTTGCTGCATCGCAGAGAACATCACCGTCGAAATATGGCGCAAATTCATCCTCAACTGCGCTTACAACGTCCTGACGGCATATTACCGGACATCTATCGGCGGAGCCCTCTCCCAGCCCCAGGGCAAGGAAGAATTCCGGGCCCTCCTGCAGGAAGCCTATGACGTCGGCAAGGCTGCCGGCGTTCCCCTGCCCGATGACGTCGTCGACGACCAGTACCGGCGCATCCTGGGCAGCGACGACATGGACGCCACGAGCTCCCTCAAACGAGACATCGCTGCCGGTCACCAGAGCGAACTGGATACCTTCAGCGGCGCCCTCATCCGCCTGGCCCATCAGTATGGCGTGCCCGTCCCCATATCGGAAAAGTGCTATCAAGCCTTGGTGTAAAGGCGCTCCAAACGCAAAAAGAGAGGCTGTCGCATCGGCGACAGCCTCTCTTTGTAAGCGGTTTTATCTCATACTGTTTTATACTATTTCTATACGTGTTTCGAAAGGAGGAGAGTTCTGTTAGGAAACTCTTTGATTATCTGAGGATTGCGCCGGAGATAACCATCTGCTGTACCTGGTTGGTACCTTCGTAGATCTGAGTGATCTTAGCGTCGCGCATGTAGCGTTCAACCGGGTATTCGCGAGTGAAGCCATAGCCGCCGAATACCTGGACAGCATCGGTGGTGACCTGCATAGCTACGTCAGAAGCGTATTTCTTAGCGATAGCTGCGTCTACGGAGTAGGATTTAACGTCGGGCTGAGCCATTTTCCAAGCTGCTTTGTAGACAGCGAGGCGAGCCGTTTCGATTTTGAGTTTCATGTCAGCGAGCATGAAGCTGATAGCCTGGAATTTAGCGATCGGTTTGCCGAACTGTGTACGTTCTTTAGCATACTGAACAGCTGCATTGTAAGCGCCTTCCGCAATGCCGAGAGCCTGTGCGCCAACGCCAACACGGCCGCCGTCGAGGGTCATCATAGCGATCTTGAAGCCTTCGCCTTCTTTGCCGAGGAGGTTTTCAGCCGGAACTTTTACGTTCTGGAATACGAGTTCACGCTGTACGGAAGCGCGGATACCCATTTTAACTTCTTCTTTGCCATAGGTGAAGCCTTCCATACCTTTTTCGAGGATGAAAGCGCTCATGCCTTTAGCGCCTTTGGATTTGTCCGTGGAAGCGAATACGACGGTAACGTCAGCTTCGCCGCCGTTGGTGTTGAAGACTTTGGAGCCGTTCAAGGTGTAGCTGCCGTCTTCGTTTTTCGTAGCAACGGTGGAACCGTTCAAAGCGTCGGTACCAGCGTTCGGTTCAGTAAGGCCGAAAGCGCCGAGTTTTGTGCCTTCTGCGAGGGGTTTGAGGAATTTAGCTTTCTGTTCAGCTGTGCCAAATTTCCAAATCGGCCAGGAGCAGAGCATGGTGTGTACTTCGAAGCTGAGAGCGATGGAGGGGTCAACTTTAGCTACTTCTTCGCAAGCAACTGCGAGGCTGAGGAAGTCAGCGCCTACGCCGCCGTTTTCTTCTTCCCAGGGAATACCGAGAAGGCCGAGAGTACCCATTTCGTCAAGGATAGCACGATCGAAAACTTCTTTTTCGTCACGTTCTTTGACAGTGGGAGCTAATTTTTTTTCTGCGAAATCTTTTGCGAGATTTGCGATATCTTGCTGTAATTCAGAAAGTTTGAATTCCATGATTGAGTTTCCTCCTAATAGATTATATATGGTTTTATGTTTTTATTTAAAAACGGCAGAGCCGTCTTTAAAGCATCATTGACAGCTTGCAGCCCGTACAATGGGGGCCGCAAGCTGCAAATCTGTCTGCCTGAAAACAGGCAATGTATCATGTAGCAGGCACCTTTCGGAGTCCCGCCCAGATGTTTGATGGTTCAGGCGATTCTTAGAGGATTTCCGAGAAAGCCTGGATACGGGTGCGGAGCTGTTCGAGGGACGGAGATTCGATGTCGAGGTCGAGGACCGTGTAACGAACGCCAGCAGCTTCAAATTCCGGTTTGTAAATCGGATAGTCAAATTCTTCAGGATCGCAGAAACGCATCATGCAGATGACGACGGCGTCAGCATTGTATTTCTTAGTCATGTCGATGAGCATCTGGCCACGCGGTTTGTCTTCGTTCAAAGCGAGCGGGCAGCCATCGAAGTCCTGCCACTGCTGAGCGAGCTGTTCGAGGGGATCGATGCCGGACGGTACGTCTGTACGGAACTGGCGGGATTCCTGAGCGAGGTCGTCAGCGACGACAGCGATGTTGAATTCGCTGAAGATGTTGAGGAATTCATCCGGTTCTGCCATGATACCGGAGAGGATGACTTTTTTGCCATTCCACGGCTGTACCGGTTCTTTCTTGACAGCGTCGATAAGTTCGCGGACCAAAGCGGTGTGTTCAGCTTTGTCCATGAACCAGCGGGCTTTGATGACGTCATGACGTTTTACCGGAGTGAAGATCTGCGGGTACTGAGCAGCTACGTCGCAGAATTCACGCATAACCTGACGGTTTTCGTTATATACTTTGATAGCTTCCTGGATAGCCAGGTCGGAGATTTTTACGTTGAGGATACGTTCCAATTCCGTGCGGACATGTTCGTATTCAGCTTTGAGGAAATCGACAGCCGGGCGAATCTTACGGTTCTGCGGCTGTGTGAAGACGATGACCGGAGCTTTGCCGTGCCATTTCTGGCTCATGCAGCGGAGAGTGTCGCAAGGAACGGAGAAGATAACAGCGTCGAGGCAGTCATAGGTGCCGTTGAGCTGGAGTTCCATGTCAGCCTGCATCAAGGAGCAAGCGAACGGAGGAAGGTACGTACGAGCTGCGGAGATCTGCGGGTTCTGGGAACCGAACATGCCTACCGGGAGGTAGCCTGCAGCATATACGATTTCTTCCGGAGCGTAGTAGGGCATCATGCCTACGAGGCCTTTACCCTGTTTTTTATAATTCAAAACCGTCTTCTGGGGATGGTTGGATACTTCCTGTAATTTGCTGATAAGTTCGTCGATCTGACTCATTAGTGGTTTCCTCCTTCATTGGCTTTTTTGTCTGCCATCATTTCTGCCAAAGCTTCTACGCGGGTATCGAACTGTGCTTCCGAGAAGTTACGAGCATCGGTCTGGTCGCCGTCGAAGATGACGTACGGTACGCCGAGGTTCTTCTGGATGCGCTGGCCGCCTTCGTTGTTGAGGAGGCTCATGTTCTTGCAGGAACGGTTCTGGTGCATGATCAAGCCGTCGCATTTGCCATCGCGGACAACTTTTTCAAGAACAGCACCGCGCTGTTCGAGGCAGCAGTTGATGTATGTACGGGAATAAGCTTCTGCCATGGATTCGAGGTCGCCCGGTTCGTAGGAAACGTCCCACATGCCAGGATAAGCGGAACCAGTCATGAGAGCGCCCTGACCTTTGAGTTCTTTGAAGGTGTGGCCGAGAGCGATCCAGACAGCGATACCTTCCCAGGTAACACGGGATTTTTCGTTTTCACCGAAAGCCCATTTTTTGTTAGCTACTTTTTCGTCCAATTCTTTGAGGAATTTGTTGAACGTGATTTCGGAGTAGTTCAAGGAACGAGCAGCAACGGCGAGGCCCATGTAGTTGAAGAGGTCGAAACCGTTGAGCGGCGACGGTTTGTACTGGAAGTACGTAGCGATTTTGTTCCAAGCAGCGATGGAGCGCTGTGTCTGTTTCTGTACTTCGAAGAATTTGTCATAGTCGAAGGGACGGCCGCAGAGGTCTTCGAGCTGTTTGATAGCGTGTTTAAATTCGCCGACGATGTACTGTTTAGCGTGTTTCGTTACAGGGAATTCATGGTTGAACGGTACGTCGATGTTGATGAGAGGTACGTTCAATTCTTTAGCCAGGTTTTCATACCATTTGAGCAAGGTATTGCAGATGTTGTTGCAAGTGAGGACAACATCCGGAAGGGGAATCGGAGAAGCCGGGGAGTTCTTGAGAGCTTCCGGCGTTTCGCCTGTCAGAGCCTGCTGTTTGAGGAGTTCCATGTAGCCCATGTTGACGCGGCAGTAGGAACAGATGTCCTGGTTGTAACCTTTGTTTTCAGCAACTTCGAGCATTGCCGGAGCACCGTGACGGGCACCGATACCAGCTGCATGTGTTTCCGGATAGACGATGGCGATGTCCATAGCCGTGCAAAATTCCGGAGGAGCGACAGAAGCGGACCAGCAAACGAGGCGGCCTTCTTTTTTCGCTTTACGTGCGTCTTCATCGACTTTCGGCAAGAAGTAACCAAGGGCTTCCTTGGAGCTCATGCTTTCAATATCTACTGTTTTTTCTTCACTCATGATTTTGTTCTCTCCTTTGACTTATTTCTTGATTTTATCATAAGCAATCAAAGCAGCTCCGAGGGCACCCACAGCTTGGGGATGCAGAGCGACTCTGACAGGGATACCTAATTCTTTCGATACGGCATCGACGACGCCGGGATCGCGGGAGCCACCGCCGGTCATGGTCAGGTCTTCACCGACACCGACGCGGCGCACGAGGGCGCAGGCCTTAGCGGCGATGGACTGATGGACACCGGCTACGATATCTTCTTTCGGGACATTCTTGGAAAGAAGGGAAATGACTTCCGATTCAGCAAAAACCGTGCAGGTACTGCTGACGGCAGCGGGATGCTTCGATTTGAAGTACCAGTCCCCCATTTCAGACATGGGGATTTCCAATACTTTCGACATGACGTCGAGGAAACGACCCGTACCAGCGGCGCATTTGTCGTTCATGGCAAACTGCATGACCAGACCCTGGCCATTCAATTTGATGGACTTGACGTCCTGACCGCCGATATCGAGGATGGTCGTCGTACCGGGGCATTCAAAGAGGGCCCCTTTGGCATGGCACGTGATTTCGCTGACTTCGCCTTTGGCGCAGTCGACATTGAAACGGCCATAGCCTGTGGCGATGATGTTCGCCATGTCTTCAATTTTCAAGTTGGTGTCTTTGAAGACTTCGTCCAAAACGCGTTCCGGACCGGTCGAACCGGTGCCGATTTCAACGACGGCATGGGCGACGATTTTCTTGCCATCTTCCAGGATGACTGCCTTGGAAGAAGAAGAACCAACGTCGATTCCGAGAGTATACACAGTTTTCACCTTTCTTTATAAAAAATCAATCATTAAAAGGGTTGGGATTGCTGCGATTGATGGGAGCTACGGTCTGGACATATTCGACGAGGATGCCGGCGTCCGTGCTGGGACGGCGGAAGTTGACGATGATATCGTCCGTTCCCCGGACGGCTTTCTTTTCGAGCATGCAACCAGGCTTCTGGCTTTCCATAATCTGACGTACCTTTTCGACATCATCCACTTCAAAGGCGATATGAGCGATACCTCCCCTGCCATGATTGAAATCTTTGAGGACCCCTTCACGGGGAATAATGAATTCGATAGGCGTACTGTTTTCACCTTTTTTAGTGAAAATGAGATCCGCATGGTAGGCGTCGACGAAACCGGAATAATCCACTTCCAGACCATTGGTCTTGATGAATTCATGGGCCTTTTCCAAGGTCGGCAAGACGATGCCGATATGGTGCAGGCGCATGGGATGCCATGTTTCGTTGAGCTTCCCTTTTTCCGGGCCGAGATTCTTAACGAAAGGATTTTCGCCGCGGCCGGTGATAGGTGCTGTCGTCTGAACATATTCAACGAGGATACCCTGGTTGGTTGTCGGGCGGCGGAAGTTGACGATAATGTCGTCCGTACCCTGGACAGCTTTCTTTTCTAACATGCATCCCGGACAATCTGCTTCCATTTCCTGGCGGACAGCTTCGACATCGTCCACTTCGAAGGCGATGTGGGCAATGCCGCCGCGGCCACCATTGAATTGGGTAAGCACACCGGAGTGCGGGATAATCATTTCAATCGGGCTGGCAAATTCACCAAACTTAGTGAAAATGAGATCAGCCTGGTAAGCATCGACATAGCCGGCATAGTCGATTTCAAGTCCATTATTCTGCATGAATTCATGGGCTTTTTCTAAGGTCGGCAGGACAATGCCTACGTGGTGGAGTCGCATAGGTTTCATCTTTTCAACCCCATCGGGCCGTCCTGGAAGAGGCGGGCATCCATGAGTTTCGGATTATCAATGATCGGCTTGAAGTCCATGTGAGCGAGGATATCTTTTTCAATATCGATGCCCGGTGCGACTTCGATGAGTTTCAAGCCTTCTTTGGTCAGTTCAAATACGCAGCGTTCCGTGATGTAGAGAACATGTTTGCCGTTGCGGGCTGCATAAGAACCGTTGAAAGTGATCTGGTCGACAGCTTTGATGAACTTCTTGGCTTTGCCTTCCTGGAGGATCTTGACTTTGCCGTCTTCGACAGCGATTTTCAAGCCGCCAGCCGTGAAGGTGCCGCAGAAGTAAACATTCGGTGTCTGCTGGGAAATGTTGGGGAAACCGCCGCAGCCGGCAACGTTAGTACCGAACTTGCTGACGTTGATGTTGCCCGAGCCATCGCACTGGGCCAGGCCGAGGTAAGCGATGTCCAGACCGCCGCCATCGTAGAAGTCGAACTGATAGGTGTGGTCGATGATGGCATCGGCATTGCGGGACGAACCGAAGCGGGCACCGCCCTGCGGTACGCCACCGATGGCGCCACCTTCGACGGTCAGGGTAATGGTATCGGCGATACCTTCTTCACCGGCAACAGAAGCAACGTATTCCGGAGCACCGACGCCGAGGTTGACGACAGCGTTTTCAGTCAATTCCAAAGCGCCGCGGCGGCCGATGATTTTCTTAGCGCTCATGGGGAGAGCTGCATCGGTAGCGCCTTCAGGAGCACGATGTTCACCGCTGAGGGACGGATCGTATTCGCAGTCATACGTCTGCTGATGGTCTTCCGGAGCTGCTACGACGACGTAGTCGACATAGATGCCAGGGATCTTGACCATGCGCGGGTCGAGGCTGCCGTGAGCGACGACGTCTTTGACCTGGACGACGACTTTACCGCCACAGTTGTGAACGGCCTGGGCTACGGAAGTGCTTTCGAAAGGCCCGATTTCTTCGTCCATGGTGATATTGCCGGATTCATCAGCATACGTACCGCGGAGGAAAGCTACGTTGACCGGGAAGGTCGGGTAGAAAAGCTGTTCATGACCATCGACTTCGATCAGTTTGACGAGGTCTTCTTTGGTTACGTCATTGAGCTTGCCGCCGAGCTGACGGGGATCGAGGAAAGTTTCCAGACCGATGTCGGTGAAGACGCCGAGCTTATGACCTGCCAAGGCGCGGAACCAGTGGACCAACGTGCCCTGCGAGAAGTTGTAAGCTTCAATCTTGTTTTCGACAGCCAGTTTACCGATAGCCGGTACAGTCTGCCAGTGACCGATGATGGCGCGTTTCAAAAGGCCTGTGTGTGCCAGATGTTCAGCGGCACGGCCATCGCGTTTGCCCTGAGAGCCTGCATAGATGTAGGTCAAGTTCTGCGGGGTGTTCGTGTCCAGGAACCGTTTTTCCAAAGCTTTGGTCAGTGCTTCCGGATGGGCGCTGCTGACAAAGCCGATAGACGTAATCGTGTCGTTGTCTTTTACGAGCTGAGCTGCTTGTTCAGCTGTAATGATTTCTACTTTTCTCATTACCGTAACTTCCTCCTGCTAAATGGAATGTATCGACGCTTCTGTCGTACTGCCTTTGTGAAAATTTTCCAAAGGTGAATTACTGACTAGAATGATATCATGGAAAATCCATAACGTCAATGAATAAATCGTGATAAATTAGTTAAAATGCATGGAAAATGCACAAATCCATTCCACTTTAGAATTATAAATTTTGATATTTATAATTATTTATATAAAAGATAATCGTACCCTTTCTGTCCACGAAAACAGCTATATATGGCCATATAAATGACATTCAAAGCAAATATTCCCAAAAATAAAATGATACTATTTATCATAAATTAGGAAACCCCTGTAAAATAGCCATGACCAAAAAGTACTGTTGAAAACCAAGCATGATAATTCGTTATAGTATGTGAAAAACGGCACTTATTCTTTCGTTATAGAATAGTTCGTAAAGGGAAGTTTTGTGACTAGTGGTTCGTGGCTAGTGGTTCGTGGCTCGCCTGAATCATCTGAAAAGGGGCTGTCACACAAAAGCACATGCTATTATGTGAGGCCCCTTTCTCCTTATAGTCTGTAGTATGAAGTTTGTAGCTTTCAGCAAAACATTTAAATTTAAAACCATCTACTAACCACTAACTGCTAGCCACTAACAACTTGAAAGGGACTGTCGCATGTGCGACAGTCCCTTTTTCCCTACCCTACCAGGACCTGTCCGAAGTAGACGATGGCCCCTAAGAGGATGATATATGGTACATAGACTTTCATGATTGCCTGAAGGATTTCGTTATCCTTGCCGGTCAGGGAGATGGCCCCGACGGCAATGGCGATACTTTGCGGCGAAATCATCTTGCCCGCGCAGGTACCAGCCGAGTTGGCAGCGGCCAGCCAGGCTTTATTGGCATTGATGGCGGCAGCAGCATCGGTCTGGAGGTTGCCGAAGAGGACGTTACTGGACGTACCGGAACCGGTGATGAACGTGCCGACAGAGCCGATGAGCGGTGCAATGGCCGGATACATCATACCCGTCGCTTCGACAGCCGTGCGGGCGATATCCGATGTCATGCCGCTGTAGCCCATGACTTTCGCCGTAGCGATGACGGCAATGATGGTGATGATCGTATTGCGGAGGCCTTTGATGGTGTTCAGCAAGACGAAGAACATTTCACTGAAGCGGGCCGACTGGGCTTTGCCGCTGATGAAGGCAGCCAGGAGAATGAGGATACCCGGTGTATTGACCCAGATGAAGGTATAAGGTACGCCGCCCTGACCGGTATAGATGAGGACCGACGATTTAATAGCCATGAGCGGAGCATGGATGAAAGGAACGAGTTTCGACGTCAACAGTAAGAAGACGAAGATCAAGATGAAGGGCAGGCAAGCCAGCAGACCGCCGCGGAGCGGTACGTGAGCCGGGTTGATGTCCATGGCATATTCCGGATCATTGACAGGACGGAAATGGGAATAGACGACGATGAGGGCCATGATGACAATGGACGCACCCATGACAGCCAGTTCCGGGCCGACAAAAGACGAAACGATGAGTTCCGGCACAGCCAGACCCAGGGCCGAAAGCAGGGTGATCATGAAGACGCCTTTGAGGGCTTTCAGCGATCCGCCGACGATGGCGACGATGATGAACGGGCAAAGGATATTGAGCGGCAAGAGCTGCAAGCTGATGTATGTCGACAGCTGTACCGGATCGATACCTGTCAAGTTGGCCAAAGTGCTGGCCGGAATACCAATGGAACCATACGTCGTAGGAACGGAGTTAGCGACCAGGCAGACCAGGATGGCCTTGATCGGGTCGAAACCCATGGCAACCAGCATCGAGGCCGGGATAGCGATAGCCGTACCAAAGCCGGCCATGCCTTCCATGAAGGCACCGAAGCCCCAGCCGATGAGCAGGGCCAGGACGCGGCGGTCCTTGCTGACCGTCGTCAACATGTGCTTGACGATGTCCATGCTCTTGGTGTACAGCGTCAGATTATACGTAAAGATAGCAGCGATGATGACCAGCAAGATAGGCCAACATGCCAGGGCCACGCCTTCCAGAGCAGCCGTAGCGGCATCCATGCCAGGCATATGATACCAAGCCAGGGCGACAGCAAAAGAAATGATGAGTGCAATCGGACAAGCCTTGAAGCTTTGCATCTTCAAGAAGCCCAGCGAGATGATGAGCCACAGAATCGGTGACAGTGCCAATAAAAATACCATAATACAAATTCTCCCTTTCTTTGTTCAATTTTGAACTTACTATATGCTCAAAAACTATTAATAATTAAATAATTAATTCCCGAACAATATGATATTATTATATAATAGAGAAAGGGAATAAATCAACAGCTTAGTAATGCTATTAAAGTATAGGTATTGCCTCAGTTAGACGAAAAACGCAAGGATATTGTTCCATTCTGGCAATCATTCTTATTTCAAGACCTTATTCTTTTTTTCACGTAGTAAGGGGCTGTCGCGCGTGCGACAGCCCCTTTTCTTTCCCTACTTCCCTTCCCGCTGTACGTAAACGACGCGCTGGGGATAAGGGATATCAATGCCATTGGCATCGAAGGTGTCCTTGACTTTAGACATGATATCGTAGTAGACGGGATAGTAATCCGCCTTGGCAACCCTGGGAAAGGCGGCGATGCGGACGGAGTTCTCTGCAAATTCACGGATACCGATTTCCAGGGTATCGGCATTGAGGATCCTTTTATCGTCTTGAAAGACCTGTTTCAGCAAGGCAATGGCTTTATGGTGGTCATTCTGATAACCGATATCGAAGAAAAAAGTAATGTAACGATCTTCCTGGTAAGAGCTATTGGTTACCTGGGACGACGTGATGATAGAATTCGGGATGAAAATGGTCTTATTGTCCTTGGTCGTAATGGCCGTATTCATCATCTGTATCCCTTTGACGCTGCCTTCTACGCCGCCGACGGCAATCCAATCACCGGCTTTGAAAGGCTTGAAGATCAGGATCAAAAGGCCTGAAGCAAAATTCGACAGATTGTTCTGTAACGCCAGGCCGACAGCCAGGCCGAAGGCACCGAAAGCGGCCAGGAAGGAATTCGTCGGAATCCCCGCCTTATTCAGTGCCGACAGCAGGACCAGGGCCATGATGGCATAATAAATCAGCTGGCTGACAAAGGTGATGACCGTATGGTCGTAATTGGCATGAGTCATCATGCGGACAGCCAAGTTCTTGAACCCTCTGGCCACGTAGCGGCCAACGATGAAGATGACAATGGCATAGATGACATCCGGGCCGTGATTGAGCAAAAATTCCTTGAACTGGTCCAGCGTCGTGACGCTCTGCGTGACCTGATTCTGGACATCGGCCTGGACGACATGGGCCGCCTGCTGTGCCGTATCAGCCGTATTTTCAGCAATATTCATAGTTGCACCCTCCTCTCGTGTGTGCTTCTATTATACCCGGGTTCGTGGCTAGTGGCTAGGGGCTAGTGGCTCGTGGCTGGTGACCAGTGGCCCGGCTCTCCTGCTAGGAGAGCTGTCAGCGCAGCTGACTGAGAGGTTAACCTCTCCGGCCCTTCGGGCCACCTCTCCTATGAGGAGAGGCTTTGGTGCTCCATATTACTGTAACCGCGATTCCCTCAGAATCAAGCGGGTCGCCCTTTGGGCGACCCCTACGAAATCGCAGCCAGGCGATAAATCTTTCACGGTCTGTGACCTTGTGCATAAAGGCACGCAAAAAAGAGGCCGTCGCATATGCGACAGCCTCTTTTTCAAGTTTGAAGTTGACAGTCAACGATCAAACAATATTTTAGCCTTCGATTTCGGATACGACACCGGCACCTACGGTACGGCCGCCTTCACGGATAGCGAAGCGCAGGCCTGCTTCAATAGCAATCGGTGTGATGAGTTCGACATCCATCTTGACGTTATCGCCAGGCATGCACATTTCCGTGCCTTCCGGCAGGTTGATGACGCCCGTTACGTCAGTGGTACGGAAGTAGAACTGCGGACGATAGCCGTTGAAGAACGGCGTATGACGGCCGCCTTCATCTTTGGTCAGGACATAGACCTGAGCCTTGAATTTCGTGTGCGGATGAATGGTGCCCGGTTTAGCCAGGACCTGGCCGCGTTCGACATCTTTACGGTCGATGCCGCGGAGCAAGGCGCCGATGTTGTCGCCTGCTTCAGCGAGGTCGAGGATCTTACGGAACATTTCAACGCCCGTAACGACCGTATCTTTCGGTTTATCGGCGAGGCCGACGATTTCGACAGGGTCACCGACTTTAATCGTACCGCGTTCGACACGACCTGTAGCAACGGTGCCGCGGCCTGTAATGGTGAAGACGTCTTCGACAGGCATCAGGAACGGCTGGTCTGTCGGACGCTGCGGAGTCGGAATGTAGCTGTCGACGGCATCCATCAAGTCGAGGATGGATTTTTCAGCTTCCGGATCGCCTTCGAGGGCTTTCAATGCAGAACCTACGATGATAGGAACTTCATCGCCAGGATAATCATATTCAGTCAGGAGGTCACGGACTTCCATTTCAACGAGTTCAATCAGTTCCGGGTCGTCGACCTGGTCAGCTTTGTTGAGGTATACGACGATAGCCGGTACGCCGACCTGGCGGGCCAGCAGGATGTGTTCACGAGTCTGCGGCATCGGGCCGTCAGCTGCGGATACAACGAGGATAGCACCATCCATCTGAGCAGCACCGGTGATCATGTTCTTGACATAGTCAGCATGCCCCGGGCAGTCAACATGTGCATAGTGGCGTTTTTCCGTTTCATATTCGACGTGCGCCGTATTGATCGTAATACCACGTTCACGTTCTTCCGGTGCCTTGTCAATATCGGAGTAATCTTCGAACTTGGCAAAGCCCTTCTTTGCTAATACTTTCGTAATAGCAGCCGTCAATGTCGTTTTGCCATGGTCGACGTGACCAATCGTACCGATATTGACATGCGGTTTTGTTCTTTCATAATGTTCTTTTGCCATTGTAATCATTTCCTCCTTTAGGAAAAAAAACAGCTACCCACTTGTATTCTATCACACATCCATACTCTTTGCTTAAAAAAAAGATAAATTTAAACAAAAAATATTTTTGCATATAGAAATAACCTCGTATGCACGAGGTTATTAGTGTGGTGGCGGCTCGGAGATTCGAACTCTGGACACTGCGGGTATGAACCGCATGCTCTAGCCAACTGAGCTAAGCCGCCATGTGTGGAGCTATTGACCGGGATTGAACCGGTGACCTTATCCTTACCAAGGATACGCTCTACCGACTGAGCTACAACAGCTTATGAACTGGTCAAAGCCAATTATGAAGTTGTTTTTTACCTTGCAGTAAAAAAATTTGGTAGCGGGGGCAGGACTTGAACCTACGACCTTCGGGTTATGAGCCCGACGAGCTACCAACTGCTCCACCCCGCGATAATTGGTGGTGGGGGAAGGATTCGAACCTTCGAAGGCAAACGCCGGCAGATTTACAGTCTGCTCCCTTTAGCCACTCGGGAACCCCACCATTTACTGGAGCCAACGATAGGACTTGAACCTACAACCTACTGATTACAAGTCAGTTGCTCTACCAATTGAGCTACGTTGGCTTACTGTTCCGTGGAACGTAGTCTATTATATCAAAGGACTGACGTTCTGTCAAGAACTTTTTTATCAGCTTTTCTTATTTCTTCTGACGAGGCAGAACCTCGTTTCAAAAATCTCTGTCAGAACCGCTGACTTGATTAGTATACTATACCCCACGGAATAATGCAAGTACTTTTTTCACTTTTTTTAAATTAATTTGTCAAACTAGCCTTCATGCTGCGTATCCAGGTTGAGGAACAACGTGAACTCGTTCTTGAAGTACAATTTGACCGACCCGACAGGGCCATTGCGGTGCTTGGCCAGGATGACCTCGGTGATGTGCTGGTTCTCCGTTTCCTTGTCGTAGTAATCTTCGCGATACAAGAAGGAAACGATGTCCGCATCCTGTTCCAGGGCCCCCGATTCGCGGAGGTCACTGAGCATGGGTCGTTTATCCTGCCGGCTTTCGACGCTTCGGCTGAGCTGGGACAAGGCGATGAGCGGCACTTTCAGTTCCCGCGCCAGGGCCTTGAGGGAGCGGGAAATCTCGGAGATTTCCTGCTGCCGGCTTTCGGCATTACGACCCTGCATGAGCTGCAGATAGTCGACGATGATCAGGTCCAGGCCGTGTTCCGATTTGAGGCGCCGCGCCTTCGAGCGCATTTCGGCGACGGAAATGCCCGGCGTATCGTCGATATAAATAGGCGATTCATAGAGCTTGTCGCAGGCATCGGTCAGGCGCGTCCATTCTTCATCGCTGTTGAGCTGGCCTGTGCGCAGTTTCTGCGAATCGATATGGGCAATCTGGCAGAGCAGTCGCTGGACGAGCTGTTCCTGAGACATTTCCAGGGAAAAGAAGGCCACCGTCTTATGCTGGCGGACGCCGACGTTCTGGGCGATGTTCAGGGTAAAGGCCGTCTTGCCCATACTCGGCCGGGCAGCGACCAGGATCAAGTCTGACGGCTGCAAACCCGACGTCATGCGGTCCAGGTCGCGGAATCCCGTCGGCAGGCCCGTCAGGCCCGCTTTATTTTCATAGAGCTTGGTGATTTTATCGAGGGTCGCTTCGACGACGGTCCCGACGGAAGCAAAATCGCCGCGGTTCTTCGTATCCGATAACTGAAGGATACGCCGTTCGGCATCGTCCAGGAGGTCTTCCGTTTTCTTCTCGCCGTCATAGGCTTCTGTCGCCAGCTCGGTACAGGTGGAAATGAGATTCCGGGACAGGGCCTTCTCGACGACGATATTGGCATAGTATTCGGCGTTCGACGCCGTCCCTACCATATTGGGAAGATTCAGGACATAGCCGACGCCGCCGACGTCGTCCATTTTTTTCATGCGGTTCAATTCTTCCGGCAAGGTGATGACGTCGATTTCCTTGTTCTCCCGATGAAGATGTTCCATGGCTTCAAAGATGATGCGATGGGCATCGCGGTAAAAATCCCGGGGCTGGAGCTTTTCCATGGCGACGATGACGGCATCATGGGATAAGAGCATGGCCCCCAGGACGGCCTGTTCTGCTTCTACATTCTGCGGTGGAATCCGCTGTTCCATATTATGATTCCCCCTGTTTGACTAACATCAATTTCAATACATCGTCGATGGTGACGGCATAGTGGATATGGAGACCCAAATGGCGTTCCGGGATGTCGTGGGCATTTTCCTCTGGGATGATGATGCCCTTCATGCCGGCCTGGCGGGCGCCATAAGCCTTTTCAAAGACACCGCCAACGGGCTTGACCTGCCCCTGGATGGAAATTTCTCCGGTCAGGGCCATATCCTGGCGGACCGGCGTCCCCGTAATGGCCGAAATGAGGGCTGTCGTAATGGCACAGCCTGCAGACGGGCCGTCGATATTGCCGCCGCCGATGAAGTTGATGTTGACGTCGTAATCAGACAGTTCCTTCCCCGTCATGCGGCGGACGACAGCGGCGGCGTTGAACATGGAATCCTTGGCCATGGAACCGGCTGTGTCGTTGAACCGGTAGTAGCCCTTCCCCGGCGCCCGTGCCGGGAAAGCGACGGCTTCGATTTCAATGGCCGATCCGAGGTAACCGGCGACGCCGAGACCGAAGACCTTGCCGACGACCGGCGTATCGCTGGCTTTCTCCGTCACGTAAGGCACGAGGCGGCTGATCTGGGCGACGCGGCGGACATGGTCGCAGGTGATGCGCACATGGTCCTTGGACCCCGATTTAAAGACAGCCAGGCCGTAGGTATCGGCCAGGATATTGACAGCCTTCCGGCCTTCAATGGTAAATTCACTGATCATCCTGGCTACACCTTCTTCGAGTTCTGCCCCTAACTGGACAGCGGCGTTGGTCACAATCTGTTCGATATCCGCCGGGACGAGGGGTTCAAAAAAGACTTCCGCACACCGCGACCGGATGGCCGGATTGATTTCCGACGGGTCCCGCGTCGTCGCACCGATGAGGATGAAATCGGCCGGTGCGCCTTCGGCAAAGAGTTTCTTGATATATTTCGGCACATTCGGGTCATCTTCATCGTAATAAGCCGATTCAAAACGGACCCGCTTGTCTTCCATGACCTTGAGCAGCTTGTTGAGCAGCATCGGGTCCATTTCTCCGATTTCATCGATGAACAGGATACCGCCGTGGGCTTCTGTGACCAGGCCCGGTTTCGGTTCCGGTATACCTGTATCGGCCAGATCGCGGCGGGCACCCTGGTAAATCGGATCGTGGACCGAACCGATGAGGGGGTTGGTCATATCCCGCGAATCCCAGCGCAGCGTCGTGCCGTCTGTTTCGACAAAGGGCGCATCGGGACCAAAGGGCGTGAAGGGCAGCTTCTTGGCTTCGTCCAGGACGATGCGGGCAGCCGTCGTCTTGCCGACTCCCGGCGGTCCGTAAAGGAGCAGGTGCTGCGGATAAACCGATGCCAATTTGCTCTGCATGGCTTCGACAGCCCGTTCCTGGCCGACGATGGCGCTGAGGTGCTTGGGACGGACCCGTTCCATGACCGATTCCGTCAGGCTGACTTTTTCCAAGTCGTCCAGTTCCTTGAGTTTCCGTTTGGTCTGCGGCGTTTCTACATCGTGCAGTTCTTCCTTGATGAGTTCCATCTTGATTTCCCGCACGTATTCCTGCTGCTTTTCATCCATGCGCTGGCTGATTTTCTTTTCCAGTCGTTCTTCGACGGCCTGGCGGGCCAGCATTTCAGCCAGGACCATTTCCAGCTCGTTGAGGACGTTGATGACTTCCTCGTCATCAGGCACTTTATCATACGAGACGTCTTCGTAGATCAGGCGCTGCAGGCCGACCAGGCGCTGGCGTGGATCTTCAGAATGGATATACGACAGGGCCGAGTATTTGCTGGCCCGAAGGACCATCTTCTCAGACCCTATAAGACCAGTAAAAGCGCCATAAAGCACGTTGACCTGGCGGCGGAGTTCTTCCTCCGCCGTCGGTTCGAGGTACTTATGGCGCTGTAATAATTTGTCCAATAATTCTTTCATTGTATCCCCTTATGGCTTATGATCAGCCTTCTACAACGTGTATTTTGATGACACTGGTAATCGTCGGATGGACGCGGATGGTAACATCATAATCGCCGAGCGATTTAATCGGATCCTTGATCTCTACCTTCTTCTTGTCCAAATCGATGTCATACTGGGCCTTCGCAGCTTCGCTGATGTTCTTACCCGTAATGGCACCGAAGACTTTGCCGCCTTCGCCGACTTTGACGGGAATGGTGAGTTCAACTTTTTTCAGCTGGCTGGCCAGGATGACAGCTTCATCCGAAGCGACCTGGGCTTTATGCTTGGCAGCGGCTTTCTTCTGTTTGGCATCATTGAGGTTTTCCGACGTGCCCGGAGCAGCTAACTTGCGGGGCAGGAGGAAATTGCGGCCATAGCCTTCCGATACTTCGATGATATCCCCTTTTTTACCGAGTTTCTTTACATCCTGTAATAAGATTACTTTCATTTTTCATCAATCTCCTTATCTTTGTCTATGATTTCATGGAGCGCTGCCATGACGTCCCCCTGGGCTTCCGCCAGGGTACGGCCACGGAGCTGGGCACCGGCCACCGTGCGATGACCGCCGCCGCCCAGGGCTTCCATGACTAATTGCACATTGATTTCGCCCTTGGAGCGGGCACTGACGCCGATGCAGTCATCGGCGAGATAATAGAAGGTGAAGCTGGCTTCGACATGGTCGATGTTGATCAGCATATCCGCGACCTGAGCGGCAATGATTGTAGCATTTTGCTGTCCCTTGGGACAGCTGGCCATGGCGACACCGTCGCTGATCTGGGCGCCCGACAAAATAGCGGCCCTGTCCTTGACCGTATCGAAATCGCAGCTGAACAGTTCGCGGACGATATCGGGATCGGCCCCGCAGCGGCGCAGGTACGACGCGGCATCAAAGGTGCGAACGCCGGTCTGGACAGCGAAGTTCTTAGTGTCGACGATGATGCCGGCATAGAGGGCTGTCGCCTCTATCTTAGACAATTCTACATCTTCCTGGAAATACTGCAAGAGTTCCGTGACCAATTCACTCGTCGAAGAGCTCGACGTTTCCGTATAGGTCAGCAGGGGCTTCTTGATGAAGTCCGAACTGCGGCGGTGATGGTCGATGACGACGCGGCGGTCCGTTTCTTCCAGCAAGGCCGGCGCAACGGTCATGTCCGGGCGATGGGTATCGACGATGAACAGCAGAGTCTGGCTGTTGCAGATGTTCTCGGCCGTCTCTGCCGAAATGAGCAGGTCCTTGAAGTCCGGATTGTCCATGATCTGGTTTTCCAGGCGCCGGATGGCATCGGTCTGGTTGCTGACGACGACGTGTACCGGCTTGCCTGCCAGACGTGCCATGTGGGCCACGCCGACGGCAGCACCGATGCTGTCGTAATCTTCCCGTTCATGGCCCATGACCAGGACCATGTCGCACGTATCGATGAGTTCGTGAATCGCCTGGGCGACGACGCGGGCCCGGACGCGGGTGTTCTTTTCGACGCAGCGCGTCTTGCCGCCATAAAAATGAGGCGACCCGTCTTCTTCATAGACGACGACCTGGTCGCCGCCGCGGCCCAGAGCCAGGTCGAGGCCAGCCCGGGCTTTCGTAGCCAGTTCACTGAAATTGGCCTTACCGGCTGCAATGACTTCGCTCGGGAAGAGGGCAATGCCCATACTGAGCGTCACGGGGATGCGGTTGACCGTATGGATGGAACGTATCTTTTCCAGGAAAGAAAAATTGTCTTCCTTATAATATTCCAACGTGTCCCGGCTCATGCAGGCAATATATTTTTCATTGCCATAAGCCCAGATGAAGCAATTATGGCCGGATAGTTCGCCGATGAGGCAGTTGTTGACGTTGGTCACCAGCGTAGCCCGCTGGACGGCCGTCATCCCCTTGGCCACTTCTTCCAGGTTGTCGATCTCGATATCGCAGAAAACAGGGACAGCCGCCAGGGAATTTAGCTTCTGCCGTTCCGTATCGGTAATATCTTCAAAATAAAGGATGAGGTAATTGTCATCATCAGCCGCTTCGGTCTGCAAATACTTGTAAACGACGCGGTAATAGCGTTCACCGATGTGTTCAAAGAAATACCCCGATTTTCCCCAAAACTTATCGACTTTCAAGTTCGGCATGATATGATCCAACTGCTGGTCGTTGTCGATGTCGCCGACCCAGTCGCGGAAAACACTGTTAGCCCAGCACAAATTGGACTGCATGTCGATGATGGCAATGCCAATAGGTAAATTCTGCACGGCATACGTCGAAGCCTGATCGACGCTCTTTGAGATAGCATCGAAGAACTGGCTGATTTCCCGGTTGCGTTCGTTATGGTTCTTGCGGGTCAGGACATAGGCTCCGCCAATGAGGATCAGCGCCAATAAGGCGATGACCCAATTATATACGGCAATGATGATAAGCAGCAAGACCGTAATCAGGAAGAATGGCTCTTCCGACCGCCTTGACAGCAATGTTTTAAACATGGTTCCGCCCCCTGCGTACTAAAGCGTACGACCTTTTTTTCTATAATTCGTGAGCATGTCGAAGATGCCGGCTAAAAAGGCAGCATACGAAAAAACAGGCATGACAAAAAATGAGATGAGGATCAGGGCCTGAAGGCCATTCCCTAAATGGAAACGGCGGCTGAGGAGATAAAAGACAAAGGCAATCCCCTGGATACAGATGAAGAAGAAGGCAATCTGATTGAGATTCATGCCGATGATATTGAGCCAGACAATATCCCGCGTCACTCCCCAGTATTTCATGACCAAGGCCAATATATATAAGTATATCATACTGCGGGGGATTTCCCAATAACGGATAGGTAAAAAAGCCTTAAGCGAGAAGCCGAGCCGGCGCAGGACGACCTGGGAAACCTTGATGTTCGCATAGGCGATAATGGCTGTCCCCAGGCATAGGAACATAGGCAGCAGAGACGGCAGCATCTCCCGGACCTGGTTGAGCTGGGCCCGCGTTTCGGCCAGTTTGACATCGGACATGCCCTGCTGCTGGTACTGGGCCATCATATTGTCCATGAACTGCGTAAAGAAGTCATTCATCTGGGTGAAGAGATTGACATCCAGGACGACATAGGACAAGAGTGTGATGACGACGAAGACGGCGACCAGGGCCGCCGTGACGGTTCCCAATAAGCGCACAGCCGACCATTCATAGCGGAAGCCCGCCCCCAAGGTCAGGCCGACAGCCCCAAAACTCAGGAACTGGACCAGCGCTGTCACCGGATCGATGAACAGCCCCATGAGGAAGCCCACAGTCACGCCCAGGAGCAAGGCCTGGCGCAGGCCGTATTTCATGAAAATGATGACCATGGGAATGGGCATGATGAAATAACCAATAAAAGAAAAAATCGGCACGTATGTACTGAGAAGCGCAAAGACCAGCATAATGGCGGCAAAACAGCCGGCCGTCGTCAGCGGTGTGACACGCCTCTGCTCCATAACAGTTCCCCCTTTCACCGGGACTGAGAAACAGCGGAGGCATGAGATGCCTCCGCTGTCACAGTAAAGAATATCAAATTATACTTCCATAATAATCGGCAAGATCATCGGACGGCGCCGTGTCTTTTCATACAAGTAGCGGCTCAGCGTATCGCGGACCTGGGACTTGATGACAGCCCATTCGCGGATATTGCCGGCTTCGCAGCGTTCGAGGACAGCGGCGACGCGGTCATGCGCTTCGCGAATCAATTCTTCCGAATCGCGGACATAGACGAAGCCGCGGGAAACGATATCCGGCCCGGCCAGGGGATGGCTCGTCCCTTTGGCCAGAGTCATGACGACGATGACGACCCCTTCCATAGCCAGCTGCTGGCGGTCACGGATGACGATGTTGCCGACATCGCCGACGCCGAGGCCGTCGACGAAGACGCGGCCGGCATTGACATGGCCGGTCTTATGGCCGGAACGGTTCGAGAACTCAAAGATCTGGCCGTTGTCGCCGATGAGGACGTGGTCCTTGGCGACGCCCATCATGACGGCCAGGTCACCGTGGGTCTTGAGCATACGGTATTCGCCGTGGACAGGGATGAAATACTTCGGCTTGATCAGTTCCAGCATGAGTTTCAATTCTTCCTGGCTGGCATGGCCCGATACGTGGATTTTCTTATCCCGGCCGGCGATGACGTTGGCACCGAGGCGCATGAGGTTATCGATGGTGCGGCCGACGCCGGTTTCATTGCCCGGGATCGGCGTTGCCGAAATGATGACCGTATCGCCAGGCATGATGCTGACACTGCGGTGATTGTTAGAAGCCATGCGCGACAAGCCGGCCATCGGTTCGCCCTGACTGCCCGTCGTCAGGATGAGGATCTGATCGTCAGGATAACGGTTCAGTTCATCCGGTTCGATGAGGACCCCTTCGGGGACATCGAGATAGCCCAGTTCGATAGCAATCTGGACGTTATTGACCATGCTCCGTCCGAGGACAGTGACTTTGCGTTTGAACTGCACAGCCGTATTGATAGCCTGTTGGATACGGGAAATATTCGAGGCGAATGTCGCCAAAATAATACGGCCTTTGGCAGCGCGGAAGGCTTTACGGAAGGCATGACCGACGGTCGTTTCCGATTCGGTATAGCCAGCCCGTTCCGCATTGGTGCTGTCCGACATGAGGAGCAGGACGCCGCGGCGGCCTAATTCCGCAAATTTATGGATGTCCATCTGCCGGCCATCGACAGGGGTCAGATCCATCTTGAAGTCGCCTGTATGGACGATGGTTCCGACAGGCGTACGGAAATAGAGGGCACTGGCGTCGGGGATAGAGTGATTCGTATGGATAAAGCCGACTTTCATGCAGCCAATCTGTACTTCATCACCGTGATGCACTTCGTTCAGTGTATAGTTCGTAATGTGGTTTTCTTTCAGTTTCCCTTCAATGAGGCCGCATACGAGTTTCGTCGCGTATACGGGCACATTTACTTCATTGAGCAAGTAGGACAAACCGCCGATATGGTCTTCATGGCCGTGCGTGATGACGACGGCCCGTACTTTGTCCCGGTTTTCAATCAAGTAACTCATGTCCGGGATGACGAGGTCGATACCGAACATGTCATCATCCGGGAAGGCCAGGCCGGCGTCGATGACGATGATGTCATTTCCGTACTGGATGACCGTCATATTCTTGCCGATTTCACCTAAACCACCTAAGGGAATTACCATGAGTTTTTCTTTTTTAGCCAAAATATACCTCCTAAAAATAAATATAGTTGTATCCGTTCCAACCGGAGCCCAGCGCACCAGGCTACAGGTCTATCCGATATTAAGATATAACGAACAGTAATGGAAATTTGTTCCTTCTCTCATATTTTCCGTTATTTCCGGGACTCTGTCAATAATCTATTCTCTTTTTTTGTGAAAAGTCTTACTTTTCATAAAAATTTTACATTTATTTAGCCGCTTTGATGACTTTTTCCGGTACCGTCAGCGTCGTACCCTGAGGCAGGGCCGTGCAATCGATGGTCAGGCTGACTTCGCTCAGCTTGATGAATGACTGGGCTACGGCCTTGTCGGCGTCGCTGCGGCCATATTCATCGACCAGGGTCAGGGCCAGGCTGCGCAGCTGGTCCGTCAAGGGCAGAGAGATGCGGGAAATGCGTTTCGTCGCCGGATCGATGGTCACGACAGTCGACAAATCGCCGCACTGCTGCAAGCCCTGGAGGACTTTAGCGGTAACGCGGATCTGTTCGTCGGTCATGCCATTTTTCTTCCATAAAGCCTGGTCGGCCGGACTGTAGATGTGCGCTGCATCGAAGACGACGTTATAGTCATTGCCGCCGGCAGCGGTGACGGTTTTCACGCCGGCCAGGACATTATGACTGGCTGTCAGATAATCGGCCAGAGGCTTGCTGTCTTTCAAGTCATAGCTTTTCTTTTCCCAAGACTTGTCATCGCCTTCATGATTGTAATAGACGTCGAGCTTCTTTCCATTCTGCACGGCATAGGCCTTCCCTTCCGGCGCCTTTTGCAGGGTCGTCGCAGCAAAGCCCGTCGTCTTGGCCTGGGACTGGATGACGAAAGGCCGTTCCTGGACGTCGATATTGTTGACAATGGCGCCTTCACCGATAAACGGCATCTTGAGGCCTAATTTCAGCGTATAGGACCCCTGCGGATGGGCTGCCATATTGCGGGCCGCTTCTTCATACGTCGCCTGCGGCGAAGCAGCCAGTGCCATACCGCTGATGGAGGCCGCTGCCACGACCAGGCAGCACAGTTTCTTCCAAGAATGTGTCAATTTCATTTCGTCCACCCTGCTTTCTTATATAATTCATAAAAGTGATGAATCGGGCCATGGCCCTTGCCAATGGGTTCGGCATGGGCAATTCCTTCAAAGACGTACTCTTTCGCCGCGCCGACAGCCTCGGGCAGGCTCAGGCCGTTGGCCAGGTTCGACGCGATGGCACTCGATAAAGAGCAGCCCGTACCGTGAGTACTCGTGCTTTCCAGGCGCTGTCCCTTATAATAATGAAAATCATGGCCGTCGAAGAGGATGTCCGTCGCATCGGCAATGCGATGGCCGCCCTTGACCAGGACCGCTTTGGCGCCCATGGCAGCAATGGCTTTGGCTGCCTCTTCCATATCATGCAGACTTTCAATGGATTTCCCTGTCAGCACTTCCGCTTCCGGCAAGTTCGGCGTCAGGACATCGGCCAAGGGAAGGAGGACTTCCTTCAGTGTCTGTTCGGCTTCCGGCACCAGCAGGCGATGGCCGCTGGTAGCCACCATGACCGGATCGATGACGACGTACGGCGGCTGGTACTGCTTCAACTTATCGGCGATGACGCGGATCGTTTCCGGTACGCTGACCATACCGATTTTGACGGCATCGACGTCGATATCTTCAAAGACCGCATCGATCTGCGAAGCGATGAGTTCCGGCGTGACGTCCATATACCCGCGCACGCCCTGGGTATTCTGGGATACGACAGCCGTAATGACATTCAGGGCAAAACAACCGTGAGCGCAAAAAGTCTTACAATCCGCTGCGGCGCCGGCTCCGCCAGAAGGATCCGTCCCGGCAATGGATAATACATGTTTCATCATGAATAAAACCTCCAA
The DNA here is from genome assembly GCF_024436295.1 of Megasphaera sp. SC8-1. Lineage (NCBI taxonomy): Bacteria > Bacillati > Bacillota > Negativicutes > Veillonellales > Veillonellaceae > Megasphaera > Megasphaera sp. SC8-1. Next base: position 61,042 of record NZ_JANFQH010000013.1, on the reverse strand, counting down.
CTCTGTTTATTCTTTATAAGAAGGACCCAAGAATTTCAAGGCCTTCGGATGAGCGTAAAAAAGAAGCGATGCCGAACCGATGCGGCCGCCGTGAACGTCGAAGTCGAACAGGGCCATGCTGCCCGGCTTGAAATCGACAGCCGTCCCCGTCCAGGCCTGGGCCCAGCGGTCGAGGAAAGGCGAATGGCCGATGAGGCATACGACGTCGGCTGTTTCCCGGCTCAATATCTCGTCGTAGACAGCCACTAAGTCCCCGGAAGCGATGGCCTTATGGGTATGGAACTGCTCGATAGGCAGATATTTCTCTAAATAAGAAGCCGTCTGGCACGTCCGCACGTACGGGCTGACCCACAGGGCCGTCTTGCCCGACGGCCACCAGGAGGCTGCCCATTTTGCCATGGACGAAGCCTGGTTACATCCTTTTTCAGTCAATTCACGCAGTTTATCCGGTTGATGCAGTTCAAAAGGCTGCGCCTTCCCATGGCGCATTAAACAAACGTACATAAACGACTCCCCCTTTATTCAGCAACGTGTTCCAGGCCGACGTCAAGCAATGTAAAGACATGGGCATCGGCCAGCGAATAGTATACCGTCTTGCCATCGCGGCGGAACTGGACCAGCCGGGCATCACGCAGGATGCGCAGCTGATGGGATACGGCAGACTGGCCCATGCCGAGCTCATCGGCAATATCCCGGACACAGACTTCCTGATTCATGAGGACGCGCAGGATGCGCAGCCGCGTCGGATCCCCGAGGACCTTGAAGACATCAGCCAATGGCTGGATATACTGTTGTGAAAGTTCCGGTGCTTGTCGTTTCAATGCTATCGCTCCTAATGCTGTATATCACTATCTTAATCGTTTTATTATAGCACACTTTTCACATCTCCTGCTAGAGGGTCGGGCACCAGGCAGGCCGAAGGCACGGAGATAGAAAACAAATTGCAAAGGAATTATAAAAAGTCCTAAAAAGGCGTGAAATGTCCTGACAAAAGCCTTTTTCCTCAGGCACAAATACTCTATAATATAACAAAAGTGCAACAAAATATATTTCTTAGGAGTGAATATCATGAATGAAACCATCCATACCCTCATCACGCGGCGCAGTGTCCGCAAGTACAAAAAAGCCCAGATCAGCGACGAAGATTTATACTTGATCCTCCAGGCTGGCACGTATGCCGCCAGCGGCCACGGTCTCCAGCCCTGCACCATCGTCGTCATCCAGGACACGGATACCCTGGCCCGCCTGAGTGCCCTCAATGCCAAAATCATGGGCACGACGAGTGACCCCATGTACGGCGCACCGACGGTCCTCCTGGTTCTGGCCGACATGGAAAAATCCCCCAATGCCTGGTCCGATGGCTGTCTCATCCTGGGCAACCTAATGAACGCCGCTGCATCCCTGCACCTCGGCTCATGCTGGATCAACCGGGCCAAAGAAGAATTCGAAACGCCCGAAGGGAAAGCCCTCCTCAAAGAATGGGGCCTGCCGGAACACCTCGTCGGCGTCGGCCACTGCATCGTCGGCTATGGCGACGGGCCGGAACCGGCTGCCGCTCCGCGGAAACCAGATTTCATCAAATTTGTTAAATAAATAGTGGCTCGTATGGGCGCCCCGTGGGCGCTTGCAGGCCGCAGTTCGCTGGCCGCAGTTCGTGGCTCTCCTCATAGGAGAGCTGTCAGCAAAGCTGACTGAGAGATTGCTTTTTCCAGCTACTAGAAAAGGGACTACTGTATGAAGGCTTATACCATCATGCGTAGTCCCTTTTACGTCGTAAGGGGCGCCACCAGCCACTAGCCAATAGCCACTAGCCACTAGCCACTAGCAATTATCTCCCCTTCTTACATTCCGGACAGTAGCCGTAGAGTTCCAAGTTATGGCCTACGATATCGAACTGGGTCTTTTGGGCCACTTCTTTTTCATAGTCGCTGAGCGGGCAATGGGACAGGTCCACGACTTTATGGCAATGTAAACAAATCAATCGGTGTGTATGGCCGGGACGACAGAGCGAAAAGCCGTATTTTCCTTCATCGGGAAGGAAAATCTTTTCTGTCAGCTTACGTTCTGTAAACATTTCCAGGATGCGGTAAACGGTGGAAAAATTGACTTTACAGCCTTGTTCTAACAAAGCTGCATACACGGCTTCGACCGTAATGACACGGGTATTCCGGCTGAGGATGGCCAGGACGCCATTGCGGGCCTTGGTACTCTTCAGGCCGTGGGCACGTAAACAATCTTTATAATCGTCAGTCATGGACGGCGCCTCTTTTCTTGCAGGGAAAAGACACATTCTTTATAGACGATGACCAAAAGCAGCATAGCCACTGACGTCAAGGCCGTAACCCCGCCCGGAGCGGCATCGATATAATAGGACAACAGGAGTCCCGACAGGATATCGATGAAGCTGAAGACGACGGAGTAAATGAGCGTCCGCCGGAAGCCTTTGCGCAGCTGCAGGGCCGTCGCCACGGGCAGGGCGATGAGGGAGCTGATGACCAGGATGCCGACGATGCGGATGGAAACAGATATCGTCGCCGCTACCAGGACGGCAAAGACGTAATTGATGAGCTTGCTGCGGACGCCGGCAATCTGGGCGCCGTCTTCGTCAAAAGTCAGCATGACCAATTGAGGGTAGAGTTTGGCAATGACGGCCAGGGAAATGACGCTGAGGGCGACGACAGAATAGACATCGCCTGTCGATACAGTCAGGATACTGCCGAACAAGAAGGATTCCACGTTCGTATGGACCAGGCCGGCACTGATGATGGTAATGGCGATGCCCACGGAGAGCGATAAAATAATGACCAGGATGAGCTCGGCATAACGACGGAAACGGCGGCGCAGGACTTCGATGAGGATGCCGAAAAAGCTGGTCAGGCCAAAGGCACTGAGGACCGGGTTCCAGTCAAAGAGGAGGCCTACGGCGACCCCAGCCAGGGATGCATGGGATAAGGCGTCGCCGATCATGGAATAGCGGCGCAGGACCAGAAAGATGCCGATGAGCGGGCAGACGATGGAGATGAGCAGGGCTACGATGAAAGCATTCTGCATAAAGGCATATTCAAACATTACTGATTCCCTCCCATCGTGGCCGATACGTATTCATCGAGGTAGGCCTTAGGCGAGCAGAAATGACCGCGGCCGCCGACGACGTGGAACATCTTCGTCGAATTGCGGACGGCGAATTTCAGATTGTGTTCAACCGTAATGACCGTAACGCCTTTATTTTCATTTAAATCCTTAATAAAAGGGTAGAGTTCTTCCTGGCTGCGGACATCGATACCCGTCGACGGTTCATCGAAGATGAGCAGGTCCGGATGCCCCATGAGGGCCCGGGCGATGAGGACCTTCTGGCACTGGCCGCCGGACAAATTACCGATGAGCTGGTCTTTCAGGGAATAGACATTCATCTGCTCCAGGCAGTCCCGGATGATTTCTTTATGCTTCAAGTGCAGTACCTGGCGGTAGCAGTTGAGGACTTCCCAGACGGTAATCGGGAACTGGCTGTTCAGCGTCTCGAAACGCTGCGGCACATAGGCCCGGTGACGATAGGTATTGGAAATAGACCCGCGGCTCGGCGACAATAAACCCAGGATGAGCTTGATGAGCGTACTCTTGCCGCTGCCATTTTCACCGACAACGGAAATATAATCGCCGTCACGGATGGTCATATTGACATCTTCCAATAAGTATTGACCGTGTTCATAGGCGAAATAAACGTGCTGTAAATCAATCATAGTGTTCCTCCCTTGTCGTACATCGAGATTTTATTATAGCCCTGTATAAACGAAAATGCAAGGCATTTGCAAATAATTGACAAAAAAAGGCGTCCGTGATACGATGGACGCCATAGGAGGTCCTCATTATGTTGTTTCATACCCTCAGCCGCCTCGCCCGTTACATCACGGTCCTGGCGGCCTGCTTATGCGTCATCAGCCTGGCTGGCTGCGGCCCCGCCGCCGACGTCCCCGATGACGGAAAATTAAAAGTCGCTGTCACTTTCGACGCCCTGAAAGAATTTACACAGGCCGTAGGCGGCGATAAAGTCGATGTCTACACACTCATCCCCGATGGGACAGAACCCCATGAATTTCAGCCGACGACGCAGACCATTAAACACCTCGGCAAATCCCAGCTCTTCGTTTACAGCGGTCTGGGCATGGAACCGTGGGCTCCCAAAGTCGTCGAGGCCGCCAAGAATACGGCACTCCACACGGTCAATGCGTCCCAAGGTGTCACGCCGATTGCCCTGACCGATGAAGAAGACATCAAGGAGCACGGCGCTTATGACCCGCACATCTGGTTGAGTCTGGTAAACGCCCAGATAGAAGTTTCCAATATCGCCGCCGCCCTGGCTGAAGCCGATCCGGCCAACGCCGACTATTACCGCAACAATGCCGGGAACTACAAAAAGCAGCTCCAATCCCTGCAAGATGAATATGCCCGCAAATTCGCCAGCGTCCCCCGCAAGGATTTCGTCACAGGCCATGCAGCCTTTGCCTACCTCTGCCGCGACTTCGGCCTGACCCAGCACAGCGTCGAATCCGTCTTTTCCAGCGGCGAGCCCAGTGCCCGCCAGCTGGCCCGCCTGGCCGACTATTGCCGGGCCAACGACGTGCGGACGATTTTCGTGGAAGACATGGTCAGCCCGAAGACGTCGGAAACCCTGGCCCGTGAAGTCGGCGCCCGTGTCGAAACGATTCACACCATCGAAACGAGCGAAGACGACGAATCCTACCTGGACCGTATGCGCGACAACCTGGAAAAAATCTACGCCAGCAGCCTGTACTAAGATTTCAGAATATAAACTGGAGGAATAACATGCAACATAAAACATATAAAGCCGCGATTTTCGATATGGATGGGACTGTCCTCAATACCCTGGAAGACCTGGCCAGCGCCTTGAACCATGTCTTAGCCGAAACGGGGCATGACCATGACTATGGGATAGCCCAAGTCCGCCAATTCTTCGGCAGCGGCGTACAAGTCGCCATTACCCGCGCCTTGGTCATTGAAAAAGGAATTGCCTCTTACGAACAGCTGGAATATGTCGGTCAGGACGGCGATACGATTACGCCGCGTGTCGACGCCCAGGAAGTCCGCCGCATCCAGGACATCTTCCGTCCCTACTATGCCGCTCACTGCGCCATCCAGACCGGTGAATATGCCGGCATCAGCCCGCTCCTCCGCCAGCTCCGGGCTACCGGCATCCAGACGGCCGTCGTCTCCAATAAACCCGACCCGGCCGTGCAGAAACTGACAGCGGACTACTTCCAGGGCCTCTTCGACCTCGCCTTGGGCGAACAGCCCCAGATACGGCGAAAGCCTGCGCCGGACATGGTCCTCAAAGCCTTGAAAGACTTAGGACTCACGCCGGAACAGGCCGTTTACATCGGTGATTCCGAAATCGACATCCAGACGGCAGAGAACGCCGGACTGGACTGCCTCAGCGTCACCTGGGGCTTCCGTTCCAAAACCTTCTTACAAAACCACGGTGCCCGCTTCCTCGTCGATACGCCGGAAGAAATTGCCGCATTTTTCTAAAAGTCGCTAGCCACAGGCCGCAAAGCCACCCCTAATAGGGGTGCCCGAAAGGCCGGAGAGATTGTTACGCTTCTTCGTAATCATGGGTTAAAATGCGATGCAAGAATTTTTTAGTCCGTTCTTCTTTAGGATGTTGGAAAATATCCTCCGATGTCCCTTCTTCCACGATGACACCATCCGCCATAAAAATAACGTGAGTAGCTACATCTTCGGCAAATTTCATTTCATGGGTGACGACAATCATCGTCGTGCCATCTTTGGCCAAATCCCGCATGACTTTCAAAACTTCCCCAACTAATTCCGGATCCAAAGCAGATGTCGGTTCATCAAAGAGGATAACATCTGGTTTTACGGCAATAGCCCGGGCAATTCCGACACGCTGTTGCTGGCCCCCGGACAACTGAGACGGATAATAATCAGCCCGGTCCAACATGCCAACACGCTGAAGGGCTTCCCGCGCAGTCTTCTCTGCGTCTGCCTTAGGGATTCCCCGTCCGGTCGTCAGACCAAGCATTACATTTTCTAAAGCGGTCTTATTCGCAAAAAGATTATATCCCTGGAAAACAAAGGCTGTTTTTTTACGGACTGTCGCAATCTCTTTCTGTGATGCATGACTCAAATCAAGGTGCATGCCAGCAAAATCCATTTCCCCGCTATCAGCCTGTTCCAAAAAGTTAAGGCACCGTAGAAAAGTGGTTTTACCAGAACCGCTAGGTCCCAAAATGACGACGACGTCGCCCTTGTGTATATCCACATTGACGTCTTTCAAGACCTCTAGTTTCCCAAAATGCTTACGCACGTTTTTAATAGACATTAACATATGCATTACTCCTTACGCTGCACGGAAAACGCTCAGGCGTTGTTCTGCCAGTTTGTAAGCGATCTGTACTATAGTGCAAACGATGATATAAACAATGAATACATCCAAATAAGCTTCAATATAATTATAGCCATAAGAGGCTGCGATTTTCCCAATAGCCAGGACATCTTTGACAGTCATGAGAAAGGCCAATGACGTACCTTTAATCAGGTTTACCGTAATATTGCAGACTGCCGGCAAAGCTACAACCATAGCTTGTGGGATGATGACGTGGCGATAGGTTTGCCATTCTGTCAAGCCAACAGATACACCGGCTTCTAATTGGCCCTTATTGATACTCATCAAAGCCGAACGGAAAACTTCTGCCAGCAACGCAATGGTATTCAGGGAAAAAACAATGACTGCATACCAGAAGGGGTTTACATTATCAAATACATTGAAGCTAGACCCCATCGATTTCAAAGCGAAGTTGATGAAACTCGGCAACAGGCTATACATAAGCAAAATCTGCAGGACCAATGGAGTCCCTCGTACAAAGGAAATATAGAAGCGCGTAATCCCTGTACCAATTTTATGACCCCGGATGCGGATGACAGCCATATAAAAAGCAATGGGCAAGGCAATGATCAGTGACAATGCAGTCAAGCTGAGCGTGACGCCGATCCCGCTCCATACCTTATAAAAGGTATCTATCATGAACCCATAATCAAGCTCCATAGCACGGATCACCTTCCTCTTTCTTAGCCTGTGTATGGCCTAGATTCTGACCTTTATCTAAAACGCGTTCAAGCTTCAAAAAGCCTTTTTCAATGATTGTTGTCATAATCCAATAAATAATCATACACGCTAAATAGATTTCAATACTGTAGGCTCCAAAATTCTGGGCAATAATCAAATTCCCTTTACCAATCAGGTCAATCAGCCCAATCGTATAAGCCAAGGCACCTTCTTTAAGCAGGTTAATGACGGAGTTACCAAAATTCGGCAAAGCAATCAGCGCCGCCTGGGGAAACAAAACTTGGCAAAATGTCTGGAAAGGCGTCAAGCCAATGCTGACACCCGCTTCATACTGACCTTTTGGCACTGCTTCATAAGCAGCCCGGAACACTTCTGAAATATAGGCCCCAAATAAAAGGGTAAAAGTAATGATGGCAAAAACAGCCCTATTTGTATCATTAATATCATAATCCGTCGTTGCTTCAATCAGTTTTGGCAGTCCATAAAAGACGATGAACAGTAAAACAATGGATGGCGTACACCGCATGATATAAGTGTATCCATGGGCCAGCCAGCGCAAAACCCGGTGATGACCGAGTTTTGCCCATGCTAACACCATTCCCAGGAAGGAACCCAATACAATGCTCGAAACAGCCACTAGCAGTGTCACCGATAAATAAGGCAACAAATCCGGCATGACCGAGAAGATGACGGACGGATTAAACACGCGTGTATCCATCGAAGAGTCCTCCCTTGAACTTACTGACTAATATACTGCGAAAGGCTTTCACCAAAATACTTCTGTTCCAGTTCGGCAATCTTGCCTTCATCGCGCAGTTCCTTAATAGCCTGATCCACTTGGTCTGCCAGCTTCTGTTCCTTCTTGTTGATCAGAGGATAGGTCGGAATCCCTTTATAACGGATATAGGTCAAGCTATCATTGAACTGATGATACGGGGCATCATCCTTGACGATATTGTTCTTATAGCTCAATTCAACTTCCAAATACCCGTCGTAGCGACCTTCCATGACCCAGCTATAGGCATCGGCAATCTGGAAAGCTTCCGAAGACTGCAACTGAATCGGTTTGTCCGGATGTTCCTTATTGTATGTATCGATAACCATATAGCGGGCATCCTGCGGTGCAATCGGGACCAGTTTGCCACTATACTGAGCAAAAGAATCCATATCTTTTACTTTATCGGCTTCATCCTTCCGGATAACTAAGCCGATGACGCTGGCACCGATATAGTTTTTCGTAAAAATATATTTCTTTTCGCGAGCTGCAGTTTTCCAGATACCTTTAGTCCCAATATCATACTTCCCGGATTCTACACCAATGAGCAAATCATCATCGGAAGTCGGTGTAAACTTCCAGTCATATTGTGGCAGTTTTTTCGCGACTTCCTTCATAACGGCTACTTCAAAGCCATCTGCTTCACCCTTATCGTTGACAAAGTCATAAGGTACATAGTAATTCGTATAAGCAACATTGACAACCTTTTTCTGTCCATCGCCACCACTAGCCGATGAATCCCCCTTCTTGCTGCAACCTGTCAATGCGGCTGCTACAATACCAACTAAAGCTGCAGTTAAAACGACTTTCCCCAATTTTTTCATTGTAAGTTTCATGGTTCATACCCCCTCAAAACGATTTACTTTGCCGCTTCGCGGACCCATTCAAAATGCTGCCAATCAGTATCGCGCGGTACGGTGCAATCTGCGCCGAGAATAACACCCTGCCGTCCAGCTTCGGCCAAAATGCGTTTAGTTTCAGCTTGGATTTCTTCTTTCGAGCCTTTATACAATAATTCGGAATCCAGATTGCCAAATCCGCCTAATGCTGCCCGGTTCCCAAAAATTTTACGTCCTTCCGGAATGGATACGCCTTCTACGACAACAGCCCAATTGATCGTCTTGACATTATAATCTTTATACAAAGTCAAATCATTATGATGTCCCGCATATCCGCAGATATGCAAAATATTATAGTCACTGACACTATTGGCTGCTGCCAAGATTTCTTTTTCTCCCGGTTCCAAAACTTCTTTATATGTTTCCGGCGAAATACCTAATAAGCTCTGCAGGCTGAAATAAATACCAGTAACCCCACCTTCAGTAATCAGACGTTTAGCCAGTTTTGCCAAATCATGAGAAATGACGTCCAACCCCTGTCGTACAGCTTGAGGGTCTTCTTTTACAGCATTTGCCAAAAATTCTTCGCTTTTAGAAATATCGGCTTGCATGAATTTAACTGTCGTCCCTGCACAAAAGACATTGAAGAACATGGCTATTTCATCACCATAACGGTCAGTCAACCGTTTCGCATAATCAATCTGCTGAGTAAACCATTTATCATCATCAGCTAAGGGTTTGATTTTCTTAAAATCAGCAGCCGTCTTAAGATTCATGGCCGTTTCATTTTCATACGGGAAGAATCCATCTGTCATGATTTTGACAAAATCCGGTTTGGCCGCATCAATATATCGTGTCTGACCTGCAAAGACTTTATCCATCAACTCAGGATGCTGGAACGAATCGGAATGGATTTCATCATCTAAAAAGTGAAACCAAAATCCAGATGGTACACGGTCAACGGGTTTATTGTCCATTGCTGCCAACACTAATTCTTTTTTGCTCTGTGTCATTATAACTCCCCCTGTTATCCTCTACGGATTATTTATATGAAGACAAAGAAAAACATTGATTGCCCACGTATACAAAAAACCACCGTCTCATTCTAACAGAGACGGTGGCCCGTGGTTCCACTCTGAATTGCAGCACAGCTGCCACTCGAAACCTATAACGCAGGTCAAACGGGATGACATACTCGATTCCTTCATCCTGCTCCCAAAGGCATTCCATCATATTCTTCGGCTAGACGGGCTTTCAGCCGGTGGCCCATCCTCTCTGTTGTCTCATCCTATGTGTACTTGTTTTGGTCATTGCATTTTCAATGTTTACGAATATACTAGCACTTTAAAACAGCACTTGTCAAGTATAGTTTTATATTTACGTGATTTTTCTTTATTTTTCAAAACATTTTTACTTAATCGTTATACGAATAGCCAGGATTTAAAGTCACATTCCTTCCACCCGATACTTCGATAGTCGCAGCATCCATATAAGCGGCCTGCTGGCTCGCCAAAAAAACAATGGGCCCGGCAATTTCTTCCGGCTGAGCCGGCCGACGCAACAAACAGGATTTCACTTGTTTGTTCAATTCTTCAGGCGCAATGGTCTGGGCTACTAAAGGAGTCAAGGTAAAGCCAGGCATAATACACAACACTCGTATTCCTTTAGCGGCAACTTCTCCTGCTAATGTATTCGTATAATTAACGACAGCCGCCTTCATCGGACCATATAAAGTAGCCCGCCCAGACGTTGCACACCGGGCAGCCAAGGAAGATACATTGATGATGACGCCTCCTTGTTTTTCCAGATAAGGAATCGCCGCCTGGCTTCCCATGACAACGGACTTGAAATTGACAGCATAATGCGCATCAATTTCTTTGCCTGTATACCACGTATCCTTACGGGCAAAAGACGCACCTACATTGTTGACCCAAATATCGATGTGACCAAAATGGTCATTGACTTGGCGTGCAAATCCATATACTTCATTTTCATTCGTCATGTCCGTCTGGCAGCCAAAGGCATTATTCCCCAGCTGCTTCAAAGCGGTCTTGAGTAAATCCAAATGGCGGCCACAAACAGCTACATAAGCTCCTTCATCAATAAAAGCCTGCGCCGTAGCCAAACCAATCCCAGCTGTACCCCCTGTAACAACAGCCACTTTTCCTTTAAGTCCTAAATCCATAAAAATCCCCCCTTTCATTTACTATACCACAAATTTACTCATGATATGAAACAAACTATAAGCAAAAAAATCACAAAAATCGGAAATAACTCCTTATATTTTCTCGTAAAAGGTAAATAAGCTCTAATTATTTACTCATAAAATGTGAATTTCTCCTTATTATTCGCTCATATTTTTGTAAATCAGCAAGTCCACATACTTGGTTATCTGGTATAATAGACGTAAGATATTGACTTTGTGAGGTGCGGATATGTCGACGGAAAAACGGATCTTTTACTCGATTTGCCTGGTCAGTTTTGTCGGGCCTTTTCTTTCTACGTCCATCAATATCGCCATTCCCGTCATGGCCGGTCAATTCGGCGTCGCGCCGGACCGCATGAGCTGGGTCGTGACGATTTTCTTGATGACGACGGCTGCTTTTCTCCTGCCCTTGGGAAAGGTTTCCGATGTCCATGGACGGCGGCGGACTTATGCCCTGTCGCTCATCGTCTTTGCCATGGCGACAGCGGCGGCGGCCTTCGCCCAGACCCTGACGATGCTCATCATCTTGCGGGCCATCCAGGGCATCGCCCTATCCGGCGTCTATGTGTCCTATATGCCCCTGCTCCTGGCGACGACGGATGAAGCCCATCAGGGCCATATCCTGGGCCAGGCTGTCGCCCTGACCTATCTCGGCCTGTCCCTGGGGCCGGTCATCGGCGGGGCCCTGACGCAGTTCGTCGGCTGGCGCTGTATCTTCCTCTTGTCTGCCCTGGCCATCGTCATTTCGTACGCCTTCATCCGTCCCATCAAAGAAGAATGGTATGCCAACGGCGCGCCCTTCGTCAACCTCGTCAGTTCGGGCCTGTCCATCACCGGTATCCTCTGCGCGTTGTACGGGCTATCATCCTTTGAAGATTACAGTGCTTCTTTCTGGATCGGCCTGGTCTTGCTGGTCGTCTTCGTCATCCACGAAGGCAAGTCCTTCCACCCCCTGCTGCCACTCTATTTATTCCGTAACCTGACTTTTTCCATGTCCAACCTGGCAGCCCTCATCCAATACAGTGCTACCTATGCCGTTTCCTTTTTATTATCCCTCTATTTCCAGGTCATTCTCGGCCTGCCGCCGGCTGTGTCCGGGGCCATCCTGCTGGTGCAGCCCATCATCATGGCGTTCTTATCGCCCCGGGCCGGTGACTTATCGGATAAGTATGGTCCGCGGGGCATCGCCTCTATCGGCCTCGTCCTGACGGCCCTGGGACTGACGGCCTTCGCCTTGTTCCCGCGCGTCCCCGTCAGCGGTGCTGCCATCTTCCTGGTCTTCATCGGATTGGGGGCAGCCCTGTTCGGCGCTCCCAACAACAGCGCCATCATGGGGTCTGTCAAAAAGATGCACCACGGTATCGCCTCGAGCATTTTGGCCTTGTCGCGCAATCTCGGCCAGGCCCTGAGCATGGCTGTCGTCACCTTTATCATGACGACGGAAACGGCTAAACAGCCATCTTATACCGACGGCGTCCTGGCGGCCCTGCATGCCTCGTTCGTCATCTTAGCCGTCCTCTGTTTCCTTGCCGTTGCGGCCTCGCTAGCCCGCGGCCATCATCAAAAAAAAGCTTGATTCAGGAGGTATTTCCATGAAAAAACAACTCATTGCAGCCGTTACGATTGCGTCACTTCTCGGTTTCGCCGGCGGCACAGCCGTCCAGGCCTTCAACCTCGGTTCTATCTTGAAAGTCGGCGGCATTTCCATCCTCGTCTCCAAGTATGGCGATTCCATCAACGACTTTCTCAACAAACTGCTCATGAAAAATGGCGTCGGCACGGATTATGCCACCAAAGTCGTGCCTATCGTCAGCGTCGGTACGGGTAAATATATCGGCGCCGTCCAGGTCATCGGCCCGTCGGCCCAAGTCGAAAAGGTCAAAGCCGTCGCCCAGCTGGAAGGCGAATTTAACGGCATCGCCCGGGCCAATGCCCTCATCCCTATGGCGACGACGAATGTCAGCAATCTCAATCGAGTCCAGGGCGTCGGCGTCTCGGCAACGATTGATTTCAAGTTCTGATGCCTTCCCTAGGGGCGGCGAGCGTGGTAGAATAAGACAACAAATGAAAAGGAGGCCCTTTGCTTGAAAACTTATCAGCCCATTACGCCAGAAATCATTGAAAAATTAAAAGCCATTACCGGTCCGACTTATGTCAAGACCGATAGAGACATGCTCTTACAGTATCAGACCGACTATGAAACCAACCCGGCCATGTTCCACGTTCCTGACGCTGCCGTATCGCCGGCGAACGCCCAGGAAATCTCGGAAATCGTCAAATTAGCCAACGAATACGACTTCCCCATTACCGTCCGCAGCGGCGGCACCAGCCTGGCCGACGGGGCCATCCCGGTCTGCGGCGGCCTGGTTCTCTGCATGGACCGTCTCAACAAGATTCTCGAACTGAATGAAGAAGGCATGTACATGACCGTCGAAGCCGGTGTCCGCACGGTAGACTTGCAGAATGCCGCCAAGAAAGTCGGCCTCATGTATGCCGGTGACCCGTCCAGCGCCGAAAGCAGCCTCATCGGCGGCAACCTGGCTACCAATGCCGGCGGCCTGCGCGCCGTCCGCTACGGCGTCACCCGCGACCAGGTCTACTGCCTGGAAGTCGTCACCCCTACTGGCGATATCGTCGAATGTGGCCGTATCCTCAAGAAATGCTCGACCGGCTACGACCTGGAACAGCTCATCATCGGCAGTGAAGGGACGTTGGGCATCATCACCAAAGTCACAGTCAAACTGATTCCCCTGCCGCCGTACCGCTTCGACGTCCTGGCCATCTATACAGATCCGCGCCAGGCTTTGCACATGGTACCGAAATTGATGAAAGCCGGCATCGATCCGACCAGCGTCGAATACATGGACAATTCCTACGTCCGCGGCTGTGCAGACTACTGCCATTACAAGGATATGCCCCACTACGACGACGGTATCTACGTCATCATCACCGTCGAAACCTTCCACGAAGATGAACTGGACACCAAGATGGACGCCGTCTGCACGATCTGTGAAGAATCAGGCGCCGCCGAAGTCCTGGAAGCGGATGACCGCGTCTGGAACATGCGCCGCAACTGCCAGACCTCGGTTGAACTGCAAAGCAAGGTCTTCCTCACAGACGACGTCGTCGTGCCGGTCCATAAAATTGCCGGGACCATCGAAAAAATCATGGATATCGGCAAGGACTATCCCTTTGAAGTCAAGATCAATGCCCACATCGGCGACGGCAACCTGCACATCGTCCTCTGTAAGATGGACATGAGCGACGAAGAATGGGAAAAGAACGTCGAAGAATTTCATCAGCAAGTCTACGCCTATGCCTACAGCGTCGGCGGCCGCCTGGCCGGCGAACACGGCATCGGAGCCAAGAAATTAAAATACATGGAACAGTTCACACCAAAAGGCGAACTGAAAATCATGAAAACCATCAAGCGGGCCATGGACCCGAAAGACATCCTCAATCCGGGGAAAGTGATTGATGCGTAAGAAAAAAGCCTGCCCCTGCGGCAGGCTTTTTTAGTTTGACGTTTGATGTTTGACGTGATGGTTTCAAATTTATCCCTACTTACATCAAACTTCAAACATCAAACCTCAAACTTCCCCAACAGCCGCATGGCCATGACGGTCATGATGATTAAGAGGACTGTGACCAGGGTAAAGGAAATGGTCAGGCTGAAGACACGGCCGATGAAGCCCAGTACGGCCGGTGCCAGGAGGATGCCGACGTAGCCGATGGTACTGACTGCGGCGACGGCATCGGCGATGGGCATTTCTTTTTGCGTCCCCAAGAGGGAGTAAAAAACGGGGACCGTATTGGCGCAGCCGATACCGATGAGGACGTATGACGCGAACAGTAACGGGCCGCCGCCGATGAGCAGGATTCCCAAAAAGCCGACAAAGGCGATGGGCAGGGAAAAAGCCAGGAGACGCCGCGGCCCGATATGCATGGTCAGGGAATCACCAGTCAGGCGGGACAGGAAGGCCGAAGCTGTGAACAGGGTCAGCCCCAGGCCGGATTGGGAAATGTCGATGCCCTTTTCCGTCGTCATGAAGACGCCACTCCAATCGTTGATAGAGCCTTCGACGAGGAAAGATATCGTACAAATCAGCCCAATGAAGACAATCGTTCCTTTGGGCCGCACGAAATGGCTGCCGCCACGGCTTTCATTCCGCTCACTGTGAAGATGGGGCGAAAAGAAGAAGACACAGGCGGCAATCAGGACGGCACCGGCCAGGGCAACGCCTTGCCAGGGCAACCGAAATTGCAGCATCAGGGCGAAAAAGGCAGCGCCAGCAAAGTTCCCCAAAGACCACATGGCCTGCATTCCCGACATGAGGCGCTTGCGGACTTTCCGTTCAATGAAGATGCCGTTGATGTTGACGACGACATCGAGCAGCCCCAGGGAGGAACCGAGGAGAACTGCCACCAGCAGCGCCGCAGTGTAAGCCGGCACATAGCAGAGAACGTTCAAGACGACGGCAATGGCCAGGCCGGCAGCAGTCAAAGAGCGGCGGCAGCCTAAACGCCCGGCAATAGAGCCGGCCAGCATCATCATGATCAGGGCTCCCAAGCCGACGGCCAGCAAAAGGAAGCCCAGATGGTCGTCGGGAATCTGCAGTTTCCGTTTTAAGAAAGGAATAAGCGACGCCCATGACGTAAAGCCGAAGCCGCCAAGGAAATAAAAAGCTTTGGCACTGTAAATCTGCCAAAGGATATCTCGTTTATTCAGCATTTCTATCACCTCACAAAAAAAAGCCGGATAAGAAACCACCCAGGCCTGCACCTTTATCGAAGAACGTGTTTACGTACACGCCCTTCCTCCGCTACAGGGCTGAAGTGACATCTTATCCGGTTCTATACCATACGAGTATAAGCCTCCGATGAGTTTTCTTATTATAACATAAAAAGAAATTTTTCTCAAGAAGCGCAGGATTGTCAAAAATTTCTTGACAGATTCCCCGCCAGATGATAACATGTACACCAACAACAAAACATTGTCTTTCATCAAGAGCAGTCGAGGGAATGGCCCGATGACGCTGCGGCAACCCCCTATCGGGATAGGTGCCAAGTCCAGCGGTATATACCGGCAGATGAACGAATCGCAAATTGAGCCGTCATCTGTATGACGGCTTTTCTTTTTGACCGGCAAACCCTTATATTCGTCATCCAGAAAGGAAATGATTACATGAATGCAACAGTAAAAAAACTCTTCGCCGCCGTCCTCATCACGACGACGTGCCTCTTTGCCGCCGGCTGCGGTTCGTCTTCCAATTCCGGTGCTTCCGGTGATAAAAAAGAAATCAAGATGGGCGTCACTGCCGGTCCCCACGCTGAAGTCATGGAAGAAGTCGCAAAAGAAGCAGCTAAACAGGGTATCACCATCAAAGTCGTCGAATTTAACGACTATGTCCAACCGAACAAGGCCCTGGCCGAAGGCGACCTGGACATGAACTCCATGCAGCACCAGCCGTACATGGACAACGTCGTCAAGAAACAAGGCCTGAAGATCACGTCTATCGGCAAGACCATCATCCTGCCCATGGCTGTTTACTCGCACAAATATAAAGACATCAAAGATGTCGCCGACGGTGCCAAAGTCACCATCCCGAACGACCCGACCAACGGGGCCCGCGCCCTGCTCCTGATCCAGCAGGCCGGCCTGATCAAGTTGAAGAACGGCAACTCCGTCGACGCTTCGGTTACGGATATCACAGAAAATCCAAAGAACCTCCAGTTCGTCGAACTCGATGCCGCTCAGATTCCCCGTTCCCTCGACGACACGGACCTGGCTTGCGTCAACACCAACTACGCCATCCCGGCTGGCTTGAATCCGCAGAAGGATTCGATCCTCGTCGAATCGAAGGATTCGCCGTATGCCAACGTCATGGCAGTCCGTCAGGGCGACGAAAACAACGAAACATACAAGAAAGTCTTAGAAATCTACCAGTCGGAACCGATCAAGAAATTCATCGAAGAACATTTCCAGGGAACTATCCTGCCGGCATTTTAATGGCTCATGACTTGTAGGGGCCGCCCAAAGGGCGGCCCGCCTGATTCATCTCAAAAGGGCTTGTCGCACGTGCGACAAGCCCTTTACTTATGGTATAATAAAGATTGTCCATCAGATTCAGAAAGGAGACACTTTTTTATTATGAAAGCCGTATTTGTCGATTTCGAGATGAACCCTATCGGCCGGGACCAGAAGGAAGCGCGCCGCATCTGCAAGGGTGAAATCATCGAAATCGGTGCTGTCAAGATAGACGAAGACGGGAAGGAAATCTCGTCGTATAAAGAATATGTGCTGCCCGAATATACGACAGCCATGAACCAGACCTGTCAGGAACTGACAGGCATCACCATGGAAATGCTGGCCGGGAAGCCCCATTTCCGCCAGGCCTTCGACCATTTCCTGACCTGGTGCAACGAAGGCTGCCCCAATGCCTACGAAATGTTCGCCTGGAGCGAAAACGACTGGCGCCAGCTGGACTGCGAACTCCGCCTCAAGGAAATCGACGAACACGACGACCGCGTCCGCTGGATGCTCGACCACTGGCAGAATTTCCAGCAGATTTACTGCAATCTCCTGGGCCTGGACAAAGTCATTTCCCTGGACAAGGCTGTCAGTACCCTGGGCGAAACCTTCGACGGCCAGATGCACGACGCCCTCTGGGACGCCCGCAACACATCCAAGCTCTATGTCTTATCGAAGAAGAAAGAAGAGTTTCGCGACATCATGCAGCCTATCATCGACGCCACCAAGCCGGCAGAACCGCTGACGTTCTCCCTGGCCGACGCCTTCCGCGCTGCCCGCAAGTAACGAGGACACCATGGAAGATACGACACTCCGGATGATTTATATTTTTACAGACATCATCCTGCCCATGCTAGCCGGCTATGCCGCCAAACAGCGGCGCTGGCTGACGCCGGAACAGTCGAACTGGCTCATCCGCTTCAACATCATCGTCATCATGACCGCCCTGACCCTGCTCAGCTTCTGGGTCCTGCCCATGCGGACCGATTTACTGAGTCTGCCGTTCTTTGCCTTTTTCAACGGCCTCCTGCCCTTGGCGGTCGTCCTCTTACTGGGGCGGCAGCGCAAATTCTCATCCTTTGTCGACCGCGGCAGCTATCTCATCGCCGCCATCCCGGCCAATACCGGGACGCTCGGCGGCCTGTGCAGTTACATTCTCTACGGGGAAATGTCCTATGCCTACGTCCAGATTATCGGCGTATTCCAGAACCTGCTCATGTTCTTCGTCCTTTTCCCTATGGGATACTACTATCAGCACAGCGGGAAAGACCATAACTTTTTCGTCTTTTTCAAAGATAATTGGAAATCCATCTTCATCAACTGGAACCAGCTGTCCGTCGTAGCCTTAGTTATCGGCACAGCCTTGCATGCTGCCGGGATTCCCAGACCCGCTGCGGGAACGACGATTTTCCAGGCCCTCATCCATGTCAGCGCCTGGGTAGCCCTCATTCCCGTCGGGTATCTCATTGATTTTTCCCATTTCAAGGACTACGCCCGAAAGACGTTAGACCTCATCCCGATAAAGATGATTCTGACGCCGTTGGCATCGTATGGCCTGGCTCTCTGCTTTACGTCAGACCCGGTCCTCCTTGGGACCATCATCATCGTCATGGGCACGCCTTGTGCCATCAATGCCTTGATTACAGAGCGGCTCTACGATTTAAATGTCAATCTGGCCATGGCGCCTTTCATTACGACACAAATTCTATATATCCTTATCCTCTATCCGGCATTTTATCTGCTCGTATCCTGGGGATATTTACCTTTTAAATAACACTAGCGAGGTGTATTATGACTCATACCCGAATCCGTTCCTTTTTATTGGCCCTCTTCCTGGTCATCCTGACCTTGAGCCTGACGGCCTGCTATACGATTACCCTGAAAGAAAAGCGCATCGACGGCATGGGCTCGTCCATTACGGTGAAACTTCCCGGAAATCCGCAAAAACTCGACTTCCCCGTCCCTGTCGACCCGCTTACGCAGCGCTATTTCAAGGGCAGCCGTCTGTACGGGGAAATAGACAGCGGCCTGTATGTCGCCATCTATACCAACAGCATCGATACCCAGCAGATGTACGACGACCTGCACATCAGCCAGGGTCAGGCCATCAGCCAGCGCCTCAATCAGACGGCTGAAGCCGCAGCCGGCGCCGTATTGTCGAAAATCGACGCTAAGAACGTCTCGGTCAGCCAGGACACGACGACGGTCAGCGGCCAGCACGCCGTCGTCCAGGACTTTACCTTCACGTACGAAGATAAATCCATGCGCGCCCGCCTCATCGGCTTTGCCGACGGACCGGCCACGTGGATCGTCGTCGTAGCCTGCGATGGCAGCAAAGAAGATAAAGTAAAACTGGCCGACGAAGTCTTGGACTCTATCCGGATTAATTAATCACCTTCCTGCATGCGACGGTAAATGGGCAGTTTCTTCAGATGGCGCAAGGTGAAGATGGCCGTAATGCCGATGAGGATGCCCGTACCGGTACCGGCGACGGCCAGGACCGGCAGATAAAGCATGATCTTGATATTTTCTACGACCAGGGATGCCACGATGACCTGCCCCAGGTTATGGAAAATACCGCCGGCTGTGCTGACGCCGATGATAGAGAATTTCCCTGTCTTCTGCAGGACCATCATGGCCCCCAGGCTGAAAGCGGCCCCGGAGACACTGTACAGGAAAGCGTTGATACCGCCGCCAAAGGCCGTAGCCAGGATGATGCGCACGAGCAGGATGAGGCAGACGTCGCGCTTGCGCGGCAGGGCATAGAGGGCGATGACCGTAATCAGATTGGCCAGCCCCAGTTTCGCCCCTGGCGCGATGAAAGGCACGGGCAACATCCCTTCGACGATATATAAGACCAGGGACTGGGCGATGAACAAGCCCAGGATAATGATGTGGAATGTCTTTTTCATAAGCTACCTCTAATGGGCCGGAATGACATCGGGTTCGTCCCCGCCGGCAGACTTCACTTCGACTAACACCTTGTGCGGCAGGCAGACGACGGTCGCACCGGGCTTGCTGACAAAACCTTCACTGATGCAGATTTTATCGGGACAATCGGCTTCGGTAATGCCGACGCTCTCGTCCTGGATGACGACCAGGTTGTGGCCTTTATCGGTATCGATAGAAATCATATCGGTCCCATGGTGGCCTGACAAGGGTACTTCCTTATAGACTTTGCCATCGACTTGGATGACGGCATACGTCCGGTCTATCGACGCATCATTGCCGGTCAGGTAAAAGATGCCTTCCGGGATGAAAGATAAGACGAGCAGCGTGATGATGAGGATGATGTCCCCTTTTTTGATGATATGTTTCATAGGATTTTCCATTTGACGAACAGGAGAACGAACATGAAGAACAAACACTTGGCCATCCTGCTCCTGCTGGCATTAGCTGCCGGGAGCGGCGGATGCAGTACGCAGCCATCATCGTCTCAGCCGGCACCGGCGGCACAAGAAGTACAGACTTCGACGGCACCGGCTATCCAGGCCGATTCGCAGGCCTACAGCGACGCAGGACTGAAAAAATACCAGGCCGGCGATTATGCCGGAGCCATCAGCGACTTCGACAAAGCCCTTTCTATGGACGCCCATAATTACCAGGCCTTGAGCAATAAAGGCGTCACCCTGGCCATGCGCGGCAACAGTACGGGTAACAAAAACGACGTCGCCCAGGGCATCGAGCTCATTGAAAAAGCGCTGAAAATAGCCCCGAAAGACGTCGCTTCGTTCTACAACCTGGCCTTGGCCTATAAAATAGACGGCCAATACGATAAAGCCCTGACGTATTTCAAGAACGTCATCGCCGCCGACCCGGGCAATACCTGGAGTTACTACGGTATCGCCACCATCTACGGCGACCTGGGCAAAGCCGACCAGGCTCTGCCTTATCTGAAACAGGCCATCGACCTGGGCGGCGAAGACGTCCGTCAGGCAGCCCGGACACAGAGCCATTTCGATAAAATCCGGAACAACAAACAGTTCCAGCAGATTGTCGGCTGATTACATATCTTCTTCAGCGATTTCGCAGAGGATATGACCGATCATAATATGCATTTCCTGAGCCCGTGCCGTCACTTTTGCCGGTACAGACAGGCAGATATCACAGGCCTCCTTCATCTTACCGCCGCCATAGGCGGTCATGCCGATGACAGTGAGGCCTTTTTCGCGGGCTGCCTCGATGGCTTCCAAGACATTCTGGCTGTTGCCGGACGTAGAAATGCCGACCAGGATATCGCCCTTTTCACCTAAAGCCCGGACCTGACGGGCAAAGACCGTGTCGAAGCCGTAATCATTGCCGACAGCCGTCAAAATCGACGTATCGACAGTCAAAGCCAGAGCCGGGAACGGCCGCCGTTCTTTCTGGAAGCGGCCGACGATTTCTGCGGCTAAATGCTGAGAATCGGCAGCACTGCCGCCATTGCCACAAAATAGGATTTTGTGGCCCGAAGCCAGGGCCTCTTTGAACAAGGTCCCGGCTTTTTCAATATCCGGAATCAAATCCATCGTCGCTTCGAGAACAGCGGCATGGTCTTTCATTCGTTGTGTGACAAGACTCATAATACCTCCTATTTCTGGCCTTCTCCATCGTCGACGACTCGGATTTCACCGGTGTGCGGATGGATGACCATACCATAAATCGTAAGGGATGAAGGCAAGTAGGGATTGGCCCGCAGGCGGCGGACCGTATCACAGACGGACGCATCGATGTCGGTAATGGGGTCGGCCCATTGTTCCAGCTTGGGCCGGACGGCGGCGATGGCCGCATCATCGATGCCTTCTTCTGCCATGTGACGGCACAGGCTGTCTGCCGTCGTCTTGAGCATGCCGCAGTCGTCGTGGCCCATGACGATGATGTCGTGGACATGTAATTCGTAAACGGCGACCATGAGGCTGCCGATGACGCTGTCAAAATCTTCAAAGGCCGTATTGCCGGCGACCTTGATGAGTTTGGCTTCGCCCCGGATGAGGCCCATAGCCGGTTCGAGGAAGCTCAGAAGACGCGTATCCATACAGGTCAGAACGGCCAGGTTGCGGCTGGGATACTTGCTGACCTCATCGAAGCCGCCCTGGGACAGGGACTGTTTGACGAAACGTTCATTGGCTTTTAAGATCTGTTGTGTCAATTCACTCATGGCGGCCTCCTCATGCTTTCGCAGCGTTCATGACCTTTTTGGCCTTCAAGTACTGGTCAATACCGGCAGCCGTCTTACGCCCTTCGCGCATAGCCAGGACGACGGTCTGCGGTTTGTGGACGATATCACCGGCGGCAAAGACACCTTCTTGGCTGGTCATGCCGTAAGGCAGGTCCTTGACGGCGATGTAGCCATCGTCATTGGCGTCGACACCGAGGGCTTTGACGATGGGCAGTTCCGGTTTGTTGCCGATAGCGGCGATAATCTTATTGGCCGGAACGACGCCAAATTCGCCCGTCGGCACCATGGTGGCATCTTCGAGAATCTGCTGTTTTTCATATTTCAGGCCTTCTACATGGTCCGTCCCGACGACGGCTTTCGGTGCCGAGTAGAACTGGAACTGGACGCCATCAGCCTTGGCTTCTTCATATTCCGACGGCAGGCATTTCATGTTCTTTTCGGCCCGGCGATAGACGATTTTGACGTCTGCCCCTAGGCGCAGCGATGTGCGGGCGGCATCGATAGCGACGTTGCCGGCACCGACGACGATGACCTGGTCGCCCTTCTGGACGGGCAGGTCTTCCAAGGCCACTTCCCCGTTCTGGACGCGCTGGACGTCGCGCAGGAACTGTTCGGCATCGACGACGCCATCGATAGTATCGTTATCGACGCCGAGATTCCAGGCATTCATCGTCCCAATGGCGATGAAGACGGCATCGAAAGCTTCCTTCAGTTCGGCCAAAGACTTATCGACACCGATTTTGACATTGTATTCGATAGTGACGCCCATGGCCGTCAGGGCCTGGGCTTCGCGCTGCAATAATTCTTTATGGAGCCGGAAAGTCGGGATGCCATAGGTCATGGTACCGCCTGGCTGGGAAGCGGCTTCAAAGATGGTCACATCGTAATCGAGGCCGGCCAGTTCCCGCGCAGCTGCCATGCCGGCCGGGCCACAGCCGATGATGGCCACGCGGCCGGCGGTCTTGCGGCTGACAGGCTGCGGGAGGAAGCCGCCGTCCAGGGCCATATCCGCTACGAACCGTTCCAATTTGCCGATTTCAACAGGCTTTCCCTTTTTGCCGAGGACGCAGTGACCTTCGCACTGCTTTTCTCTCGGACAGATGCGGCCGCAGATGGCCGGCAGGTCGCTGCGATGGTAGATGTGGTCCGCAGCAGCCCCGAAATCCCCCTGGGTCATGGCATGGATGAACTGGGGGATTTCGTTTTCAATGGGGCAGCCTTTGCGGCATTGCGGTACTTTGCAATTCAGGCAGCGCTTGGCTTCGGCGACGGCTTCGGCCAAGGTATAATCGGCATCATGCATGACTTCTTCGTGGAAAGAAGCCAGCTGGTTCTTAGTATCGGACATGAAGGAACCCACCTTTCCGGACTGATAATTTAATGATTAGATTATGTAGATAAAAAAATGGTGCGCCCAAGATGACTCGAACATCCGACACGCAGTTTAGGAAACTGCTGCTCTATCCAGCTGAGCTATGGGCGCACAGGGCACACAGGTCTGCTGCGTGCAGCTTAATCATACCATGAAATGGCAAAAAAATAAAGGTCATGGCTCATGAAAAAAAGGCCTATTGCAAGTCCTGCAAACACTCTCTATAATTAGAGATGTGTATATTGTTCCCAACGAACGAGAATCACGACTGCAAGGAAAGAAAGGAATCAACCATGATCAACTTAGAAACTCTGGCTACGGAACAGCAGAACAGCCACAGCCAGCATATCGACAGCGTGTCTACGGAAGACATGCTGCGCATCATAAATGACGAAGACCATAAAGTCGCCGATGCCGTCGGCGCCATCATCCCGGACATCGCCAAGGCCGTCGACACCATCGCCGACAGGCTGCGCCACGGCGGCCGCCTGTTCTACATGGGCTCCGGTACGTCCGGCCGCCTGGGCATCCTCGACGCCGTCGAATGTCCGCCGACATACAGCACCGACCCGGAACGCATCCAGGGCCTCATCGCCGGCGGTTATGAAGCCATTTTCCGTGCCAAAGAAGGGGCGGAAGACTCGCCGGAACTGGGCCGTCAGGACCTGATAGCCAAAAATCTGACCGCCGACGACGTCGTCGTCGGCCTCAGTGCCTCGGGACGGACGCCGTATGTCGTCGGCGGCCTGACCTATGCCGCTTCAGTCGGCGCGGCGACGATTGCCATCGACTGCTCGCCTCATTCAGCCATCGGCGCTTGTGCCGACATCGACCTCTGCGCCATCGTCGGCCCGGAAGTCGTCACCGGATCGACGCGCATGAAAGCGGGCACGGCCCAGAAGATGATTGCCAACATGCTGTCCACAGGCGCCATGATCCGCCTGGGCAAAGTCTATGGCAACCTCATGGTCGACGTCAAGTCGTCTAACCAGAAACTGGAAGAACGGGCACGGCGCATCGTCATGACGGCGACAGGCTGCAGCCGCCAGGAAGCCGTAAAGGCCCTGGCCGAAAGTCAGGGACGAGCCAAGACGGCTATCGTCATGATTCTCCTGAACCTGCCTGCCAACGAAGCCGAAGACCGCCTGGCAGCCGCCCAGGGATACGTTGCTGCCGTCCTCAAGGAGGCTGCCCATGGATTATGATAAACTGGCCAAGGCCATCTACGACATCACCGGCCCGGCGGCCAATATCGAAAAGGCTTACAACTGTATGACCCGTCTTCGCCTGACGGTAAAGGACGAACACTTTACCAAAGAAGACCTGGCCAAACTTCCTGGCGTCATGGGCATCAATAAATCCGGCGACGAATGGCAGATCGTCGTCGGCCCTGGCAAGGCGACGAAACTGTACCAGGCCTTTGCACCGCTAGTCGAAGGCGGCAGCAAGGAAAATCCGGCACCATCAGCTAGGCCTGACAGCAACGATGACAGCCAGGGTCCTTTCGACGGCCAGGCCCTGCATGAAGAAATACGGCGCAAGAATGCAACGCCAGCCAAGCTGGCCTTAAAAAAGATCGCCCACATCTTCGTACCCATCATCCCGGCCTTCATCGCCTGTGGCCTGATTACGGGCCTGCTCAATGTCGCTTTCAAGATGGACCCATCCCTGGCGGCCCAGCCGCTCCTGCAGGTCCTGGCCATTGCCGGCAACGCCGCCTTCTATGGCCTGAACATCTTCGTCGGCATCAACGCGGCCAAGGAATTTGGCGGCTCGCCCATGCTGGGCGGCGTCATGGCGGCCATCCTCAGCCACCCCAACCTGGCTCAGATCAATCTTTTCGGCGATCCCCTGGTCCCTGGCCGGGGCGGCATCATCGCCGTTCTCCTGGTCGTCTTCTTCTCGTCGTGGCTGGAAAAGAAACTCCACCGCATCGTACCGGATATGCTCGACCTCTTCGTCACGCCGTTTCTAGTCGTCGTCATTTCGACTTTTGTCGCCCTCTTCCTCTGCCAGCCCGTGGGTGGCTATCTGTCGGAAGCCATCGGCTATGCCGCGACGGAATCCATCGGCACCGGCGGCGCTGTGACGGGCTTCATCCTGGGCGGGACCTTCCTGCCTATGGTCATGGTCGGCATCCATCAGGGCCTGACGCCGATCCATGCAGAGCTCCTGTCGCGCTACGGCGTGACCATTCTCCTGCCCATCCTGGCCATGGCCGGCGGCGGTCAGGTCGGCGCCGCCATCGCCGTCTATGCCAAGACCAGGAACAAGGCCCTGCGCAAGACCATCGCCTCGGCCCTGCCCGTCGGCCTCATGGGCGTCGGCGAACCGCTCATCTACGGCGTCACCCTGCCCCTGGGCAAGCCGTTCATCGGCGCCTGTATCGGCGGAGCCTTTGGCGGCGCTGTCCAGGCGGCTTACATGGTCGGTGCCGCGACAATCGGTATTTCCGGCCTGCCCCTGGCAGCCAGCACGGACAACATCCCCATGTATTTATTAGGACTCGTTACGGCCTACGCTGCCGGCTTCATCGCAACCTGGCTCTTAGGCTTTGACGACCCGAAGGAGGGAGAATAAATGGAAACGGGTATTTCTGTCTATCCCGGTCTGGGCGGGACGATTCAAGAAAAGACGGCCCGCATCGAACGGGCTGCCGCCCTGGGGATGACGCGTCTCTTCACGTCATTCCACATCCCGGAAACGGACCCGGCGGCCTTTCGCAAAGAGCTGCAGGCCGTCTTGGAAACGGCCCGGCAATTTCAGTTCGACATCGTCGCCGACGTATCACCAGCCTCGGCAGCCTGCCTGGGCATGGACCGGTTCGACCCGGAAGCCATCGCCAAACTGGGCATTACGACTGTCCGCTTTGACGACGGTTTCGATGCGGCCAAGCTTGCCATGTACAGCCACCTCGTCCGCGTCCAGGTCAATGCGTCGACGCTGAGGCAGTCCGATTTAGAAGATCTCCAAAAAAACGAAGCCCAAATGGATTACATCGACGGCCTGCACAACTTCTATCCCCGTCCTCACACGGGCCTGGACTTGGATTATTTCAAGGCCCAAACCGACCTGCTCCACGCCTATGGCCTGTCCGTCGGTGCCTTCGTACCCAGCCAGTCCGGCCAGCGGGCGCCGCTGTATGAAGGCCTGCCGACACTGGAAGACCACCGCCATCAGGATGTCAGCCTGGCTGCACGCCATTTGGCGGCCTTAGGCGTCCAGTCCGTCTTCATCGGCGACGATAAGCCGTCGGATAAGGAACTGCGCGACCTGGCCCGGACCGGCCGGGAAGAAACGGACGTCGTCGTCATCAAGGCCAAGCTCCTCAGCCGGGAGCCACACATCCAGGACCTGTTGTCCTATACCTTCACGGCCCGGCCCGACCCGTCGCGGGACGTCATCCGCACCAGCGGCAGCCGGGCCCATCTGGACGGGCGCATCATCGAACCGGACAGTGATATCTTCCGCAGCCTCCACCGCGGCGATATCACCCTGGATAACGCCGATTTCCTGCGTTATATGGGAGAAGTCCAAATCGTCAAATGCGAACTGCCCCCAGAAGAACGGACCAATATCGTCGCCAAAGTCGTTCCGAACGAAGAATTTCTCCTGGACTACATCACGCCGGGCCGGAAATTCCGCTTTGAATTTATCCGCTAGGCTTCTCTTTTTTCGCCAAGAGTATGACCGCTCCCAGAATACAGACGATGCCGGCGGCTCCCGTCAAGGTCAGAGCTTCATGGAAAACGGCGATGCCCACGACCGTCGACGTCAAGGGTTCGACAGACGCCAGGATAGAGGCCCGGCCCGCTTCCATATGCTGGAGGCCGGTCGTATAGAGACCAAAGGGCAAAGCCGTCGACATCAGCCCCAGGAGGGCAAAGAGAAGCCCCGTATAAGGCACCGATATGGCCAGGGACGCCATCATGCCGAAATGACAGAAGGGCAGGAGCCCCAGGGATGCGATGATGAAGGTCCAGACCGTAACCGTCAGCGGTTCATATTTGGCCAGCGCATAATGGCCGAAGACGGAATAAAGGGCATAGCCGAAACCGCTCCCCAGGCCGGCCAGGATGCCAGCGGCCTCGACATGGCCCAGGCCCAGGCCGCTGACCAGGACACAGCCGGCAAAGGCCAGGACCAGGCATAACCCCTTGCGCCGCGTAAATCGTTCATGAAAGAGGAAGATGGAAAACACCATGACGATGCTCGGCGCGGTATAGAGCAAAATGGCCGCGACAGACAACGTCGTCAATTCGATGGCTGTAAAATAGCAGATATTGAAGAAGACGATGCTCCCCAGGCCGGTCCCCAGGAACATCCAGGCATCGCGCCAGGCAATGCGCAGTCTCTCCGGATACCGGCAGAGGATGAGGCCAGTCATGACGACAGCCGTCACCAGGGAACGGCCAAAAGTAATCTGCAGCGGCGACAATCCATACGCCGACAGCTGGCGGGTAAACAAGCCGATGATGCCCCAGCAGATACCCGCTGCGACGACGCAAAGAGGCGCCATACGTTCTATTTTCATCTGTACCACCTTCTAAAAAAAATAGGCCTGGCGAAGGATAAACGCCTTCGTTCGAGCCCTGGTTTTATTATAGCACAGTCTCAGCAGTTGATGATATAATAAAAAAGTAATGTAAACAGAGGTAATCAAATTATGAATCAAGAAATGAAACTCGCCGTCCTCATCGACGCCGAAAATATTTCCAGCAAATACATCGACGTCATCTTATCTGAAGCGAACAATCTCGGCGATGTCATCTACAAACGCATTTACGGCAACTGGACGACGCCCCAGATGGCGTCGTGGCGCAACACCATTTTAGATAACGCCATCCAGCCCGTCCAGCAGTACAGCAACACGATCCGCAAAAATTCGTCGGACTCGGCCCTCATCATCGACACGATGGATTTATTGTACCAGAGCAATCTCGACGGCTTCTGCATCGTTTCGTCAGACAGCGATTTCACCCGTCTGGCCTCGCGCCTGCGGGAATCGCAGAAATACGTCCTGGGCATGGGCGAAAGCAAGACACCCCGTTCCTTCATCTCGGCATGCAATAAGTTCCTCTATCTCGATGTCCTTTGGGAAGAAGCAGAAGAACACGAATCCGAAGTCCAGGAAAACGAAGGGCACGACGAAACACCGTCTCAGGAAACGGCCAGCCATAAAGCAGAAAAAGGGGAAACTCCGGCAGCCCATCCAGTAGGACCGGCTCCCATCCATACGTTGACACCGCCGGAATCACCGACGGCGCATGGCAAGACGCCGGGCAAAGATTTTTCTACGATCCGCCAGGCTTTGATCAAGTTGACCGAAGAAAACTCCGATGACAACGGCTGGATTTTCTCGGGCACCCTGGGAAATCTCCTGAGCAAGCAGTTCTCCGACTTCGACGTCCGCAATTTCGGCTATAAGAAATTCGTCCCCTTCATCGAATCGCTGAAACTCTTTGACGTCAACACCTTCACGGACGAAAAGAACCGCACAGTCAAACACAACTACTTCAAGCTCAAACAGGCACCGAAACGACCGCGGCGCACCTTCCGCCCTTATTATAAACAGCGCGGCCGTTAATCAGTCGATTCACGGAGGATACCTGCCATGGATACGAATACACAAAAGGCGCTGGAATCACTGCGCCGGCGAAAAGTCAATGCATCCATTGCCATCGCAGCCGACCTGGCCAACGACAACTTAAACAGTATCTGCCGCCTGGCATTGGCCTGGATCAGTGACGGCAACGTCCACGGCATTTCCTATTTTATCAAGCCCCGCGAAGGGCCGGTCCAAGCACATAACCTGACCGAAGACATGCTGGCTGACAGCAAGCCTTTCGACGTCGTCTGGGATGAAGACATTGCCTTTCTCCTCAAAGACGCCGTCCTCTCTGCCTACCGCTCGGAACGGCTCTTCCCAGCCATCAAGGCCAGCTACGAAGCATCAGGACGGGAACTGCCCCTGAAGGATGTCTACATCAGGGACTTGAAATTCCTGGCTTCGACGTATATGCCCAACTTGGCCAACGACTCCTTATCGTCGATTCTGCACCGCATGAAGATTCCCGTCGATATGGACAATGCCCTGAGCCGGGCTATGGCCTGCATCTGTGGTCTGAGCTGGCTGGAAAACCTCTATCCCATTTCCAGCTACGGTATCCCTTTATCGGCTATCCTGGCTGGCGCCTTGCAAGGGCAGCCAGAAGAAGTCGTCGAGACGCGGGAAGAACGGGAAGCACGGGAGCAGAAAGAGGCAAAATATGCCAAACTGACGTATTACACCAAAATGCTATTCCTGCCCTTCGTCATCTTCTGCCTGTTCATCACCATTTATTATGTCCACCGTTATGGTGAAGCCGCGCAGTCCAATGTCAACTTCTCCCGCTATTCGACGAGCGGCGTCCCGGAACTGAGCGATTCCGAAAAAGAAGCGCAGCAGGAAAAGACGCGCCTGCCTTCGAGCAGCGGCCGCTACCTCATGATGCGCGGGACCTACGTCATCCCCGACGAAACGACGATACCCACCTTCCTCAAGGCCAGCCACGACCGCGATATGGAAACCATCCGGTCCCTCGTCCGGTCCGATAAAATCCTGGTCTTTGCCAAGCCGACACGTATCCAGATCACCGGTGACAAAGACAAGAACGGCTTCGTCCCCATCCAAATCCTGGAAGGCGATTATGCCGACCGCACCGGATTCGCTCCGGATGACATGATAAGTAAATAAAAAAGGGCTTGTCGCATGACGACAAGCCCTTTTTGAGTTTGAAGTTTGAAGTTGAAAGTTTGATGTGGATGGGACAAAATTTAAAAGCCACCGCCTCAAACATCATACATCAAACTTCAGACATTTAAGAAAAAGGAGTCTCGCATGATGACAGCGTGCGATGGCTCTATTTTTATGGTATAATTTAATTGAAATATAATTCAATGAATTATGTTTCAATGAATTATATTTCAATTAAAAAGGAGGGAATCTTTATGTATCAACCATTTATTGGCAGAAAAGAAGAGCTAGATGCTCTAGAAAAACTATATGAAACAGAGGGATTCCAAATGATGGTCGTTTACGGACGTCGGCGCATTGGTAAATCCACGTTACTTAGTCATTTTATCCGAGGAAAAAAAGCTATCTTTTACACGGCAGCCCGCAATGGTCTCCAACGGAATTTACAACTCTTGAGCCGGCGAGTCCTTGACGTCTTGGCTCCTGACTTAAATACGTTAACCTTTTCAACGTATGAAGAGTTATTCGCTTTTCTCTCCAACAAATGCCAGGAAGAACGCATTATTTTCATTATCGATGAGTTCCCTTATCTTGCAGAACAAGCTCCAGAACTATTATCCATATTACAAAAATATATCGACACCGAATGGATGCAAGGAAATATGTATTTGATTCTTTGCGGCTCCTCTATCAGCTTCATGGAAGAAGAAGTATTGAGCGAAAAAAGTCCTCTTTTCGGCAGGCGGACAGCCCAATTACAGGTCAAACCGTTTTCTTATCGCGAAGCTGCTGATTTCGTTTCCTCCTATACGCCCGCTGAAAAAGCCGTATGTTACGGGATTACGGGTGGTGTCGCAAAATACTTATCCTTACTGCGGGATACGAAATCTTTAGACGAAAATATAGTCAGCTTATTCTTCGCAAAAACCGGTTATATGTATGAAGAGCCATCCAATCTGCTGACACAAGAATTTCGCAATATTACGACATATAACGCCATTATCGAAGCTATTGCATCAGGACGAACGAAACAAAATGCGATTGCAGACCTCACCCATTTAGAGCCATCTACGACAAGTCATGCCATACAAAATCTTATTAAAACAGGAATCTTAAAAAAAGAATATGCTATTACTGATGAACGGAATAAGCGCAAAGTCCGCTATACTTTTGCCGATCACATGTTCCGCTTCTGGTACCGCTTTCTGCCAAATGGCATTGATGCCATTGAACTCGGTCACGGCGACGCATATTATCAACATGTCGTAAAACCAAGTATTTCAGATTATATGGGCGACGTCTTTGAAGATATGTGCCGCCACTATACTTTATATATGGGATTGACAGGAAATCTTCCTTGTATGATAACCCGTGTGGGCAAATGGTGGGGAACGGACCCCCGAAAGAAAGAAGAAACGGATATTGACGTTGTCGGCTTGGATACCATAAAAAAAGAAGCCATTCTAGGAGAATGTAAATTTAAAAATGAACGGCTCGACAAATCCGTCTATGAAGCTTTGCGCAACCGCACAGGACTTATAGACCATCATTATCGAACCGTCCAGTATCTGCTTTTTTCAAAAAGTGGTTTTTCTGATTGGATCCTGACCCATCAAAAAGAAGAAGCTATCATGCCTATTGATTTAATGCAAATGTATACGTCACATTGACAAGATTTTTTGGTAAATCTGGTGGTCCCGGAGTGCTGCCCGTCCGATGCCGATGAGGTCAGCCTGGCCTTTTTCCAGGAAGGTTTCCGCTTCAGCGCCGTCAGCAATGCCGCCAGTCAGCATGACGGGAAGGGTCGTCCCCGTTTTAGCCGCTTCTGCCAGTTCGGCAAAGTATCCCGCTTCCGTATGACCTGGACGGAAGAAGAAGCTCATGCCGCCAGAAAGGCTGAGCATATCGAGGCCGGCAGCTTCAAAAAGCTTCGCGGCTTGGCCGACTTCTGCACAGACAGCGCCGCCATCCATGTAATCACTGCCGCCTAAGCGCAGGGAAAGGACAAAATCTTTCCCCAGGCGACGGCGGATAGCCTGAATGATTTCAACCTGAAGCCGCGTCCGCCCTTCCAGGGTACGGCCCGTATAATCATCGGTCCGCCGATTCGTCAACGGCGAATAGAACTGGTCCAGCAGATAGCCATGGGCTGAATGGATTTCCACGCCATCGTAACCGGCCTGCTGTGCCCGGGCAGCGGCATCGACAAAGGCCTGGATGATGCACTGGATATCGCCTTGCGTCATTTCCCGGGGAAATTCTGGCTGACCGTGGACCGCAGCGGCCCGTGACGGATTGGGAACAGCACTGGCACTGATGACTTCCTGGCCGGTAATAGCCCGATGGGCTGCACTGCCGGCATGGCTGATCTGTGCCAGAATCGGCACGCCCTGCGCATGGACAGCCGCCGTCAGGCGCTGCAGACCGGGAATATCCGCATCAGCCGCCAGCGACACCTGGTTGGCACTGGCCCGGCCGTCAGGCGAAACGAAACTGTGTTCCTGGATGATCAGCCCCGGGCCGCTGCGGGCCATGTCGCCATAATAGGCAATCAGGCCATCCGTTACCTGGCCTTTCGCCGACTTTTCCGTCGCCATCGGCGGCATGACCAGGCGGTTCTTTAAAACAATGGAGCCAACTTTCAGCGTTTCATGCAATAATGGATACTTCATAAAACCCCTTCTTTCATAAAAATAATTCAAAGTGGTTCGTACATTCAAGAACCCCTCAGTCCGCCTTCGGCGGCCAGCTCCCCTTCGCAGGAGAGCCTTTCGGACCTCAGGAGCTCAATGACGCGGTCAGATCCGCGCCGGATTTGCCGGGTCGGGAGAGACAGTGGCTCGTGGTTCGTGGCTAGTGGCTCGTAAAACCGTCTACGGCCATCGACTTCTTGGCTTCTGCGTAAGGCATTGTTCGATATGGCACCATATGCAAGGCGGAGGAAGGAGTCATAGCGGGGCTATGGCGACTGACGACAACGCAGCAGATGGCGTCATAGCGGGCAAGGCATCGCAAAGGGCCAAGAAGCCGATGGCCGTCAAAAAGCATCCCATTCGGCGAAGCGTTCGTTCATGCGTTTCTTCTTGATTTTCTTGGCTTCCGGTTCGCCTGCGGCAAAGGGCATTTTTCCGGCGGCAATGGTCCGCTTATAAAAGAGTTCTACCGCTTGTTCTTCTGTCAGTCCCAGGCGTTCAAAGATGGCCCGGGCTTTTTCTCTCGTTTCTTCATCCATTCGTTTCATCTCCTTTTCGGCGGTCGTAGCGGTCCTGAGCTTCCTGGTTGATGCCGTCCAGGGTCGCCATGTGACAGACGGCATACATCATAGTCTTCATGAGAGTGACGCCTAAGACGGCCCCTGTCCCTTCCCCCAATGAGAGGCCCGCCTGGATGGGGACTTCGTATTCATCGATGCCGCACAGGCGCAGGGCCTGAGCCATGCCGGGCTCCCGGGAAATATGGGACGGCAAGGCATAATCGCGGACAGCAGGTTTCATGGCAATGGCACAGGCCAGGGCCGTCGCCGTAATGAAGCCGTCGATATAAAAAGGTATTTTTTCATCAACACAGGCCATCATAGCACCGCAGAGTGACGCCAAATCAAAGCCGCCGACGCAGCGCAGGGCATCGGCCGGTGTCTGGAGTTCTTTTTCATAGGCTTTGATAGCTGCAGCAATGACGCGCCGCTTGTGGAAGAGCAGTTTATAATTACCCCGGGCCGAACCAAAACCGGTCAGCCAGGACATCTTTTTCGGAGACAAGGCGGTGAGAACAGCTGCTGACGTCGTCGTATTGCCAATGCCCATTTCGCCAAACGACAGGAGATTGATTCCCTCTTTGGCAGCTGCCTGTACCCGTTCGCGTCCCGTCGCCATGGCTTGTACCAGTTGTTCCCGGCTCATAGCCGGTTCGACGGCGAAATTTTTCGTTCCCCTGGCGATTTTACGGTCTAAGCCGACGGCATCGGCACTGTCGATACCGACATCGACGACTTCATAAGGAATGTCCTGGCTACGGCAAAAACAGGTCACAGCCGACGTTCCTTGGACCATATGGCAGCTCTGCATATAGGTTATATCCGCTAACTGAGCGACGACACCGGCTTGGACAACGCCATTGTCGGCGGCAAAAATGATGTGTTTGGGCCGCAGTTCCCGATGAAAAGTCCCCCAGGCCAGTAAAATCTGCTTGGCCTGCTTTTCCAAAAGTCCCAGGCTGCCCGGCGGCTTAGCCAGATTGTCGATCTGGTGCAGGGCCTGGCGCCGGTAATTTTCATAACTCACAGTCATACCCTCCCTCTTTCCTCGTCTGAATCGATTCTATTGTACCATGATTGCCAAGGATTCGCGAATGACACTAAAAATGAAGAATACTTGTTCATCTTCATGGTGCGGTGGAGACTCGTGACTTTAGTCATGAGAGGAGCCGCACCTCCCCTCCTTTCAATAAAACACAATAGATTTTTAGTAAAAATAGTTCTATAATAATTTTGATGAAGTAATATATATTTAGAAAGGAAGGTGAGAAATAGTGTCTAACCTAACTAAAACGATAAAACTTCGTATACATGCTACTTCTGAACAAGAGTTTCTGTTCCGTCAGATGACGGAACAATACCGTCAGGCTTGTAACTTCGTGTCGCAGTACATCTTCGACAACCGATTTAACATGGCCTACCAAAGTCTTAACAGAGAACTGTACAGGGACCTGCGCAGCCAGTTCGGTCTGAAATCGCAGCTGGCCCAGTCTTCTATCAAGACGACGATTGCCAGATATAAGACGGTAAAACAACAGCTCTTCCAAAATCCTTACAGATATAAGGATGAGAATGGCAACTGGCAACGCATCGCCAAGACATGGGAATGGCTTTGGAAGCCGATATTCTTTACTCGTCCGCAAGCTGATTTGGTCCGTAACCGAGATTACAGTTTCGTGGATGATGGTCAAATCCTATCTATCAATACACTCGGAAAAAGAACCAAATGCACTTTTGAGGGCGAACATTTCGCTGAATACCTTGATGGCGCTTATGACCTTGGAACAGCAAAACTGGTCGAACTCAAAGGGTTATGGTATCTCCATATTCCCGTAACCCAAGCTGTCGAAGATTTTCAGAAAGAAAACGTCCGTCACGTTGTCGGTATTGACCGCGGATTACGTTTTCTTACTGTTAGTTACGACGAACAGGGCAAAACTGAATTCGTCTCTGGTAAGAAGATGGCTACTAAACGCCATAAATTTCAGGAAGTCCGCCGTCAGCTCCAGTCTAAAGGTACAAAATCAGCAAAGCGTAGGCTCAAAGCCATTTCTGGACGAGAGAACCGTTGGATGTCTGATGTAAACCATCAGATTTCTAAGACACTCGTTGAAAAATACGGCAAAGATACGCTGTTTGTGCTTGAAGATCTGACCGGTGTTAGCTTCGAAGAGTCCCATCTTTCAAAAACTGCTAAACAAAATTGCGACCTGCGCAGCTGGGCGTTCTATCAGTTGGAACAATTCTTGACTTATAAAGCTCATGAAAATCGTTCCGAAGTTCTGAAGGTATCTGCTAAGTATACCTCTCAACGTTGTCCCAAATGCGGTACTATCCACAAGGAAAATCGTGACCATCACAAACACTTATATCGTTGCCAGTGTGGTTACAGATCTAACGATGACCGTATCGGAGCTATGAATATTCAGCTCCTCGGAACTATGTGGATTTCTGGAGATAACCATCCTCGTTACAAAAGAATAACAACTGCTTTGGAGTAAACTCCTTAGCAAAGCGGGTGTTGTCAGCCACCCGATGATGTAGGCGGATTTAGGGAGACGTCTTTTGATGCCGTTAGTACCTATGTAGTTCCGACTTACAAGTTCCCGACTTTAGTCGGGAGTAGTTGACCCTGTAACACAGATTTCCTTGAAAAAACGTTTAATTTATGTCAAAATAAAAGCAAGAGTGGAGGTGGCCATCGTGTCCACAATTAAAGACATTGCCAAAGCTGCTGGCGTTTCCATCGCCACCGTTTCCATCGTCTTGAACGGTAAAGGCCGGGAACGGAAAATCTCACAGGAAACACAACAGCGTATATACAAAATTGCACAAGACCTGAACTACGTCCCCAACCAGTCGGCAAAAAAACTGCGGTCGGCTAAAAAGGACAGCTATGCCATTGCCTTCTATTGGGCAACGGACTTCCGTATCAACTACCTGGCCCGTATCACCCTTGGGATCCAGGAAGAAATCATGAAGCAAGATAAGGCGATCCATCTGACCGTCGTCCCATATAAAGTCGATCAACTGCAAAAACAGCTCGACGCGATGCAAAACGAATTTTTCAACGGCATCATCATTGCAAACATGTCGAATAAAGATATGGACTACCTGAATTCCATCCATATCCCTTGCCCGGTCGTCCTCTTTAACCGGGAATCGGACAAGTACAGCAGCGTCACCATGGACAACTATACAATCGGCTGCAACGTCGCCAAGCACTTCATCGATAAGGGCATTTTCGATGCCGGCGTCCTGACTCATGACACGTCGTTCCCGATCATGCGCACGTGGATGCAGGGCTTCCTCGATACGTTCGCAAAGGCAGGACACCCTGTTCCGGAAACGAACATCGTTCTCTGCGATACGTCGTCTTCAAGTGCTGTCGAAGCGACGAAGAAACTCTATGCAGAAAAGCGGATGCCCCGGTCCCTGTTCTGTGAATCCGACGTCCTGGCCCACGGCGTGCTTTACGCCTGTCATGAACTGGGCGTAGCCATCCCGCAGGACATGGAAGTCTTTACCATTGGGATCAACATGGCCGAGTTCAACGACTATGCAATTCCCTCGCTGTCCCGCGTCGACATCCCCATGGGTGAAATCGGCCAGCACTGCCTGCACCTCATGGTCGACCTCATTGAAAAGAAAAAACCGAACCCTACAGTCCAATTCGTAGAAGGAAAAGAAATCATAGGCCAATCGTCACCGCGGTAAGCGGGGTGTAAAAAGGCGCTGTCGCATAAAGACAGCGCCTTTTTGAGTATTAAGTTTACAGTTTGTAGTGAAGTTTTTTAATTTAAATTCCTCTTCTACAAACAATAAAGCAACGGCCCGCTCATACATGATGGCTGAAACCTTCACGCGACGCTTAAACTCCCAACGCTTCCCGCACGATACGAGAGGCGTCCTGGAGTTCGTCATCGCCGAGGGTGCGCAGGGACAAAACGACGGCGTTGTACTGGACGCGGACGATGACGGGCAGGTCGGCGTGACGCAGGCGGCGTTCCATTTCTTCCGGGGTCATGCCATCGGCTTCTATGGCCAGGGCCCAGCCCGGCAGGACGACATCCGGGCAGGCACCGCCGCCGATGCAGTCGTCTATCGGACGCAATGAGACACAGGCCGGCAGGTCATCGGTATGCAGGAATTGTAACAGCCGTTCCGCCCGTTCCTTTATCTCGTCCTCTGTCTGGGCCAGGCAGCGCAGGGTCGGGATCTGACGGGCCGCCGTACCGTCGCGATAGGACTGGAGCGTCCCTTCTAAACCGGCCAGGGTCATCTTATCAACGCGCAGGGCCCGCAGTAAGGGATGGTGTTTCATGGCATCCAGATAGGCCGCTTTTCCGACGATGATACCCGCCTGAGGGCCGCCCAGGAGCTTGTCGCCGCTAAAGGTCACGACGTCACAGCCAGCCGCCAGTACTTCGCCAACTGTCGGTTCATGAGGCAGGCCAAAGGTTTCTAAGTCCACGAATAAGCCGCTGCCGGCATCGTGGAGACAGGGCAGGCCGTGGTCATGGGCCAGTCCGGCCAAGGCTGCCGGCGAGACGCTTTCCGTAAAACCGATGATACGGTAATTACTGGTGTGGACTTTCATGAGGGCCGCCGTATCCTCGCCAAGGGCCCGTTGGTAGTCGGCCAAGTGGGTCTTATTGGTCGTCCCGACTTCACGGATACGGCCACCACTTTGCTCGATGACGTCGGGGATGCGGAAAGACCCGCCGATTTCAACGAGTTCCCCCCGCGAGATGATGACTTCCTTCCCCGCAGCGAGGCTGGACAAAGTCAAGAGGACGGCAGCGGCATTATTATTGACGACCAGGGCATCTTCAGCGCCGGTCAGGTCACAGAGGAGCCCCCGGACATGGTCGTACCGCGACCCCCGCCTGCCCGAAGCCAGGTCATATTCCAAGTTACTGTAGTGGCAGGCCAGTTCGCCAATGTGCCGGGCCAATTCCGGGCTGAAGACAGACCGCCCGAGGTTCGTATGCAGAATGGTCCCCGTCGCATTGATGACCCGGCGCAGATGGCCCCGTCCTTCAGTCTGCAGGCGGGAAACGACAGCCTGGTCGAAGACTTCGCCGGAAAACGGCTGGTCCCACTGGCCGGTCAAGATGGCCTGGCGCCGTTTATCCAGCTCAGCCCGGACGGCATTGCGGACGGCCTGACGAGACTTCCGTTCCTGCCAGATCTGTAAGGCCGGCCGCTGCAATAAATGATCTACATCCGGCAGCTGACGCAGCAGCTGCTGCCGTGTTTCATCCATGGTCAGATTCCCCTTTCCCTTCATATCTCCGAGCCTGCGGTCCGGCCAGGCGCCCGTCACGGACGCGGCAGGTGATTCCGCATCGGTCCATATACTCCAGGATGAGCAGGGCCTGGCTGCGGCTGATGGCCAGGGCATCGCGGAAATCACCCAAAGTCAGGAGATTCCCGGTCTGCAAAGACTGGCAGGCCTTTCGGGCAGCTTCCGTCAGGAACCGCTTGGACAAGACGAAATCTTTCGATAAAAAGACGAGGCTCTTACCACTCAGGGCGTCGGCAACAGCAGGCGCTTCCTTGCCCAGCGCCAGGATTTCCCGTACAGGGACCGGTACATAGCCGCTGTGGTCCAGCTTCTTTTCAATAGCCGACTGCAATTTCCGCTGGGACGGGGAAAAAGTAATTCGGAATTGTTTTGCCGCCACGCATTGTCGGGATAAGCGGCAGACGCCGCCAGCCGTCAACAGCCGCAGCAAGGCCGTCCCGTCATTTTCATCGAGGCCCAGGCGGCTCCGGAAAACCGGCTGGGGAATCCCCGGCTGTAACGGTTTTTCTTTATGATAGGCCAAGAGGACTTGCAAGGCCTTGGCCTGCCAGGCCTTATAGACGTCACGATGGATATAGCCTTGACGGGTCCGGCGGACTATCCCGGCTTGGCGTAAATGGTCCAGAGCGATTTCCACCTTATCCAAAGGCAGGTCCACCGCTCCGGCAATGACGCCGGCCTGTGTAAAGGGGACCTGGCGCAGGCGCAGGAAACCGGCGACGACATCATTTGTCAGGCCAGCATCGCGAGCTTCCAGGCTGGTCACTACGTCATCTTTGAAGCGGCGGTGTTTTTTAGGGTGGGCGTCGAGGATTTCCCCGCCGGCTACGGTATGCATAGGCGAAAAAGTCCGCAAAATGAAGCGGTCCCCGGCCTTTACATAGATTTCATCCGCTTCCAGGCGCAGCTGTAAAAAGCCATCGGTCCCAGGCGCAATCTGTTCGGCCCCTAAGGGCACGATACGGGCCATGACTTCCCGCGTCCCTACGAGGAGGCGCATGCGCTGCCATAAAAAGAGTGGCTCTGCATCGGCCAGACAGGTCACTTTGGCATCGATCATCCGCGTCGCAGCAAAATCCGCTGCCGTACAGAGGACATCGCCGCGATGGATGGCTCCGCTGGAAATGCCCGCCAGGTTCAAGGCCGTCCGCTGCGGCGGCTCTGCCTGCCATACATCCCGATCATGGACCTGCATGTTGCGGATACGCAGGCGACGGCCGCCAGGATAGAGCCAGACCTCACCACCATTAGTCATGGGACCGTCGATGAGAGTACCCGTGACAATCGTCCCGAAGCCCTTGATGGAAAAAGACCGGTCCACATTGAGGCGCCCTGTCCCCCGGGCTGTCTCGCCGGGTAAAGACGCGGCCATTTCCTGGATTTCAGCGACCAGTTCTGTCAGCCCGCGGCCGCTGATGGCATCAGTGACGACGATAGGCGCGTCTTCCGCTGCCGTATCGGCCAGGTTCTGGCGGATATCCTGCAGGGCCAGGCCGAGCAGGGTTTCATCGACGGTATCGGCTTTAGTGACGACGATGATGAATCGATGTACGCCAAGAAGGGTCAAGATGTCGAGATGTTCTTTCGTCTGCGGCATGACCCCTTCGTTAGCATCGACGACGAGCAGGACCAGATTGAGGCCCGGCAGGCCGGCGACCATATTCTTGATGAACTTTTCATGACCGGGTACATCGACGATACCGGCCCGCGTACCATCTGGCAGGTCGAGCCAGGCAAAGCCCAGGTTGATCGTCAATCCCCGTTTCTTTTCTTCGGCTGTCGTATCCGTCTCGATTCCGGTCAAGGCACGGACCAGCGTCGTCTTGCCATGATCGACATGACCGGCTGTGCCGATAACGATATGTCTGGCCATCTTATCATCCCTCTTTACATTTAGTATAGGTGACGCGCAGCCCCCGGCGGCAGGCATGATATAAAGCGGCCCATGCCAGCCCCTTCTCATCGAGGAGGGCTGTCAGGGCCGCTTCATCAGCCAGTTCATAGCGCAGGGAAAAACCGCACGATGCGTCGAGCTTCCCCGGCGTCGGAATGATGCGCACGGCTAGTCCGGCGGCTTTGGCAAGCGCTTCACCTTCCATGGCCTGCCGCGTCGACGGGACCAGGGCGATGCCATACGTTTCCCCAGCCATCAGGCGCCCTGTTTCAGGGCCTGTTCTACGGCGATGGCCAGCTGATCGGCGCAGGAGGTCCCGCGATCGCCACAGGGATTCCCTTTCAAGAGCTTCACAGCCCGGGCCGCATCGGTATCTTCCAGCAATTTGCTCAGGGCCAGGGTATTGCCGGGACAGCCGCCTGCGAAATGGACGTTATGCAATTTGCCATCTTCCAGGCTGAAGGTAATCTGACGGGCACAGGTTCCCTGTGTCGTATAGGAATAATTTTTCATGAGAATCCTCCTCTGGCGCCGCTCCTTATCTGAGCAAAGCGTCTAACTTTTCTTTCAATACATTATCCGGAACGACGCCGATGACGCGGTTGACGACTTTCCCATCTTTGAAAAAGACCAGGTTCGGAATCGTGGCTACATCAT
This sequence comes from Megasphaera sp. SC8-1, assembly GCF_024436295.1. Lineage (NCBI taxonomy): Bacteria > Bacillati > Bacillota > Negativicutes > Veillonellales > Veillonellaceae > Megasphaera > Megasphaera sp. SC8-1. Next base: position 19,708 of record NZ_JANFQH010000013.1, on the reverse strand, counting down.
ACGTCTGGGCTACGCCCGGATTTTCATCGACATTGATCTTGCCGATCTTGATTTTGCCGGCATATTCTTCGGCCAAGTTGGCGATGACCGGTCCCATCATCTGGCAAGGGCCGCACCAGTTAGCGAAAAAGTCGACCATGACCGGCTGACTGCTGTTCAAGACTTCCTGCTGAAAATTATCGGCTGTGAATTTATATTCCATAAGAGATTCCACCTTTCCTTTTGACTATTTGCCTTTTATGACTAATTCCATTATATATTACTATACCAAAGCAGTCAAGTTTTCCCGGCAAATTGCGAAAAAAGCTTACAGCTCTGAAATGTCCTGCAAGGCCTGCACAGCGGCCCGGACATCTTCTTCCGTCGTGAATTGGGAAAAGGAAAAGCGCACCGTTCCCTGGACGGCCGTCCCCAGGGAACGGTGGATGAGGGGCGCACAATGGTAGGCCGGACGCGTCGCCATGTGGTACGTCTGCCAGAGGACGTCGCTGACGACAGCCGATTCTGCCTCGCCCACATTGAGGCTGTAGACGCCGACGCGGGGGCCGGAAAAATCGCCATACAGGCGGATACCGGAAATCGCCTGGACGGCGGGGACGAAAATCCGGGCCAGCTCCTGCTGATGTGCGGCGGCAGCGGCGACGCCTTTGTCCAGGATATATCGAATCCCGGCATCGAGACCGGCAATGCCGGCGACATTGGCCGTCCCCGCTTCAAAGACGCCAGGGATAGCCCCTGGTTGTTCCCGTTCAAAGGAATGGACGCCGTCGCCGCCGGTGATGTACGGCGTCACGACGGCATCGCGGCGGATGACAATGCCTCCCGTCCCGCCGGGACCATACAGCGACTTGTGGCCCGTAAAACAGGCCGCCGTCACGATGCCGTCGGACAAGTCGACGTCAATGGCACCGGCCGTCTGGGACACATCGACGATGAGTCCCAGATGGTGGCGCCGGCAAAAGGCCTTGATGCGGGGCAAATCGAGGACATTGCCGGTGACATTGGAAGCGTGGTTGCAGACGAACCATTTTGTCTGCGGCGTCAGCAGAGCTTCCATCGTATCGTACTGCAAGGCCCCGCTGGGCTGGTCGCTGCCGATGAAAGCCAGGGATACGCCTTCTTTTTCCAGCTGATACAACGGCCGCAAGACGGCATTGTGCTCCCACGACGTCGTCAAGACGCCATCGCCCGGACGGATGAGTCCTTTGAGGACCATGTTCAAAGCCGCCGTCGAGTTGTGCGTGAAAGCGACGTCGTATTCCGGCCCGCAGTGAAACAAGGCCTTCACGTCGTCCTTGGCCTGCAAGATGAGGCCATAGGCCTTGAGGGCATATCCGTGGGCCCCGCGGGACGGGTTGCCGACAGTCCCTGAAGACAGGACCTGGTAAACAGCCTTGGCAACACAATCCGGCTTCTGCGCCGTCGTCGCCGCATTATCGAAATAATACATAAAATCACCTCCTTTTGGGGTTATTATCAATAAAAAAGAGCCGTCACATAGGATGCAACAGCTCTTCATGAGTTTGATGTTGAATGTTTGATGTTTGATGCGACGTCAAACTTCAAACGTCAAACATTTACTTAAATTCCGAAACGTGCGAAGATGGTGTCGACGTGGCTGAGCATCTTCTTGACATCGAAGCAGCCTTCGATTTCTTCTGCCGTCATGTATTTCGTGACGTCTTCGTCTTTCTTCAGGTTTTCCAGGAAGTCTTCCCCTTCGAGCCAGCGTTTCATGGCATTGCGCTGTACCCAGCGGTAAGCCTGTTCGCGGACAGCGCCCTTTTCAACGAGTGTGTTGAGGATGATCGGGCTGTAGATGAGGCCGCCTGTGAGGTTGAGGTCTTTCATCATCTTGTCCGGATAGACCAGGAGCTTGTCGATGACGCGGGTGAAGGTCTGGAGCATGTAATCCAGGGCGATCGTGCTGTCCGGCAGGATGACGCGTTCGACAGACGAATGGGAAATATCGCGTTCGTGCCAGAGGGCGACGTCTTCCAGGGCTGCCTGGGCATTGCCGCGGATGACGCGGGCTAAGCCACACATGCGTTCACAAGTGATAGGATTACGTTTGTGAGGCATGATGGAAGAACCTTTCTGCTTGGGGCTGAAATATTCTTCGGCTTCGCGGACTTCCGTGCGCTGGAGATGACGGATTTCCGTAGCCATTTTATCGATGGAGCTGGCGATGACAGCCAGGGTCGTTACGTATTCGGCATGGCGGTCACGCTGCAAGGTCTGGGACGAAATCGGCGAAGGAGCGATGCCGAGGTGTTCGCAGACATATTTTTCAACAAAGGGATCAATGTCGGCATAGGTACCGACAGCACCGGAAATCTTGCCGACGGAAATCGTTTCCTTAGCATGTTTCATGCGGTCGATGTCGCGTTCGATTTCAGCCATCCAGTTGCACAGCTTGAGGCCGAACGTCGTGGCTTCGGCGTGGATGCCATGAGTACGGCCGATGCACGGCGTGTACTTAAATTCAACGGCACGGCGGCGCAATACGGCATGGAAGTTTTCCAAGTCCTTGATGAGGATATCCGAAGCCTGTTTGAGCATGTAGCCAAGAGCCGTATCTTTGACGTCTGTCGAAGTCAGGCCGAGGTGTACATATTTGCCGGCTTCACCGATGTTTTCCGAAAGCGTCGAGACGAAAGCCGCAATGTCATGGTGTGTTTCCGCTTCGATTTCATGGATACGGTCGACAGAAAAAGCAGCTTTTTCGCGAATTTCTTTAGCCGCTTCTTTCGGGATGTTGCCCAGTTCGGCCTGTGCTTCACTAGCCAGGATTTCGACCTGTTTCATCGTATCCCATTCATTGTATTCTGTCCAAATATGACCCATTTCCGGTTTCGTATAGCGTTCAATCACAGTTGATCTCTCCTTTGTAGTTGACATGAGTACGGTAAAAAAACTCACCAGTTTTATTATACACTATCTGAGGCGCCGAAGGTAGCCGTTTTTACAAGTTTTATCGTAATTTCGCCAGAAGCTCCCTTCCTCTTCGGCATGGGAATCTCCCTATGTATTTTTCTGTATTCTGTCGACCAATGCCATCAACATTAAGCAGTCCTTCTTAGCTGCACTGATGTGCCGGGGATTTTTAAAATATTATATCGAGAAATTAGCAAAAACCGCGTCACTCATTGGAGAACGCGGCTTTTTCTTATCGAGATTCTGTTATTTCACAGCCTATTTTTTCAGGATTGTTTTTTTTTACAGTCTTAATATTCAATTTAATTGGTTCTATTTTCTGGATAACAAACAGGATAATTGCTGCAGCAATTGCAATCAAGCCGCCCGCCACGACCAGGGCCATTTGGAAGGAGCCTGTCATTTCCACGATGAGGCCTGTTACTGTGGGTGCTAAAACGCCAGCGATAGCGCCGACAGTATTCATAGCGCCGGTAACCGTTGCCGACATGCCTAAGGGAGAAACTTCACTAGCCATAGTCTGCATCATACCGCCAATCGTAGAAGCCGCCGCTATATTAATGGTCAGGATCAGCATAGCAATCATCGGGTCTTCAACAAACGCTACCGCAATAATGGTGGCTGATAATGCCTGCGCAGCTACAAGTACGCCTTTACGGGCAATGGTCTTACTAAATCCTTTGCGGATAATGAAGTCTGAGATAAAACCGGTCAAAGGTTGTGTAATAAACGCTACGACAAAAGGAAGGGATGCGTAAAAACCCATTTCTAATACAGAGAAGCCCCGTTCCATGACCAGATAAGCTGGAATCCATGTCAAAAACATGAAGTACAAGTAATTGGCGCCAAACTTGGCAACAAATAACCCGAGGATCGTGCGGTTTGTTACTAATTGCAGCCAAGGAACTGGCTGCTTTTCCATCTGCACCTTGCTTTCCACAGATTTGCCAATAACACGACCTTCATTTTCATCATACCAGAAGAACCAAAACAGACAAAATAACAAGCTGCCAACACCCGTAACAATGAAAGCCAGACGCCAGTTGAACTGAGCAATCAGGAAACCGATGACTACGGGAGTCAATGCATATCCTAAGCGGGCGCCGGCCAGATAACATCCTGTCGCCGTTGCTCTTTCCCGACCGGGGAACTGTTCAGCAGCAATTTTAGCCATCGTGGGAAAAACGCCGGCTTCGCCAACGCCAACTCCCATACGGGCTATCATCAGGCCAATAAGATGGGGCATACCCCCGGTAAGGGCAGACGCCACTGACCAGATAGCGGCAGCACCACCTAGTACTTTTTTCGCACCAAATCGGTCAGCTAACCGGCCAGCCGGAATATTGCAGATTGTATAGGACCAAAAGAAAGCCGATAACAACAATCCCATCTGAGTGGGAGCAATGTCCAGTTCGTCCATGATAACTGGGGCCGCCACACTTATGCTGCTGCGATCCAACCCCATGACAACCATACAAACAAACAATACAGCAATTAATTTTACACGATATGTTTTTATTTTAGAAGCATCCTGCATAATGATGCACTCCTCTCCAGGACAATTCCATCATTCTGCAGGAATTCTCCTTCACGTTCTGTTGAAAAAAGGCGGTTGTCCTCGGCCTTACTTTCAATCCCGTTCATAAAAATAATGTTAGGATTGCCTATTAAAAATCAAACATGCCGACCGGTTTCTTATCAGGAACACGGACATCCGTGTATGTCGGTGCTGTCGTATAATCAATATCATGAATCGGCCAGGTCGGTTCTTTGCCTTCATATACTTCTTCGATGCCCATCGCAGAGAAGTACGAAGCCCGGTGGGCCGCTTCCACAGAGTTACCGCCGATGTGCGGATAAATGATGACATTATCCAGTGTCAGCAGTGGATTGTTAGGATCAACTGGTTCATGGGCAATAGCGTCGAGTCCGGCGCCTGCGATAATTCCATTTTTGCAGGCCTGATACAAATCCATTTCATTGACACAAGCGCCACGAGCCGTGTTAATCAGGAAGGCTGAAGATTTCATCATAGCCAGTGTTTCCTTGTTAATCATCTGACGGGTAAGCGGCGTATTCGGCGTATGCACAGATACATAATCACTTTCCTTAAAAATCCGGTTCAAGTCGCGTACGACTTCGACACCTTCCGGAAATTCAGCTGCCCGTTTATACGGGTCGTATGCCAAGACGTTCATTTCCAGCCCTAAAGCCCGCTTTGCTACACGGCTGCCGATATTGCCACAACCAATGATGCCTAAGGTCTTGCCATTAAGAGTTGTTTTGTGAATCTTCAGTTTTGCTTTATAATAGTCTTGAACCCAGGTCTTACGCAGTTTCAAGACATTGCGGCTACATTCAAACATAAGCATGATGGCTGTTTCAGCAACAGAGGTACTGTTCGCTACAGGAGCATATAAAGTCTGTACCCCATTATCATGGCAAGCTTTGACATCCAATGCATCAAAGCCGGCACCGTGACGGGCAATAACTTTCAGATTCGGATTCGCTTCAATGACTTCGCGGGTAATCGGGGTAATACGTACGATCATCGCATCCGGTTTATATTCCTTCATATCTGCCAAGACGTCCGCTGTTTCAAAACCTCTGCCACGGATCAGTGTATGGCCAGCATCTTTCAACAACTGCGCTCCTTCTTCCATGATTTCCTGAGGTAATAAAATTTTCCATGCCATAATGCGTCTCTCCTTTTATAAATCAATTGTAATAATTATATGTAATGTATATCATGTCTTTTGTTTACAACTACATTATATTTTAAAATCATATACAAGTAAAACTATGAATTTTATTATTTTTTACAAAATATTTTTGTGAGCACGTGTTTTCTAATTTTATATTTCCATGAACAACATAAACAAAAATACCGACAAGCAACATCATGTTACTCATCGGTATTTTTGTATCATCCGTTGTATAGATTACGGTTAGGCACGGTAGTAGTCATCAATAATTTCACAGCCTTTAGCTTCCAGGGCTTTATCAACCCAGGATTTATCACGTCGGCCATTCGCAATTTGTTCCAGACTAGCTGCTTCAGTCTCATGCTTCTTCCACGCTTTAGCGGCGATTTCCTTAGCCTGTTTAGGTGGCACAATGACGACACCATCAGCGTCACCAATGACAATATCACCGGGGTTTACGACAACACCACCACAGGAAATGGGCACATTGATTTCACCCGGTCCATCTTTGAAGGGACCTTTCGGCATGACGCCACGAGCATAAACGGGCATATCCAGTTTTTCCAGATCAGCTTTATCGCGTACGGCGCCATCAATGATGACCCCAGCAATACCCAAAGACTGGCATTCCGTCATCATGATATCGCCACAAAAGGCATTGGAGATATCACCATCGCCATCAACGATGATAACGTCGCCTGGCTGAGCCATTGCGATGGCTTTATGCAGTAATAAGTTATCACCAATGCGGGCACGAACAGTAAAAGCAGTCCCCAGCAACGGTTTGTTATTGAACGATTTAATCGCCGAATTCACACAGAAGAAACGGCTCATAACATCGGCAACATTGGCTGCCGGAAGTCCTTTGAATGCTTCTATGAGTTCTTTTTCAGGACGATTGATTTTAGTGAAAATACGAAAACCTACACACATGATGAGTTCCTCCTATATACCAATAATTGATTATATTTTCTAAATATGCGGAATTGATTTCTTATTTACGATCTGGTTCGTAGATGTAATCAGGCGCACAATATACAATCTGTCCATCTTTGATGGTCATCTCTGGCTTCAACTGCTTCGTGCCAACAAATTTTTCACCTTTCCAATCTAAATAAGTTTGATGCAAATCTATCCAGTCAAAGATAGCAATATCTGCATGGGCTCCTTCAGAAAGGCAACCGATAACACCTTCCATCTTCATCAGTTTAGCCGGGCGAGCTGTCGACATTTCTACGACTTTCTGCATCGGGATGCCCATGCAAATATAACGGGACATCAGATTAGGAAGGGAAAAAATAGAACGTCTGTACATGCTGCCGAGAACCAGGTCCGTACTGCACATATCCGCGATGAATCCTTGTTCCATAGCTTTCCTCATAATCGTGAAGTCACCATGTTTGCGGCCTTCAGCAGTATCGAAGATAATACCTCGTTTCCTGGCTTCTATGACACAGTCATAGAGCTTTCCATTATCATCAAGAATTGTATTTTTAGCTCCTTGGTAGACGTGTTCAAAAATATCACCGGGACGAAGTACATCTAATACTTCTTTCGTCGGGACCGGAATATTCGTACAATGGACCTCTACAGGGCAGCCAATTTTATTCGCAATGCGGACGGTCTCTTTCAACGGTTCAATTCCCAAACCCTGAGCCAGTTCTTCGCTTTGCCGGATTTTCAGACCTAATATATTATCTTCATTTTCATGGTAAATGCGATCCATTTTTTCAGGATTGAAATATTTAGGATTGATATTTTCATGATAGCTTGTCGTGACCAAGCCAGCAGAACAAACTTGCAAAAAGCTCTTAATCGTTACTTTACTACGGGCAATAATAGTCTTGCGAAATAAATTGTAATTCGCTACGCCACAGGAGGCATCTACGGCGGCGGTTACACCGGTCGGCAAATAGGCTAAATCTGGATAAATCCCAATTTCCGTACCTTCAGCAAACATATGGGCATGGGAGTCAATTAAACCGGGAAATACATATCGCCCCTGAGCATCAATCACATGTTTAGCTTCTTCGCCTTTTTCGTAACGCGTAATCTTGCCATTATATACTGCAATATCTTTAACTTCATCTACCCCATTAGCCGGGTCGATGACATGTCCATTCGTAATCAAATAATCCAACATAGATTTTCATCCTTTCTACCACAGACCAACCAGTTTCCAATACGGTACACCAATGCCGAACAAAATAACCAAGGACATAGCCACCATCGTCGTGCCAACCCGCCAGAAATCTTTCTGCGGTACATAACCAGAGGCAAAGGTAATCAAACCGGCACCATTGCCATAATGCGTGAGAAGAGCACCCAGGGGCGAGCAGAAAGCGAGCAGCAGTCCAACAACCATCGGGTTTGCCTGAGTTCCCAGGGTCAGGATGAACAATACTGGGTAAAAAGAGGCAACAAACGCACTATTCGATACGAAGAAATAACGAACAGCCAGGCTGACGAATACAAGAACAGCTGTAACGGTCATACCGCTATATACGGACAAGTCAATGATGCCACCAATATAATCAGCCAGCCAGGTGTAAAAACCAGCAGAAGAAAGGGAAGCGGCAATACCATAGAAGGCGCCATACCAGATAAAGATATTCCAAGCCCCTTTAGCAGCGATAACATCATTCCAGTCCAGGACTTTAGTAATCAGGACCAGGGCCAAGAAGACAAAACCTACATACTGCATCTTCAAGTTAACAAACGGAATCATCGGACCAAACATCCATCCAAGGATAGCCAGGATAAAGAGGCCTAACAACGTTTTTTCAGCTGTTGACATGGGACCTAATTCCTGCAATCCTTTAAGAGCCAACGGTTTCACTTCGGAAAGAGATTTCATTTCCGGTGGGTAAATTTTATAGATAACAAGCGGCGCTAGTAAAAGGATCAAGCCAACAGGAACGGCTGAAGCCAGTACCCAGGTTCCCCAGGTCATATTGATACCAAGCATTTCGCTCATAAGAGCTACAGTAATAGCGTTAGTAGCCATCCCCGTAAGGAACAGGGCCGATGTTGTTTGCGAGCTGGCATACATCAAAACTTCAAGGAACGCTCCCAATTTGCGCGGTGCTTTTTCAGCTGTCGAGCCGATGCCTTGGGCAATATTCTGAAAAATCGGATAAATAATGCTGGTACGTGAAGAATTAGAGCCAGTTGCCGGACTCAAGAGCAAGTCTGTGATGACCATGATATATCCCAGCCCCAATGTAGAGTTACCAGCCCGGATCAGCAAATTATAAGCAATTCGTTTTCCCAACCCGGTCTTGATGAACGCTGTACAAACGATAGTAACCGTAGCGATGAACCAAGCCATATCATTGCCATAGCCGCGCAGGAGAATCGAGCTTTTCATAAACATCGAAGCCAGACCAACGATGATCAACGTGACAACCGGTTCCGAGAAGGGCCGGAATACCAGCCCCATCAACAATCCAAGATACAAAGCAACAATATGCCATGTTTCGGCTTCCAACCCTGTCGGCACAGGACCATTCCATATGCCTATCATGACAGCTGCAATAGCTGCTATTTTTAACAATCGTACTTTATCCATGATATATCCTCATTTCTGAAATTAATCGTCTCTATTAAAAATCAAACATGCCGACCGGTTTCTTATCGGGAACACGGATATCCATGTATGTCGGTGCTGTCGTATAATCAATATCATGAATCGGCCAGGTCGGTTCTTTGCCTTCATATACTTCTTCGATGCCCATCGCAGAGAAGTACGAAGCCCGGTGGGCCGCTTCCACAGAGTTACCGCCGATGTGCGGATAAATGATGACATTATCCAATGTCAGCAGTGGATTGTTAGGATCAACTGGTTCATGGGCAATAGCGTCGAGTCCGGCGCCTGCGATAATTCCATTTTTGCAGGCCTGATACAAATCCATTTCATTGACACAAGCGCCACGAGCCGTGTTAATCAGGAAGGCTGAAGATTTCATCATAGCCAGTGTTTCCTTGTTAATCATCTGACGGGTAAGCGGCGTATTCGGCGTATGCACAGATACATAATCACTTTCCTTAAAAATCCGGTTCAAGTCGCGTACGACTTCGACACCTTCCGGAAATTCAGCTGCCCGTTTATACGGGTCGTATGCCAAGACGTTCATTTCCAGCCCTAAAGCCCGCTTTGCTACACGGCTGCCGATATTGCCACAACCAATGATGCCTAAGGTCTTGCCATTAAGAGTTGTTTTGTGAATCTTCAGTTTTGCTTTATAATAGTCTTGAACCCAGGTCTTACGCAGTTTCAAGACATTGCGGCTACATTCAAACATAAGCATGATGGCTGTTTCAGCAACAGAGGTACTGTTCGCTACAGGAGCATATAAAGTCTGTACCCCATTATCATGGCAAGCTTTGACATCCAATGCATCAAAGCCGGCACCGTGACGGGCAATAACTTTCAGATTCGGATTCGCTTCAATGACTTCGCGGGTAATCGGGGTAATACGTACGATCATCGCATCCGGTTTATATTCCTTCATATCTGCCAAGACGTCCGCTGTTTCAAAACCTCTGCCACGGATCAGTGTATGGCCAGCATCTTTCAACAACTGCGCTCCTTCTTCCATGATTTCCTGAGGTAATAAAATTTTCCATGCCATAATGAATCTCTCCTTTGATGAATTAGTATAATCAGTTCATATTTTGTATTTCCTGTTCTCTTGCTTACAACTAGATTATATTTCAAAACTTTCCACAAGTAAAACTATTAAATTTATTATTTTTTACAAAATATTTTTGTAACGGAGATGATATCCATGAACATAGACAGTCTGTACTATTTTGCAGAATTAGCTAAAGATCTACATATAACCCGCACAGCTGAACGCATCCACATCTCTCAGCAAACATTGAGCAACCACATTATTCGTTTAGAGGAATACTACGGTGTTAAACTACTTAATCGGCACCCCAAACTTTCCCTTACCTATGCCGGGTCATTTGTACTTCGTTATGCACAGCAATTAATCCGGGAAAATGAAAACTTACAAGACATCCTGGCTGACATAAAACATTCAAAGCGAGGCCTCATTTATTTTGGAGCCAGTATTTTACGTTCAAACGCCTGCCTGCCTTATATATTACCAATTTTCACCACCAAATACCCGCTGATTGAACTTGAATTAAAAGAAGCGACGACAACCGTTTTGGAAAAACTCGTTCTGGATGGCGATTTAGATCTGGCCATTGCTTTATCTCAATCAGAAAATCCGAACCTCGTCAAACAACACATGATGCGGGACCAGGTATATCTTTGCATCACCGATAGTCTCCTGAAAAAAACATTTCACGAGGATAGCGAAAAAATCAAAAAGAAGTCTCTCCAAGGCGCAAACCTGGCTGATTTTGCCCAATTGCCATTCTGCATTTTACAGAACCGTCTTGGCGAAACCATTCAAAACATCTTTAAAGATGCAGGCATTACTCCCATTACCTATATGACCAGCCAGTATATACAAATCGCTACGGCAGTCGGGGCCAGCGGTGTCGCCGCATTTTTTGCAACCCGCGCCAGTCTCATTAACCAGAAAGAAAATTTTACTGAGCCAGTCAACGCCTTTCCGTTAATTGTAAAAGGTACTCCTTTCGTTCAAAATCTTCAGGTTATCTACCATAAAGATCGCTATTTATCTAAGGCTTGTCTATATTTCAAGGATTTGTTATTACAATATGGTAAAAAGATTGAATCTATGAACATTGAAGAATTAACCGCCATAAAATAAGTATAGCGATGGATTTTGCAGGTTCGATACCTGTGAAATCCATCGCTATGTCTTTAAACAGCAATGTTCTCCAATCTCTCCCGCTACTATAAGCGTAAGAGATTCAATCGATGACGATGGAGTAGTTCTCCCGCCCGGTCACATAGCCGACGACGGCCGCACAGGGAATCGTGTCTTTCAGGGCCCGTTCCAGCTTCGCTGCGTCTTTTTCGGCGACAGCGATGAGCAGGCCGCCCGAAGTCTGTGGGTCATAGAGGACATCCATGAAGCGCTTATCGGCGCTGCCCGTATCAATCCGGCCGGCGACGAAATCACGGTTGCGGTACGCTCCGGCCGGGATCAGCCCCATGGCCGCCATGTCCAGGGCCTCTTTATGATAGGGAATGGCATCGCCTTGAAAATGAATCGTCGTCCCGCTGCCATCGGCCATTTCACAGGCATGGCCCAACAGGCCGAAGCCCGTAACGTCGGTACAGCTGTGGACGTCATAGCGGACCATGATGTCCCGGGCCGTCTTATTGAGCTGGGCCATCTGGTCATAGAGCTGCTGCAGGAGCGGCGCTTCGACGAAATCGCCCTGGGCAGCTGTCATCAAGATACCCACGCCTAAGGGCTTGGTCAGGATGAGGACGTCGCCAGGCCGGGCCGACGAATTGCGCAATAATTTCTGCGGATGAACGAAACCGGTCACGGACAGGCCGTACTTCGGCTCCTTATCTTCGATGGTATGGCCGCCGGTGATGATGACCCCGCCTTCATAGGCCTTTTGGTATCCCCCTTCGAGGATAGCCCGGATGGCTTCGCGGCCCATGGACAAATTGACGCACATGATGTTCATGGCCAGTTTCGCCTCGGCCCCCATGGCGTAGACGTCGCTCAGGGCATTGGCCGCTGCAATCTGACCGAATAAATAAGGATCGTCGACGATAGGCGGAAAGAAATCGACCGTTTGGACGACAGCCAGATCATCGCTCACCTGGTAGACCGACGCGTCGTCGCTCTTATCATAGCCAACGAGGAGGCGGTCATCTTTATGTGTTGGAAGCCCGTCCAACAATTGAGCCAGTGTCCCTGGCCCTAACTTAGCGCCTCAACCGGAGCAGGACGCCATTTGAGTCAATTTCAAACGTTCATCGTTCATGATCGATACCTCACTCTCTATTATATAAAACATGGCGGACTCGGCGGGCGCCCCACATGGGCGCCCCTACAGCCTGCAAACTACAAACTACAAACTACAAACTACAAACTACAAACTACAAACTCATTATACAACATTTATGTAATTCTTACGGCCTGGTTTAGCTCGATTTTAGATTTATCCCTTATACTGTCTTCGTAGTCAAGAATCAGTGATTGAAGACAGGAGGAATTTATCATGACCCAGGAAAAATGGCAAGATACACTCATTTCGATCAAACATAAAGTCCGCACGGCCCGCAATGCCAAAATCGCCGCTGCTTTCTGCGTCGTCTGCGTACTGGCGACGGCAGGCGGCCACTACTACCTGTACCGCCAGCACACAGCCCGTCACGCCGAACGGGTCGAAGCCATGGCCCAGATGACCAAAGCCCAGGCCGAACAACGCAACGTCTCCCTCATCAGCGAAGACCAAGCCTGTGCCGCCGCAGCCCAGGCCATCGGCAAGGACGAAAGCGACCTGGATTTCAAAGAAGTGGCCCTCTTCGATATGAATAGCGCCAAGCACGGTCCTAAAGACGGCCGCAAAGGCGACCGCAAAGACAAAGTAAAAGAGAGAGACCGCAAAGACCATGAAGCAGGACGCCCGCAGGGACCGGAAGGCATGAAGCCCGGCCGTCCGGGTGAAGAAAAAACCGATGCCGCTGCCGGGGCTACGGCCAAAGCCGCTCCGAATGGCCAGGCCGATACACAAGGCGTCCCCCCCATGGCACCGCCCCAGGGCCAGCCTGACATGAAAGGCCAGCCGCCGCAGGGCGCTATGCCGCAGGGCGCTATGCCGCAACGCGCTTTCCACCCCATGTATAAAGTCCGCGTCACATCGAGTTCCGTCCGCTACGACGTCTTAGTAGACGCCACCAACGGCTCCGTCATCCATACAGAAATAGAAGAATAGGCCTCCTTTCAAAAGGGCTTGTCGCACGTGCGACAAGCCCTTTTAAGTGGTTAGGGGCTAGCAGTTAGTGGTTAGCGGATGGTTTTAAATTTAACCACGAGCCACGAACTACTAGCCACTAGCCACGAATCACTCTATAATAAAACTATCACTATGAAAGGATGTCCTGCTTATGCTGCGTATACGTGACATTTCACTGCGGCACCGCCTGCTCGTTGCCAATTTCACGATGGTCTTTGTTCCCATCGCCATCTTGACGGTCCTGGGTTTCCTGCTCATCTCGGGTCTCCGTTTCTCTTCGCCTCACAATGACTTGACGACGTTGTGGCCGGAAAAAGGGCCGGCCCTGTCCATCCAATATACGGTCAGTTCCCTGCGCGTCAAAGCCGAACGGCCCGGGCCGTTAAAGGTCAAGGATATGCGTGAAGACTGCCAGGTCCTGGAGGAGCTGGGCATTGCCACGGCCATCATCCGCAACGACCAGGTCGCTTATGTCACGCCGGGCATCGACTTCCGCAGCCTGGCCGACCGGGTCTTGTGGAAGGCCCATGGCCAGCAGACGGTCATGACCTGGGACGGCGACGGCTTCTTCTTCCGCTATACGTCCCCCCACAGCGGGACAACGGTCATCGCTGCCGGCAACACGCCGTTCATCGCCAAGAGCGGCATCCGTGAAGGCATGGCCAAAAGCGTCATCCAGACCCTGCTCCTCTTCATCGTCGGCACAGCCAGTGCCATCATCATTGCCTGTGGCCTCATCGTGTCCCGCGTCCTGTCCCGTCAGATACTGACGCCTTTGGCGGCACTGCGGACGGCGGCAGCCGAAATCGAAAAAGGCAACCTCGACTATGAACTCACCCTGTCATCGCGCGATGAGCTCGGCCGGACCTGCGAAGCCTTCGACCACATGCGCCGCCAGCTGCGCTCGGCCCGCCTGGCCCAGGAAAAGTATGAGCAGAACCGCAAGGAACTCATCGCCGGCATTTCCCATGACCTGTCGACGCCGCTGACCCTGCTCAAAGGCTATGCCAGCGGGATACTGGTCGGCATCGCCAAAACCGCCGAAAAGCGCCATCATTATGTCGAACTCATCTACCAGAACGCCTGCACCCTGGAAAAACTCGTCGACAGGCTGTTCCTCTTTTCCAAGCTCGACTTAGGCCAGGTTTCCTTTACCATGGAACCAGTTTCACTGCGCGATTATTTCGCCGACTTCACCGCTGAAAATACAGCCCGCCTGGCCGAGCGGGGCCTCATCCTGCATTACACGCCGCCATCCGGGCCGGCCCGGACAGCCATCGACAGGATGCAGTTCCAGCGGGTCCTGGACAATCTGCTGGAGAATGCATTGAAATACAAGCAGTGCCCTACAGTGAACCTGGACCTGCGCCTGGCCGAAACAGGGCATTCCGTCGTCCTGACCGTTGCCGACGACGGGCCCGGTGTCCCGGCAGCCGACCTGCCCCGCCTATTCGACAGTTTTTACCGGACCGATGCTGCCAGGACGGATGTCAAAAAAGGCAGCGGTCTGGGTCTGGCCATTGTCAAACAAATCATTACGACCCTGCACGGCCAGATCCATGCAGAAGAAACGCCAGGCGGGGGCCTGACGGTCGTCATCACCTTGCCACAAATAGAGGAGGCCTATCATGAAACGCATCTTGATCATTGAAGATAATATAGAAATTGCTGAACTGGAACGGGATTTCCTCGAAGCCAGCGCCATCGAAAGCGTCATCGAAACGGACGGGACGAAAGGGCTGGAACGGGCTTTACAGGAGGATTTCGACCTCATCCTGCTGGATATCATGCTGCCTGGGACCGATGGCTTCCACATCTGCCGCCGCATCCGTGAAGAAAAGGAAGTCCCCATCCTGATGGTATCGGCGAAAAGGGAAGACATGGACAAGATACGCGGCCTCGGCCTCGGTGCCGATGACTACATCATCAAGCCCTTCAGCCCGACAGAGCTCGTCGCCCGCGTCAAGGCTCACATCACGCGCTACGAACGGCTGACGGGAAAGGCCCAGCAGAAAGCGGCCGACGGCGAAGTCCTCCGCAGCGGCGACCTGGAAATCTACGTCGACAAACACCGGGTCTACGTCAAAGGCCAGGAAATCTCCCTGACCAACCGCGAATTTGAGCTCCTCGTCTTTCTGGCCAAGCATCCCGGCCTGGTCTTCAGCCGGGACCGCCTGTTCGAACGCGTCTGGGGCCTCGACGCCGAAGGCGATACGGCGACGGTCATGGTCCACATCAACCGCATCCGCGAAAAAATAGAACCGGACCCGGCCAAGCCGATCTACATCGAGACCGTCTGGGGTGCCGGATACCGGTTCAAAGAATGACAGATTACGTTTCTTCCCGCCGCAAAATTTCCTGACCGACAGTTACACCTGCTGCCGACGCCTGTACCAGGCCGCGGGTGATGCCGGCGCCGTCGCCGATGGCAAAGAAATTGGGAATCTTCGTTTCCAGGACGTGGCTCAATTCCAGGCGGTTGGAATAGAACTTGGCTTCTACGCCGTACAACAAGGTATGGCGCGAGTTGGCCCCAGGAGCGACGGCATCGAGGGCTTCCAGCATTTCCTTGATGTCCAGCATATGGCGGTACGGCAGGACCAGCGATAAATCACCTGGTGTCGCATCGGGCATGGTCGGCCGGACGAGGCCCCGCTGGATCCGTTCCGGCGTCGACCGGCGGCCATCGAGGAAGTCGCCCAGGCGCTGGACGATGACGCCGCCGCCGAGGATGTTGGCCAGATTGGCGATGTACTTCCCGTATTTAATCGGTTCATGGAAGGGTTCCGTGAACTTCTTGGAGACGAGGATGGCGAAGTTCGTATTTTCACTCTTCTTGTGGGCATAACTGTGGCCGTTGACCGTGAGCAGGCCATCGTTATTCTCTTCGACGACGAAGCCATAGGGATTCATGCAGAACGTGCGGATCCGGTCGTCAAAGGATTTGCTGAAATAGATGAGCTTCGATTCATAGACGACGTCGGTAATCGTTTCCAGGACTTCTGCCGGCATTTCTACGCGGACGCCGATGTCGACGGCATTGGACGTCAGTTTGAGGCCCATCTTTTCGACTTCATGGACAAACCATTCCGACCCTTCCCGGCCGGGAGCACTGACCAGATAACGGCAGGCATAGAACTGGTCATCGATGAGGACGCCTTTGATTTCGCCTTTCTCTTCCACGATATGGTCTACAGCCGTATCGGCCATGATGTCGACTTTCCCTTCCAGGAAATCGCGCATGTTAGTCAGGATCTGAGCGTTGACGTCGGTCCCGAGATGGCGGATACGGGCCGGGATGAAACGCAGGTCCGCTGCGGCAGCTTTGCGCTTGATGTCGCGGATGTGGTCTTTGTTTTCATCGCCATAGACTTTACGGCCGGCACCGCCGAAACGGCAGTAGACGTCATCGACGTAACGAATCTTGTCCATGAGGTCGGCCTTGGACATGTAGTCGTCGAGGTTGCCGCCGTATTCCGTCGTCAGCGTCAATTTTCCGTCACTGAAGGCACCGGCACCACCCCAGCCACAGACGACATTGCGCATCCGGTCTTTGGGCAGGGCCTTCTTGTTCAGGCTCGTCGCAATGCGCTCCCGTATGTCCTGCCCCTTTTCGACCATGAGAATCTTAAATCCTTTATCGGCCAGTTCCAGGGCCGTAAAAATACCGGCCGGACCAGCCCCGATGATAATGACATCATATGTCTTTACTGCATGCATAATCACACATCCTTTTACGTTTGAAGTTAAAAGTTTGATGTTTGATGTAAATGGTTTTAAATTAAAAAACCGTATTCCCAAACATCAAACGTCAAACATCAAACAAAGAGAGTAAAGGTCCCATCGTTAATGACGAACACCTTTGTACGGCGGCCCTTACCTCCTCACGCTATCATAATGTTGAAAGAAAGTCAACCTATGCTATAATGAGACATAATGCTATAGAAAGGATGATGACTCATGTCTCGTCGTAACCGCCCGGCTGTCCCTGATGATTCCAGCCAGGATTTGAAACGCCAGGAAGGGATTTTCCTCAGCACCTTTGCCCTTATGCTCCTCGTTCTCGTATCCTCATATCTGCCCCTTCCCTTGATCGTCCCCATCGTACTGGCTGTCGTCCTCGTCACCTGGACCATCGCCATGTACGTCAAATTCCACGATTTCTATAAGATGCGCGACCGCGGCCAGCGGACGTGGTGCGTCACCATTTCCATGTACGCCAGCCTCATCCTGACCCTGGCCTGTGCCTGGTACTTCACCAAAGACGCCCCGCTCACAGACGAATACGCCTTGGTCTTCCTCTTCGGCTTCATGTTCTTCACCTACATGGTCTACCGCACCCTGAGCCCGACCATGGTCGTCGGCAACCGCCGCGTACGGTATAAATGATCGTTCGTCGTTGGTCGTTCATCGTTCATCGCTGTAGGGGGCGCCTTTCACTACAAAAAGGGATTGTCACACGAAGGCTTTTGCCATCATGCACAATCCCTTGGTTCACGTCGTTTGCCGTGGGTCGTGGCTCGTTTGCCGTGAAGGTTTAAAATTTTTAACAATCTGCTGTATGCAGATATCATTTTTCTTGCAGCTGCGAGAATTTTCGGCAAACGGACCACGCCAAACGAACTACAAAAGGGGCTGTTCGCTTAATGCGACAGCCCCTTTTTTAATTCAGCCAGCAATTACTGCTGCTGAGCACGTTCTTTTTTGTAGAGGTCAGCTGTGATGGCATCGGAGCAGCATACAGCGACGACGTCAGCAACGTCTTCAGACGAGCAGCCACGGGACAAGTCGAGGATAGGTTTATCCAAGCCCTGGACCAAGGGGCCAAGAGCCGTTGCGTTAGCGAAACGCTGAACCATCTTGTAACCGATGTTAGCAGCATCGAGGTTCGGGAAGATGAGGACGTTAGCATGGCCGGCAACTTTGGAGCCCGGTGCTTTGTGTTCGCCAACTTCCGGTACGAGAGCAGCGTCAGCCTGGAGTTCGCCGTCGAAGTCGAAGTCGACGTTGCGTTCTTTCAGGATTTCAACAGCATGGCGTACGTTGTCGACGGATTCGCCAGCGCCAGAACCTTTGGTGGAGTAGGAAAGGAAAGCAACTTTCGGATTGAGGATCTGAACGGTACGACGAGCACGTTCTACGCAGATGCAAGCGATATCAGCGAGCTGTTCCGACGTCGGGTTGGGGATAACGCCGCAGTCACCGAGTACGAGGATACCGTTATCACCATACTGCGGAGTGTTGGTCAAGAGAATGAAAGCGGAAGATACGGTTTTGTTGCCAGGACGGGGGCCGATGACCTGAAGGCCAGCGCGGATAACTTCAGCAGAAGTCGTAGCAGCACCGGATACGCAGCCGTCAGCTTCACCGAGAGCAACGAGGCCAGCTGCGAAGAAGGTGTAGTTGTTGAGCATGATTTCACGAGCTTTTTCCAGGGTCATGCCTTTCTTTTCACGACGTTTTGCGAAGTAAGCGCAAAGTTCGTCCATACGATAGTAAGTTTCAGGGTCGACAACTTCGACACCGGTGAGATCGATCTGGAATTTAGCAGCATCTTTCTTAATCTGTTCCAGTTTACCTACGAGAACGATTTTAGCAAAACCATCAGCCAAAACGCGTTCAGCAGCTTTCAATACACGACGGCTGTTCGTTTCCGGAAGGACGATTTTTTTCTGTGCTTTGGAAACGCGGGCTTTCAAATCTTCTGTAAATCTCATTTGGGTACCACTCCTTGTAAGTTCTTAGAAAATAATTAGGAATATGTCCTTAGGCTAAGGAAAATATCCTATCGCTACCATCCATTATAATACAAAACTTATAGGAATCAAACATATTATTACGCATATATAAAATGAGCAGAAGAAATAGATTATGCAAATTGTGCAATCCGCAGGCTAATGTGATACGTATTTTATATTGTTCACTGTAGGGGACGCCCAAAGGGCGGCCCGCAGACCGCAGGCCGCAGGTCGCAATCCGTGGCGGCAAATCACTCGTCATGGGCAGAACCCCTCAGACGCCTGCGGCGCCAGCTCCCCTTCACAGGGGAGCCACTAGCCACTAACAACTAACAACGCAAAAAGACCTGTCACAAAGTGACAGGTCTTTTTTTCTGGTGGGCGATAACAGGATCGAACTGCTGACATCCTGCTTGTAAGGCAGGCGCTCTCCCAGCTGAGCTAATCGCCCATGGT